>CAYYGL010000017.1:0-40232 GCA_964471235.1 uncultured Calditrichaceae bacterium
CCATTAGCACCTTTAACCTTTCCAAAAATTTACGCCCGGAGCGAGACGTATCCGGCGGCGGGGATCATTTGTACCGGAATGATAATGGCAAATTTGTTGATGTCAGTGATGCTGCCGGTATCTATGGCAGTGTGATTGCCTTCGGTTTGGGCGTCTCGATCAGCGATATCAATAATGATGGCTGGCTGGATATCTTTATTGCAAACGATTTTTTCGAACGTGATTACCTTTACCTGAACAATCATGACGGCACCTTCACCGAGAGCCTGGAAAAAATGGTTCGGCACTGTGGGCTTTCTTCTATGGGGGCAGATATTGCCGATCTCAACAACGATGGCTTGATGGATATTTTTTCCACCGATATGCTCCCGGAAGATGATTACCGGCTGAAAACCACCTTTACCTTCGACACCTTCGACTTCCTTGAAAAAGAAGTGGAGTGGGGATATTACTACCAGGTGTCGCAAAATGTGCTTCAGTTAAACAACGGCTTTACTCCCGGTTGTGGGATGACGTTTAGTGACATTGCCCCGCTGGCAGGTGTATTTGCCACCGACTGGAGTTGGGGCGCCATTATTCTGGATATGAACAATGACGGCTGGAAAGATATCTTTGTCTCGAATGGCGTGTTTCGGGATGTTACCGATCAGGATTACCTGAGTTTTTTAATGCGCAAAGAGAACATCCGTCAGATTTTGCAGGGCGAACGCATCAATTTTCCGGAATTGATAAAAAAGATGCCCTCCACCCCGCTCCGCAATTACGTCTTTCGAAATAATGGGGATTTAACCTTTTCCAATATGGCAACCGACTGGGGATTGGATACCCTGAGTTTCTCCAATGGCACTGCTTACGGCGATCTGGATAACGATGGTGATAACGACCTGGTAATTAACAACATCAGCGGTCTGGCATTTATCTATCGCAATGAAGCCGATTCTTTGACCGACCATCATTATCTAAAAGTGAAATTAGTGGGGGAAGGGAAAAATACATTTGCCATCGGTGCAAAAGTTACTGCCCGTTTTAAGAATGGGAAAAAGATAGTGCTGGAACAGATGCCCATGAGAGGCTTCGAATCTTCGGTGGATTATGTTCTCACCTTTGGTCTGGGGAAGAACACGATGGTGGATACCCTGATTGTCGATTGGCCGGACGGTCGCCGCACCGTCGTTTCGAAAATTGCCGCCGATCTACAGATCACCTTAGAGCAAAAGGATGCTTTACCCGCCACCGTTGACCATGATCCCAATGAGCGGCAGAAGCCGGCGCCCATGTTCCGGGATATCAGCGACCGCTTCCCCCTGCAATACCATCACATCGAAAACAGATTTGTGGATTTTCAGCGCGAACAGCTTATCCCCCATAAATTATCCACCGAAGGACCCCGGGTTGCCAGAGGGGATGTCAACAACGACGGGCGGGTAGATTTATATTTTTGCGGTGCCAAGGGATCAGCGGGGAAATTGTTTTTACAAACAGCTGCCGGCGATTTCCAAAGTGTCAGTGAGGAGGTGTTCGAGAAAGCAAAAGTCTCCGAAGACGTGGATGCGGCTTTCTTTGACGCTGACGGCGACGGTGATCTGGACCTGTATGTGGTCAGCGGCGGCAATGAATATTCCACCCGTTCACCGGCATTGCGGGATCGGCTTTATATCAACCGGGGGCATGGGAAATTCACCCGCTCGGTAAAAGCCCTGCCCAAACTGTTTGCCAGCGGCTCCTGTGTCGCGCCAGCGGATTTTGATCACGACGGCGATATCGATCTCTTCGTGGGCAGTCGCAGTATCCCCTGGAAATACGGGCTAACCCCCACAAGCTATCTGCTGGAAAATGACGGCAGGGGGCATTTCTCCATCGCCCCCAAAAAATTTTCCTCAGCGGTGGAAAACGTCGGAATGGTTACCGATGCCCGCTGGATTGACTATGATAAAGATGGGGATCCGGACCTGGCGCTTACCGGGGAATGGATGCCGGTGACCATTCTTCAAAACACCGGCGACAGCCTGGTGAATGTGACCGACCCGGTTGGGCTGGCAAACACCAATGGCTGGTGGAACCGTCTGATTGTCGATGACCTGAATGGCGACGGCTACCTCGATTTGGTTGCCGGCAACCTGGGGGAGAACACCAAACTGAAAGCCTCTCCAACGGAACCGGTCACCCTCTATGTTTCCGATTTTGACCGGAACGGGCTGGTGGAATCCATCCTTTGTTTTTACAAACAGGGTAAAAGCTATCCCCTGCCGCTGCGGGATGATTTGCTGAAGCAGCTTCCCCGGTTAAGAAAGAAATTCCCCACCCACGCCAGTTATGCCGGCAAACAGATTACCGATATTTTCAGCAAAGCCCAGCTTGAACAGGCGGTGGTCAAAAAAGCATATACCTTTGCTACCACAATTTTCTGGGGAAGTAAAGCGGGGAAATTCCGGGCGGAGCCCCTGCCACTGCCGGCGCAAATCTCCCCGGTGTATGCAATTCTGACGGAAGACCTGGATGATGATGGCGCAAAAGATTTATTATTAGCAGGGAATTTCTACGGCGCCACACCGCAGCTCGGCAGGTTCGACGCCGGGTACGGCACTTTCCTGAAAGGGGATGGCAATGGTAAATTTATCCCGGTCCCCATGCCCCTGAGCGGTCTGTGTCTCTCCGGGCAGGTACGGGATATAATCATGCTTCCCCGTCATTCCGGTCGAAAGGTGCTCATCTTTGCCAAAAATAATGATGTGCTTCAGGTATACCGGGTGGAGAAGGAGTGACAATCCCTCCAAAGGAAGAAGAAAGGCGCCGTCTGCCTTCAATCGCATTGGTGATACGGTAGGGGTAAATTTCTATTCCGGCTCGTAAGGTGATCGGAAAAACTCTACTTTTCGGACGGAGTGCTGTTAACCGATATTATTCACCACCCACGACGGGGTCGCTTTGCGAAGCAGCGCAGAGAACGCTGATTGACACGGATGATGGGTCGTATATTCAAAAAATCTGCTAAATCCGGGTCATCCGCGTTCTATTTTCCTGATGTCGAACTGACCATAACAACGCTGCGGTTTACCCAAAAGGGATCCCGTTGGGATGAATGAATCAGGTTAAATGATGAGAAGAATCCGGAACATCATTTTCTTTACATTTTTCACCATCCTCGCCTTTCTGGTGCTGGGAATTGTTGCTTTTTATTCATATTATGGGATTCAATCCTACCGGAACCTGGCGAAAGCCGGTCCCCCGGCTCCGCTTTTAACGGAAAAGGGGTTCTCTTTTCGGGACTTAAATAAAAATCACAAATTGGATATTTACGAGGACCGCCGGAAGCCGATAGCAGAGCGGATAAAAGACCTCATTTCCCAAATGACCTTAGAAGAAAAATGCGGGATGATGTTTATCAATATCATCAACGTGGGGGAGAACGGGCAGTTGTTTGAGAGACCGAACCCCACCAATTTGTTGACTTTCAGTGCGCCGATCAACTCGGAACTAATCATTGGAAAGAAGATGAATCACTTCAATGTGATCATGCTTCCCCATGCCCGGGAGACGGCGATGTGGTATAACCGGGTGCAAAAACTGGCGGAACGAACCCGGCTGGGGATTCCAGTGACGATTGCCTCAGACCCCCGGCATGCCTTCAGCAGCAATCCGGGGACCAGTGCCTTTGCCGGGGATTTTTCCCAATGGTGTGAACCGATTGGCTTTGCCGCCGCCCGGGATACGGCATTGGTGAGGCAGTTTGCCAATATCGCCCGGCAGGAATACCTGGCAGTAGGGATTCGCCTGGCGCTGCATCCCATGGCAGACCTGGCAACCGAGCCGCGCTGGGCGCGGATTAACGGCACCTTTGGCGAGGATGCCGAATTAGCCGCCCGGATGGTCTATGCCTATATCAAAGGATTCCAGGGAGACCGTTTGAGCGATTCCAGTGTGGCGTGTATGACCAAGCATTTTGCCGGCGGTGGTCCCCAAAAAGACGGCTGGGATGCCCATTTCGCTTACGGAAAAGAGCAGGTTTATCCCGGCAATAACTTTGAGTATCATTTGATTCCCTTTGAAAAAGGCGCCTTCCGTGCCGGTACCGCCCAGATGATGCCCTACTACGGCATCCCCATGGGGCAAACTTCCGAAGATGTGGGGTTTGCGTTTAATAAGGACATCATCACCGGGCTGCTGCGCCATCGTTACGGATTTGAGGGAGTGGTGTGTTCGGATTGGAGTTTGTTGACCGATAAAGTGGTGCTGGGGAAACCGATATTAAGCGCCACCGGCTGGGGAGTGGAACAGCTATCGGTTGAAGAGCGAATTCTCAAGGCACTGGATGCCGGCATTGACCAGTTCGGCGGGGAAAGCATCCCGGAAGTGTTGGTAAAGCTGGTGCGGGAAGGGCGGGTGAGCAAAGACCGGCTGGATGGGTCGGTGCGCCGGTTATTACGGGACAAGTTTCGCCTGGGCTTATTTGACTACCCCTATGTGGATGTTGACCGGGCGGAGAATATTGTCGGCCGGTCGGATTTCCGGAGAGCCGGGGCAGCCTCCCAGCGAAACGCAATGGTGCTCTTGAAAAATACGGTGCAGGGTAGCGGAACCGTGCTGCCCCTACAGGGGAAACCACACCTCTATGTTGAAAACATGGATAGCGCGGTCGCCAGTCGGTATGGTACGGTGGTTCGGAATATTAAAAAAGCCGACCTCGCTATTCTGCGCTTGCACACGCCTTACGATCCGCCTCGCAGCGACCTGTTACTGGAGAATTTTTTCCACCAGGGCGACCTGAACTTTAAGGGCGAAGCGAAAGCACACATCCTCCAGGTGTTGGAATCGGTTCCCACCATTGTGGTTATCTACATGGACCGTCCCGCGGTGATCCCGGAAATTGCCCGGGAATGCGCTGCCCTGCTGGTTGATTTCGGCGCCTCGGATGAGGCGGTAATGGATGTTCTCTCCGGTAACTTCAATCCCCACGGCAGGCTGCCGTTTGAACTGCCGTCATCCATGGACGCCGTTCGCAAGCAAAAGGAAGACCTGCCGTATGATTCCGAGCATCCGCTCTTCCCCTTTGGATACGGATTGACCTACCCGGAATCGGCAGACAGTGGGGGGAAGGGAGAAGGTATGGGGTATACAGGTAAAAGGGGGAGTTGATGGAACCGCTCCGTTGTGTATTAGCGGGAGGCAATCCGCTTTAGCCGACTCACCAACCTATTGCACACTGATTCACGACTCCCCTTGTTGGCATAGGATAAGTTGTCAAACTTTGATATATTCATCAATACGAAATTGGAGAGAGACCATGCGAGCGGAACATCTTAAAATCGTGTTAATCGGTGCCGGTAGTGCGCAATTTGGTTACGGCACCCTAGGTGATATTTGCGCCAGTGAAGTGCTGCGGGAACGTAAGGCAACTATTGTCTTGCACGACATCAACGCCGAGACACTGGACACGGTAGCAAAGAACGGTAAAGCTTACATTGAGCAGGAAGGATTGCCGTTTACCCTCTCGGCGACCACTTCCCGTGAGGAGGCGCTGCAAGAGGCCGATTTTTGCATTATTTCCATCGAAGTGGGCGACCGCTTTGAGTTATGGGAACAGGATTGGCGGATTCCCCAGCAGTATGGCATTCGCCAGGTGTATGGCGAGAACGGCGGTCCCGGCGGTTTTTTCCATTCCCTGCGCATCATCCCCCCGATCCTGGAAATCTGTGAGGACATCACCCGAATTTGCCCGGATGCATTCGTCTTCAATTACAGCAATCCCATGAGTCGCATCTGCACCACGGTGCATCGAAAATTTCCGGATTTAAAGTTTACCGGGCTGTGTCATGAAATTTCCTCCCTGGAGCAGCACCTGCCGAAAATTCTGGATACCCCATTTGAGAATCTGGAACTGGTTGCCGGCGGGCTGAACCATTTTAGCGTACTGTTGAAAGCAGTTTATAAAGACAGCGGCGCGGATGCCTATCCGGATATTTTAGAAAAAGCCCCGGCATATTTTGAAAAAGTGGAATCCTGGCTGCCGGACATGCTGAAGGAACGAGGGTTCAAACCGCCGGAAGAATACCACTGGCATGAACGGGGACTTTTTAAGACCATCCTGGAAAAATACCACCTGCTGCCCATTACCACTGACAGCCATTTCGGGGAATACCTGCCCTGGGCGTATGAGGTGGTTGATCATCAGGGTATCCTGGATTTCTACCGCACTTACAAGCAGTATGTGATGCTGGCGGAACCGAAAATTGAAAAATCAACCGAGCGGGTGATTCCGATAATCGAAGGCATCCTGAATGATTCCGGGTATGAGGAAGCCGCGGTGAACATCCCCAACCGGGGTTACATCGCCGGTTTACCGGATTTTATGGTGGTGGAAGTGCCGGCAATTGTGGATAAAGAAGGCGTGCACGGCATCCCCATCGGAAATCTCTATCCGCCCGGATTCCTGGGGGTGCTGTACAACCAGGTGGCGATTCATTATCTTACTGCCGAAACCGTGCTCACCGGTTCCCGCGATATGGCGCTCCAGGCGTTGTTAGCCGATCCCATCACAGATAAAGTTGATGCGGTGGAAAAAATGCTGAACCACATCATCGAGGTGCAGAAAGATTACCTGGGGTATCTGAAGTAACCGGATGAAACTACGCAGGGAATGAAACCCATCCCATCTCCAGGGAAGGGAATCCTTTTTTTCGGGTGATGTAATACGGGGGTGGAACCGCCATGAGATGGAATACATCTGAAGGTGTAGGTGCCACGAACATCCCCTTTTTCCACCCGGCATTCGACCATACAGTTCAACATCACAAAATCGGGGGGTATCATGAACTTTATGAATAGACTTTTGGCTGTATTGCTTTTATTAACCGGTTTATTTTTTGCTCGGGATTATGACCCGGTGGCGGATCCGAATGCCGTTGTGGTCTCCGGGAATGCCCGTTTTACGGTGCTTACCCCGCGGGTGGTGCGCATGGAATGGGCTGCCGACGGCGTGTTTGAGGATCACGCCTCGCTGGTGTTTGTCAATCGCAAATTGCCGGTACCGCAGTTTCAGGTGCAATCCGCCGATGGCTGGCTGCATCTTAAAACCAGTGCCCTGGAACTTTCTTACCGGGTGAACAGCGGCAGGTTCACTGATCAAAATCTTCAAATTACATTCGAGATGGATGGTACCAGGAAGGTGTGGAAGCCGGGGATGAAAAACAAGGGGAATTTAAAAGGCACCACCCGCACCCTGGATGGCTACGATGGGGATACCTACGCCCGAACCGGGGAGAAAATCGACCTGGGGCAGGGCATCCTTTCCCGGGATGGCTGGGTTCTGATCGATGATTCCGAGAAGCCCCTGTTCGATGACTCCGAGTGGAGCTGGGTGATGCCTCGCCCGGAAAAGGAACAGCAGGATTTATATTTTTTCGGCTACGGGTATGATTACAAAACAGCATTGAACGATTTTGTCAAAATTGCCGGAAGGATTGCCCTGCCGCCCAAATTTGTCTTCGGTGCCTGGTGGTCGCGGTATTGGGAATATACCGATTGGGAATTCCGGGAATTGATGCACGAATTTGAAATCCATGATGTGCCGCTGGATGTGCTGGTGGTGGATATGGACTGGCATATCACCACCCGCTCCGATTGGTACAAAGATGGGAAGAAAATCCGGGACCAGGCAGGGCAAAGGGCGGGTTGGACCGGATTTACCTGGAATAAAAATTATTTCCCTGATCCGCAGAAGTTTCTCCACTGGACCGATGAAAAAGACTTGAAAGTCTGCATGAATCTTCACCCGGCTTCCGGCATCCAGCCCCATGAAGAGAAATACCCCGAGATGGCAAGGGCAATGGGCATTGATCCGAAGAGTAAGAAATATGTGCCTTTTGACATCGTCAACAAAGATTTTGCGAAAAATTTTCTGGATATCATCCTTCATCCCATGGAAGCCGATGGGGTGGATTTCTGGTGGCTGGATTGGCAGCAATGGAGCACCACTAAAATTAAGGGCGTCAATCCCACCTTCTATTTAAATTATGTGTTTTTCAGTGATATGGAACGGCGCCATCAAAAACGCCCCTTAATTTTTCACCGCTACGGTGGATTGGGAAATCATCGCTATCAGATCGGGTTTTCCGGGGATACCTACATCAACTGGCGGTCGCTGGCATTCCAGCCTTACTTTACTGCCACTGCTGCCAATGTGGGTTTCGGTTTCTGGAGTCATGATATCGGCGGGCACATGCACGGGGTGGATACCCCGGAGTTGTATACCCGTTGGATTCAATTCGGCATTTTCAGCCCGGTAATCCGCACCCATTGCACCAAAGACCCGCGCATCGAACGGCGAATCTGGGCGTATCCGCTGGAAAGTTTTTATGCCATGCGCAACGCCTACCTGCTGCGCTACGCCTTGTTTCCCTACATCTACACCGCCGCCCGGGAAGCCAACGATACCGGCATTTCCCTGTGCCGACCGATGTATTATGATCACCCCCGGAAAGCAGAAGCTTACCAATTCAAAAATCAGTATATGTTCGGAGATGATTTGTTGATTTCCCCGGTTGTAAAACCCATCGGGAAAGACAGTCTCTTTACCATGCAAAAAATCTGGCTGCCGGAAGGGGATTGGATAGAATGGAGTTCCGGCACAGTACTAAGCGGTGGAAAAGTTGTGAAACGACCCTATACACTGGAAGAAATCCCGGTCTATGTTAAAGCAGGCGCCATCATTCCCATGCAGCCCAAAATGAAGCGCATTGGGGAGAAGCCCATCAATCCCCTTATTTTGAACATCTTCCCGGGAAGTTCCGGCAGTACCCGGGTCTATGATGATGAAGGAAACAACGATCATTATCGGGATGGCGCCTTTACGGTTACCAGGATCCATTTCCAGCAGAAAAAGCAGCGGATGACGGTGGTGATTGAGCCCATCGAAGGCAGGTACCCGGGAATGCTGAGCAGCCGGGCGTATGAGTTGCGATTGCCCTTAACCGTTCCCCCGGAGAAGGTGTTGGTCAATGGGAAGCCGGTGATTTACCGGGAAGGCGGGGAAGCAAATTCCTGGCATTACAACGGCGATGAATTGACGACCAGCATTCTGACCCCGGAATTTGATGTGCACCAGCGCGTGGAAGTGGCGGTCGATTTTCCGGAATTTGACTTGCATCAACTGTCCGGGAAGAAGGGTAAAATCGCCAAACTGCTCAAATTCGTCAAATTTTTAGCCAACAACAACTGGGATAAATCGCGTTATTCCAATGACCTGGTCGTCCATGCCGCCCAGACCGGCTTGCGGATGAGCGAACATCCTGACCAGGCGCTTATCGAGTTGAAGGCGTTGGACAATGTCTGGCAGCCACTTTTGAAAATGGTGGAAATGGCAGCACAGGAATATGAAAACTATCCTCCTTACCTGGAATTGCTGAAGAGTGCAGAGTGAGGGAGTGTGAAGTGGGGAAATGGAGGGTAAAAGGTAAAAGGAAAAAGAGAAAAGGGAAATGGGGAAAGGGTAGAGGGGATAATGGGGATATGAGAGTTACTAATTGATCACGTTTCACGTGTTACGCATTATGCTTCCTGTCTTCAAACGGAGCCACATTACGCGCTATGGAGAGAAAACGGAAAGGTATTTTATGCATCTGGTAACAGTAGATTGGTTAGTGATTGGAGCCTATGGAGTGATTACCCTGGTTTTGGGGGTGTGGTTTACCGGCAGAGCCAGTCAGAGCATGGAAGATTATTTCGTTGCCGGTCGGTCGTTAAGCTGGTGGTTGGCGGGGACTTCCATTGCCGCCACCTGGTTCGCCACCGATGCACCGCTGGCAACCGCTTCCCTGGTACGGCAGCATGGCATCTTCGGGAATTGGCTCTGGTGGTACGAAACCGGGGGCTTGATGCTGCTGGTGTTCTTTTTTGCCAAATTCTGGAGAAGAGCGCATATTATTACCGATGCCGAGTTTATGGAGTTGCGGTATTCCGGCAAATCCGCTACCGCACTGCGGGTCATCGCTGCGTTTTATAACGGCATCGTTCGCAACTGCATCATCATGGGATGGGTGATGCTGGCAATGGTGAAATTTGCCCATGTACTGTTAGGCTGGAGCGCTGCCTATACCCTGGTCGTCTGCGGTTTGCTTGCCGTTGTCTACACCGTTGCCTCCGGTTTGTGGGGGGTAGTGGTGACCGATATGTTCCAGTTCCTGACCGGGTTAACCGGATCGATTATTCTGGCAGCCATTGTGATGGTAAAGTTGGGTGGTCCGTCCGGAATGGTCGGGGCGATCCAAAATTTACAGGATCCGCCGCCCGGCGCGCTGGATATTTTACCCTCTACCCAACATACCACCCCGTTGCAATTTGTCTCCTACCTGTGCCTCATTTTTCTTCTCTGGACCCGCAGTGGGCATGACGGGTATTCCGGGCAACGCCTTTTTGCGACCAAAAATGACAAAAATGCCATGTTGACTGCCCTGTGGTGGGGATTCCTGGGAGTCACGGTAATGACCTGGCCCTGGATCATCGTCGGTCTGGGGTCTTTGGTGATGTTCCCGCTCTCTGCGTCGTCCCCGGCGCTGACGGCAGACCCGGAGTTAGCCTACCCGATGATGCTGGCCAAATTGATGCCAGCCGGGCTGAAAGGCGTGCTGGTTGCCTCATTCCTGGCAGCTTTTATGAGCACCATGGATACTCACCTCTGCTGGGGCGGCTCTTACCTGGTAAATGATATTTATAAACGTTTTTTCAAAAAGTCGGCTTCTCAGAAACATTATGTGATGGCATCCCGGGTGTCTATTCTGGTGTTGCTGCTGTTTGCCATGTTAACGGCGTATTACATGGAATCCATTGAACGGGCATGGATTTATATTATTGATTTAACCGCCGGGATGGCAATTGTCTGGGCACTGCGCTGGTATTGGTGGCGGGTCAATGCCTGGGCGGAAATAAGCGCCATGATTGGCTCCCTGGTCTTTGCCAATGGCTGGCTGATTTTATCTTTCCTGAAATTTATCGGGCTGATTTCCGCTCCAACCGCTTCCCGCCTGGGTATCCTTTATACAGACGAATACAACCTCATTCGCTCCGCAATTATTTTGGTCATTTGCACGGTTATCTGGGTGATCGTGGCATTGGTAACCAAACCGGTTTCCCGGGAAGTATTGGAAAATTTTTATCAAAAAGTGCGCCCCGGGGGCTGGTGGGGTGCCGTTGCCGAAAAATATCCGGACATTCAAACCGATATGACCGGCTGGCAGCGCTGGATAGGCTGGTTCATGGGGGTACTTTTTATTTATTCCAGCCTGTTGGGTATTGGATATTTCCTTACGGCTCGTTATTTTATCGGTATCGTTCTGGGGATTATTTCCCTGGGAGCATTTGTCGGAACCATCCGTTGGGTGGGCGCATCATCCTGGAAAACCGGGATTAAAAAGAAAGAAGTTCGCACTCAATAAATATCAGTGGTTGCCGGGGAAAAGTTCAGGAAATCTATCGTTAATGACGAAACCCAGTTTACATCGTTCACACATGAGAAAGTCTCTTTGCTGCCCCCTGTCATTTTGCACCAGTTTTCCTGAACTTCTAAACAAGGGTGTACCAGTTTAGGAAATCTTCGGGATAATGAGTTCGGTTCGATGTTCGTTGCTTTGGGGGAGTTTTCTCCGACGATGTCAGCGATAGTGCCCCGGATTTCCTAAACGTTTTTCGACGCCTCACTTCTCTCTCACTGTCCAGAACCCTCCCGGTTTACCAGCGCCCAATCTTAAAACGGAAGGACGAACAAATGGAAAACCTTCAAACTCACCCCTCAAAAGCGAAAGAGTGGCAACATGCCTTGCTGCTCTGGGTATCCGGTTTTTTATTTTTTGAAATCCTGACCGGTCTCTCTATTTATTTGCTCCCGTTTTCCGTCACCAATCAAATGATGGTTTTGCTGCATACGGGAATTGGATTGATTTTCATTCTCCCCTATGCCTGGTATCAAATTCGGCACTGGATGATCTACCGCCCGCTGAAAATGAACCAGGTAAAACTCACCGGTTATTTTTCACTGGTTGCGGCGGTGGTCGCAGGAGTCAGTGGGCTGGTATTGACTTACCAGGCGATTTTTCAAAGCAGAATCAGTTATGGATGGGACCTGGCGCATGTTATTTCCACATTTGCCTTAATTGCTTCCCTGCTGCCCCATCTCCTTACCATTGTCATTCGATATTTTCAAACGGAAAAAACGGACCAGGTAAAGTCAATTCAAACAGCTCAGAAGCGCTTTGGAATCCGCCAGTTGCTGATAGTAGGCGGGCTGTTTGCCGTGTTGGTTTTAGTGGTGATCCTGTATCAACCGGTGAAGTTGAACAACAAGCTGCCGGATGATTACAGTTTCCTGTATGGTCCCGATCGGCCGTTTGCCCCCAGTTTAGCCCGTACCAGCACCGGGGGGGCTTTTGATGCGCGTTCGCTGGGTGGTTCCCGGAGTTGCGGCACATCCGGCTGCCACGAAGAAATTGTAAAAGAATGGCAGGTCAGCGCGCATCGCTATTCGGCAATGGACCCCGCTTTCCAGGCGGTACAAAAAGTGATGGGAAAACAGAACGGTCCGGAATCCACTCGTTACTGCGGCGGCTGTCATGATCCCATTTCCTTATTTTCCGGCACCAAAAATATCTTTACCGAAAACCTGAGTAACCTGGTTGGTTACCAGGAAGGCGTCTCCTGCATTGTGTGTCATGCCATCAAAAAAACCGACATCAAGGGGAATGCCAATTATGTTATTACCCAGCCCGTTCGCTACCTGTTTGAGCTGCGGGAAGGGAAAACCGCCCGCTTTTTTCGGGATTTCCTGATTCGTGCCTACCCCAAACACCACGTGGAAAGCCTTCAACATCGCTTGTTCAAGAGCCCGGAATTCTGTGCTGCCTGTCATAAACAATTCATCGATCAGGAGATCAACCAGGTGGGATGGGTGCAGCTTCAGAACCAGTATGATAACTGGCGGAAAAGCCGCTGGAATCATCCCAAGGACCCCACCAAAACCATTGAATGTCGGGAATGCCACATGCCCCTGTTAGACAGCTATGATCCTGCCTGGGGAGATGATTTGGATTACAATCGAACCCCGGATGATCGCAAGCATCGCAGTCATCGCTTTCTGGCTGCCAACCAGTTTGTCCCCCGGCTTTTAAAACTTCCCGGTGCTGATGAGCATGTGGCGTTGATCGAAAAATGGCTCCAGGGGAAAATTGAGATTCCGGAAATCAAAGACAAATGGCGAAATGGTCCGGCAGTTCCCCTGCAATTGATAGTTCCGGAGAGCGTAAAGCCCGGTGAACCGGTTAAAGTTCAGGTGATTGTTACCAATAACAAAGTCGGGCACGATTTTCCCACCGGTCCCCTGGATATCATCCAAACCTGGATTGAAGTGGTGGTAAAAGACCAGGATGGAAACGAAATCTTTACCTCCGGCGTTCGGGATAAGCGGCATTTTATCCAGCCCGGGTCTTACATGTTTAAAGCGGAAGCTGTGGATCAATATGGCAATTTGATTGATCGCCATAATCTCTGGGAAATGGTGGGGGTTCGCTATAAGCGAGTTTTATTCCCCGGTTTTTCCGATAAAGCGGAATTCACTTTCCATTGCGACGGTTCCCTTGCCGGGGCAGGGCGCACCCCGTTGCATCTCCGGAATGAATTTAAATTTCGGACACCAGGAAAATCCGTGAAAAAGTTAACCGTGACGGCAAGATTGCTCTATCGCAAAATCAACCAGTTTTTACTCAATTTTCTGTTCGGGGAAGATGCCGGGGTAACCGCACCGGTCTCCGTGATTTCCCGGGACCAAAAAACCATCGTCGTGAGCCAGTAAAAGGCATGGGAGCAAGATGCGGGGAAAGCTTTCACGAAGGAAACGTCGAATTATCATTACCACTACTGCCATTCTTTTATTTATTGCGGCCACGGTGATCGGGATCTGGCAACATTCTTCAACGAAGAAACCGTATGTGCCGGGAGAAAAAATCGAAGGATTAACAGCGGAATTGTCCCGCACAATCCCGGAAGACTACCCCCGGGTAACCTTCCGGGATGTTACAGCAGAAGCGGGAATTTCGTTTCGACACTTTTCCGGTACCCGCACAGTGCAACTTCCGGAAGACATGGGTTCCGGTGCTGCCTGGGGAGATTATGACAATGACGGCTGGTTAGACCTGTTTGTGGTCAACGAGGTGGGTCCCCTGAACCTGACGAAAGAGGAGGTGCAAAACTCCCCGGCCCATTGTGCCCTGTACCATAACAATGGCGACGGCACCTTTGAAGAAGTCAGTGCGGCTGCCGGAGTAGATTACCGGGGCTGGGGAATGGCAGCCGCCTGGATTGATTATGACAACAACGGCCTGCCGGACCTCTTCCTTACCTGCTATGGAAGAAACGTATTTTATCGGAACAATGGCGATGGCACCTTTACCGATATCACCCGGCAGGCAGGGCTGGATCAACCGGAAGGGTTTTGGACCGATGTTTCCCCGGCGGATTTTAATCGCGACGGCTTCCCGGATATTTATGTTTGCGGCTATGTAAAATATGCCAATGAAGGTGACCAGACCCTCACCCTGCAATATGAGGTGGAAACCCCTGCCAGCATCAATCCTTCCTCTTTTGACCCGGAACGGAACCTGCTGTTTCTCAACAATGGCGACGGCACCTTTCGCGAGATTGCCCAAAAAGCCGGGGTGGATAATCCGGATGGCAGGAGTCTCTCCGCTGCCTGGTGCGATTTTGATGAAGACGGCTGGGTGGATTTGTATGTGGCAAATGATGTCTCTGACAATGTGATGTACCACAACCTCGGCAACGGTACCTTTGAAGAAGTGAGTCTTTCCGCCTGGGTGGCAGACTACCGGGGCGCCATGGGGCTGGCGGTGGGCGATTGGGACGGCGATACCGACATGGATATTTTCATTACCCACTGGATTGCCCAGGAGAATGCCCTCTATAACAACCTGAGAACTCAATTCGACTCCCTTGGAGTTGCCGTGAACGGGATGCGCTTTATGGATGAAGCGGATCGCTATGGGTTGGGGCAAATTGCACTTGACTACATCGGCTGGGGCACCTCGTTTTTTGATTATGACAACGACGGGAGATTAGACCTGTTTATCACCAATGGCAGCACCTTGCAACGACCGGATGACCCTTCCCGGTTAACCCCCATGACCAATCTGCTGTTCTGGAACAAGGGGAAGCAAAAGGGCTTCTATAATGTTTCAGCGGTGAGTGGTGAAGTGTTCAATCGGAAATTGGTAGGGAGGGGGGCTGCTTTCGGAGATTATGATAACGATGGCGATGTTGATATTTTCCTGGTGCCTAACGAGGGCACGGCGGTTTTGTTGAAGAATGAAGGGGGCAACCGCAACAATTGGTTGGATGTTCGTCTGGAAGGGAGGAAAAGCAATCGTCAGGCGCTTGGCACCCGGTTGGAATTGTATGTCGGGAACCGGGTGCAAATCCGGCAGACCGGGGCACAGAGTTCCTATTGTTCGCAAAACAGCCCGGTGGCGCATTTCGGGCTTGGAAATGCAACCCGGGCAGATTCCCTGAAAATTCTTTGGCTCAGCGGAACCCGCCAGGTACTCCGAAACATTCCCGCCAACCAGGTAATCCATGTGGTGGAAAAGGAGGGAACGGTGTAGCGCGGATTTCGGCGATGGTGAAAGCAGAGATTTTATAGTTTTTCAAACGTTATGATCCGAACAATTCCAAAAATATGATGATGAAACGAACATCGGTAATTATTGTCACCCTCATTCTCATTCTGTTGGCTGGGGTCATCCTTTTGAAGAAGCAGCGTTCCCAACCGATGAGCGAAATGGATGGTGGGGGTAAAAGTGTGGCAGAGAAGGAAAAGATTCAACAATTCTGGAAGTACTACCGTTTGGGAACCCGGGAGCGTTTAGCCGGGAAAATGGCAGCCGCCGCCGCGGCATATCGCAATGCACTGGATCTGAATCATCATCATGAAGGCACCCTGTACCACCTGGGGAACGTTTACCTGGAATTGGGAGAATACGCTAAAGCGAGAGCGTCCTGGCAGCGCCTGGTGAAGATCAATCCCCACAGCGCCCGGGCGCATTTTCAACTGGGGAATTTGTATATGCGATACGATATCCCGGAATTTTTTAACATCGATTCTGCCCGGCAGGAATACCTCCGAACTCTGGAAATTAACCAGGAGGAAACGGGTCCGTCTCTCCGTCTTGGCCAGGTGGCATTAATCCGCGGCAACCTCACCGGGGCTCAACAGCGCTTCGAGGATGTTATCCGAACAAATTTTAAAAGTGTGGAAGCATTGTTTCTGAACGGTTACATTGCCTGGAAAGAAAAAAAGCAACAGAACGCTTTGAATTTGTTTTCTCTGGCTGTAAAATATGCCCGGATAAAACAGCCGCCGGGGAAAAAAAATGCTGTTGCCGGAAATCATACTCCCCCGAGGTCCGGAACCTTAAAGAACCGCACCATTTTCCAGCGCTTTTTAACAAATTTGAGTACCCTGGATTCCACAACGGTCTCCCGGGAAATGAACCAACGGTATCAAGCGTTGGATGCCTTCCTGAAGGAGGTTCGGGAAAAAATATAACCGCAATCGAAATCACCAGTATCTGTCCGCTCCGGGCAAACACATCATCAAGCATCCGAACGAACAGGCTTTCATCCCAAAAGGAGTACGGTTTTACATGAGGAATAAGTGGAAAATTTTAACCTTGATGCTGATCCTTTTGGCAGCCGGGTGTAAAAAAGAAATTCATTATGACCCTGCTACCATCAGTTTGATCGTCAGTCACCGGAACCTGGGGCTGGCATTTCTGGAAGAAAACAAACTGCAGGAAGCAATAACGGAATTCCAGGCACTGGTGAAGCTTGCCCCGGATGAACCGCTGGGCTATGCCAACCTGGGATTGGCATATTTGCGAATGAATAAGCTGGATGAGGCGGAAAAATGGCTGCAAAATGCCCTCAAACTTGCCCCGGATCATCCCGGTATTCGTCTCCTGCTGGCAAAAGTCTATGAATTCGCCAATCGTGAGGAAGCCGCCATTTCGGTTCTCGAAAAAACGCTCCGGAAGCATCCCGACCATGTGCGCACCCTCTACCAACTGGCACAGTACTACCAGAAAAGCCGGGATAAAGCACAACAGCAAAAAGCTGTGGAATACTTATCCCGGGTGGTGAATGCGTTGCCGGCCAATGTGGCGGCGCGGTTGCAACTGGTGGAGTTGCTCCTGCAAAACAACAAAACCGGGGAGGCATTGCAGCATACGGAAATCATTGAACAACTGCTTCCGGCGTTACCGGCGGATACCCGGCAAATTCTTAAAAAAAGCCTGGAAGTCATGCGTGCTGAAAACGCCAAACAGGGATACGGCTACGCCCTGATGTTCCACAATATGATTCGTTCTACCTCATTTTTTCAGGCAGCCCTTACCCGGTTGAAGGGACCCGGGAGCATTATCGGGGAACCCGTTCAGCGGTTTGTGAACGCCGCGCTTTATGCCACCGGCAAAAAGAATGAAATTCCGGAAACGGTAAAGTTTACCGATGTGACGGCTGAAAGCGGGTTAAAACTCACATCCCCCGGCAGCAGCTCCTCACCCCGGGATAATCGTCCCATAACGGTGCTGGCGCTGGGCGACTATGACAGCGACGGCGATCCGGATTTGTTCGTCTCCCAATGGCAGCCGGACAAAAAGATGAGCCGTCAATTCCTGTTTGCTCACACTGATACCGGGTTCACCAACGTTGCCGGTATTGCCGGTATTTCCCACCGCGGGCGCGACCTCTCTGCCGCCTTTGGGGATTACGACAACGACGGCTACCTTGACCTGCTGGTAACCAACACCCGTTCCAACCATCTGTATCACAACAACGGTGACGGCACGTTCCGCGATGTTACCAAAATAGCCGGGATTGCCGAAGCTGCCCGGGGACGCAAAATTGTTTTTGCCGATCTGGATCTGGAAGGCGACCTGGACATCTTTATTGCCACGGAATCCCGTAACCGCTTTTATCGCAATAATGCCGACGGCACCTTTACGGAAATTGCGGAGGAAACAGGCGTCGGCAGCAAGACAGCACTCAGCCGGGATGCGGTGTTCGGCGATTTCGATGATGACGGCGATATCGACCTGTTCGTGGTGAACCAGGATAGCAGCAGTCAGTATTTCGACAACTTACGACAGGGCTATTTCCGGGATATCACCGGGCAGGTGGGGTTGAAGATGGCTGGCGGAGCTGCTGCCGTGGCACAAGGCGATTACAACAATGACGGTTTTCTGGACCTTATCGTTGCCCGGTGGAAGAATGGCGTTCCGGTTTTGTTTTTGAACCATGGCGACGGCACCTTTGAACAGGATACCCGTTCCGACAGCGCTTTTCATCAGTTGTCCGGGCTGGTTGGCAATGATGTCGCTTTTTTTGATGCCGATAACGACGGCTACCTGGATGTGTTGTTTGCCGGGGAAGTTAGAGCCGCCGGGAAAAAAAGCCGGGGATTATGGTTGTTCTATAACAATGGCAGCGGGAAATTCCGGGATGCCGGTAACCTGCTGCCGGAGATACCCGATGCAATGTTTCAGGTGGAGACAGCGGATTATGATAACGACGGTGATCTGGATATCTTCCTGGCGGGAAAGCAGGGCATTCACCTGTTGCGCAATGACGGCGGGAATGTGAATAATTACCTGGTAGTGCGCCTTGCCGGTCTGCGTTCCGGCAGCAGCAAAAACAATTTTTACGGCATCGGCGCCAAAGTGGAGGTAAAAGCCGGAGACCTTTACCAGATGCGAATTATGGACCAACCGGTGGCGTTATTTGGCATCGGCAACCGGGAGCGTGCCGATGTGGTGCGGATTATCTGGAGCAACGGCGTACCGCAAAACCATTTTAAGCCGGAGAAAAATCAAACCATTGTGGAGAATCAGATACTCAAGGGCTCCTGTCCCTGGTTGTTTGCCTGGGATGGAAAAGAGTTCCGGTTTGTGACCGATGCCCTGTGGGCAAGCGCCCTGGGAATGCCCCTGGGCATTATGGCAGGGGAAACCTTTTACGCTTTTCCCAATTCCGCCCGGGAATATTTTAAAATTCCCGGGGAAAAGTTGAAACCCCGCGCCGGAAAATATGCCCTGCAATTTACCACGGAATTGTGGGAAACGCCCTATTTGGACCGGGTGAAATTGCTGGTCGTGGATCATCCCGATAGTGAGGATATTTACGTGGATGAGACATTCACCCCGCCGCCCTTCCCGCCGTTTCGTATTTATACGGTTGCTGAGAAACATCTTCCTCTTTCCGCACAGGATGGAAACGGCACCGATCTCCTGGCAAAAATCAGCCATCCGGATGGGGAGTACATTGCCAATCTTTCCCGCGGTACGTACCAGGGCATCACCGAACTGCACGATCTCATCCTGAACCTGGGCGACTGCTCCCGGGCGGATAGCGTGTATTTGTTCCTCTATGGCTGGCTCTTTCCCACCGATGCCAGCATCAATGTGAACACCGCCCAATCCCGTGTGGTTAAACCGGTCTTCCCATACCTCCAGGTAATCGATGAAAACGGGCAATGGAAAACGGTGATCCCAAACCTGGGTTTTCCCAAAGGCAAGTATAAAACCATGGTGGTCAATTTGACGAATGTCTTTCCCACAACGGACTACCGGGTGCGGATTCGTACCAATATGCAGATTTACTGGGATTATATTTTTTACGCTACCCGATTGAGTCATCACACGGTGCATACCACCTGGCTGGAACCCGCCCGGGCGGATTTGCATTACCGGGGATTTTCGAAGATATATCATCAAACGCCGGATGGTCCTGAGATACCGGATTACCGGCATATCTCCACCGGGCAAAAATGGCGGGATTTAACCGGTTACTGCACCCGCTACGGTGACGTGCTGCCGTTACTGCTGAGTTCCGACAGCAAGTATGTGGTGATGAATGCCGGGGATGAATTAACCCTGGAGTTCGATGCGGCATCGCTGCCGGTGCTTCCGGAAGGGTGGCGTCGGGATTTCATCTTTTATAATGACGGCTGGTTGAAAGACGGCGACCTCAATACCGCCCGGGGACAAACGGTGGAGCCGCTGCCCTTTCATGGCATGAGCACTTATCCATACCCCCCCACGGAGCACTATCCGAATGACAAAGACCACCGGGCTTATCTGCAAACCTATAACACCCGAAAAATCACCACCGAGAAATTCAAACGGTTTCTGTTCAATTACCAGGCAGAAAAGGAATGACGGCATGAGTTGCTATCCCGGGTAAAGAAAATCCAACTGACCAATATCAAAACACAAAAAAATAACAATGCCCTAAACAATCAATATGTCTAATTCCAAGAAACGTAATATCTGTTTTATATAGGGGTAGGTGAAATGAATGATTCGTTACAAAGAATCCGGTTTCTGATCTGGAAGCAAGGACGTTTGTAACGACTCAGGTAATAGCTATTTCGGACGTAGAAAAGAAAGAGTTCCTGTAGAAATCTGTTTTTGTCATCAAAATTTTTTTCTTTACCGTAATTATCGCAGCGGATGCCCGACGGCTGCATCGTGAAAGAGATAAACAGCGGTTCGTTGCGGTATAACAACCTGAGTCGTTACGAAAAATCATAGTAACAACTGATTTTTGTTTGAATATTTGTTCATTTGAATTTGAGTTTTATTTGAAATTTGATCATCGTGATTTGTAATTTTTTTACGCTGTCCAAACAACAACTCGGTTAACCACCAAAACAAAAAAGAGAACCCACAGAATGGTAAACACACTACGGAAATTTCAGGTAATGCGGAGATATCGATATCTGTTCATCGGGATCATTTTCCTGCTGGTACTGATGTCCTGTCAACGAAAACAAGAACAAGCGGTTCAGCCATTGTTTAAAAAACACCCCCCTGCTGAGACGCACATCACCTTCCGGAACAATCTGACCGAAGAACGGTTGATGAACAGCGTCAATTATCTTTATTTTTATGACGGCGGCGGGGTTGCCGTGGGCGATATCAATAATGATAGTTTGCCGGATATCTTTTTTACCGCCAATCAACTGCCCAATCGTTTGTACCTCAATAAAGGGAATTTCCAGTTTGAGGACATTACCGAGCGTGCCGGGGTAGGGGGGACAACCGGTGGTTGGACCACCGGCGCCACCATGGCGGATGTTAATGGCGATGGTTTGCTGGATATCTATGTTTGTCAATCAAATTACCTTGATAAGCATGGTCCCAATCAATTGTATATCAATAATGGTGATTTGACGTTCTCGGAAAAAGCGGCGGAATATGGCGTGGCATTTGTCGGGTTGTCCCGCCAGGCGGCTTTTTTTGATTACGATCGGGATGGCGACCTGGATTTGTATTTGTTAAACCACTCGGTTCATTCCAAGAGAACTTATGGGGATATCAAAAAAATTCGAAAAAAACTGGATGAAGAAGTCGGTGACAAGTTGTTTAGAAATGATGGGAAAAAATTTGTCAATGTGACTGCTGAAGCGGGAATTTTGGAAAGCGTTCTCGGCTATGGTCTGGGGGTGGCAATTGGCGATATCAATTGGGACGGCTACCCGGATATTTACATCTCCAATGATTTTCATGAAGACGATTATCTCTATTACAACAATGGAGATGGCACCTTCACGGAAGCGATGCGGAAGTCTATGCGTCATGTCAGCCTGGCATCCATGGGCAACGATATGGCGGATTTCAATAACGACGGTTTGCTGGATGTGGTGGTGTTAGATATGTTGCCGGAAGATGAGGCGGTCCGGAAGTCTTCGATCAGTTCCGATCCGTATGACGTTTACCAGGTGAAACAGCACTTCGGATACTACCACCAGTTGCGCCGCAATACCCTGCAACTGAATCGGGGACCGGCATTGCACAATCCCCCGGGGGTTAAATCACGCATCCACCTGTTCAGTGAAATCGGGCAACTGGCCGGCATCCATGCGACTGACTGGAGCTGGACGCCCCTGTTTGTTGACCTGGATAACGATGGGTTTAAAGACCTCTTCATCAGCAATGGTATTTACCGACGACCGAATGATCTGGATTACCTGCGGTATGTAAACAAAAATCGTTCCCGGATGGAAATGCGTGGTCCTGCCTCGGTGGTTTCGCCCACGCCGGTGGAAATGGAGCAGTTGAAGGATTATCTTTCCCGGATGCCGTCCGTTCCGCAGCCCAATTATGCCTTTCAATCCCGCGGCGACCTCACCTTTGTCAATCGCGCCAACGAGTGGGGGCTGGGAGACCCCGGTTTCTCCAGCGGCGCCGCTTATGCCGATTTTGACAATGATGGGGATATGGACCTGGTCACCAACAATCTCAATGCTCCGGCAGCCATCTATGAAAACCTCCTCTACCAAACAGATCACCCCCCCCTTCACCCGGCACATTACCTGAAAATACGTTTAAATGGAACAGGAAAAAATGTCTTTGGAATCGGCGCAAAGGTCATTCTCCATTACCGGGATAAACTTTTTTATCAGGAGATGATGACCACCCGGGGGTTTCAATCCGCAGTAGAGCCGGTTTTAAATTTTGGGCTGGGAGAGATTGGACGATTGGATTCCCTGGAGGTCATCTGGCAGACCGGTGAATACCAGGTGTTAAAGGACCTGCCGGTGGACCGCACCCTCATCCTGAAGCAGTCGGAAGCGCCTCAAAAATATGTCTATAAATCCTTATTGCCTTCAGAAACATTTTTTAAAGATGTCACTGCTCAGGTGCCCCTCCCCTATTCCCACCAGGAGAATAAATTTATCGAGTACAACCGGGAGCCGTTTATTCCTCATTTCCTTTCCACCGAAGGACCGGCGTTTGCCGTGGGAGATGTCAATGGCGACGGGCTGGCGGATTTGTATTTAGGTGGGGCAAAATTTCGGGCAGGCGGTATTTTTCTTCAAACCCCTTCCGGTGCTTTTCAGGCAGGGGAGAATTCCCCGTTTGCCGATGACAGCCGCAGTGAAGACGTGGATGCGGCCTTTTTTGATGCCAATGGCGATGGGCATCTCGATTTATATGTGGTCAGCGGGGGAAATGAATTCTGGGGCAAAGCGGAACCGCTGCTTGACCGCCTTTATCTGAATGACGGCGGCGGCAATTTCCGCCGATCGACCGAAAGCCTCCCGAAACTCTTTGCCAACGGCGCCTGTGTGAAACCGGCGGATTATGACGGTGATGGGGATATCGACCTCTTTGTGGGGAGTCGATCCGTTGTTAAACATTATGGCGAAATCCCGGAGAGTTTTCTGCTGGTCAATGATGGCAGGGGAAATTTTACCGATCAAACCGCCGCTGTTGCTCCGGAACTCTCCCGGGTGGGCATGGTCACTGATGCCGTCTGGGCGGATTTGGATAACGATGGCGATCTGGACCTGGCGGTCGTGGGAGAATGGATGCCGATTACGGTGTTCCGAAACGACCATGGGAGGTTGAAAAATGTAACCAACAAATATCATCTGCAAAATACAGCCGGTTGGTGGAATTGTGTGACAGCCGCAGACCTGAACGGGGATGGATACATTGACCTGATTGCCGGTAACCTGGGGTTAAACTCGATATTGAAAGCCAGTTCAAAAGAACCCATCCGCCTCTACATAAATGATTTTTCCGGTAATGGGAAACCGGACCAGATTTTAACTTATGAATCCAATGGAAACGTTTATCCTTTTGCCACGGCAGAATTGATTTTGACCAACATCCCCACCCTGCAAAGCAAGTTTCATTCGTTTTCGGAATTTGCCGGGAAAACAATCGAGGAAATTTTTACGGAAGAACAACTGAAGCATGCCACGGTACGCACAGCAACCGAGTTTGCTTCCCTGGCGTTGCTCAATACCGGTAACCAGGCTTTCCACATCCGCCAATTGCCAGCCGAAGCCCAATTCTCCCCCGTTTATTCCATTCTGATTGAGGATGTGAATGCGGACCGTCATCCGGATATCCTGCTGGGCGGCAATTTTTACAGTGTGCCCCCGGACCAGGGGCGTTATGACGCCAGCTACGGCAGTGTACTGCTGGGAGATGGCACCGGAAACTTTCAACCGCTCCCTCTCCAGAAGAGCGGCTTTGTGCTCTCCGGTGAAATCCGCCAGTTCCACTCTCTCCAAACCGCCGCCGGAGAGGAGTTAATTTTGGCAGCACGCAATAACGATACGGTATTGATTTTCCGAAAAACGAAACCGTAATGCGAAAATTCTGGTACCTTTATTTCACGAAGTGACCCCGCCACAACGTGGCAGGAATCTCTTTCTTCTCGTCACCAAACTCCTGTTTGGTGACGGATTTAGATATAAAACTCTGTTTTGGGGTGATTTGATAACGAGGTGGGAGGCATTGAAAACCGGAGTTTCCCAAAGGGATGGCTTTGCCATTGGAACGAGAGGGAAACATTACTTTTTCCGGAGTTAAGCGTTCTAAGAAAAACCGATTCATGAAACAACATTGGAGGAAAACAGATGAAGCCGCACAAGATTTATAAAATTTCACTGCTTCTCATTATACTGAATTTTTTCTATCTGAACGTCCAGGCGGCGGAAGACCGGTTGGAGGTGTCCTCACCGAACGGTAAAATCATTGTCACGGTCATGGTAAAAGATGGCGTTCCCTATTACCGGGTCATGCGTTCCGGAAAAGACGTCATCAAACCCTCCCGATTGGGCTATGTGTTTAAAGATGCCCCGCCGTTGGATAAAAATCTGAAGATTGCCCGATCTCACCAGGAAAGCGTGGATGAAACCTGGACCCAGCCCTGGGGAGAGGTCAAGGATGTTCGCAATCATTACAACGAACTGCGGGTTGAGCTCACGGAAACGCGCCCCAAACCGCGGCAGATGAATCTCATTTTCCGGGTATATGATTATGGCGTCGGGTTCCGCTATGAGCTGCCGGAACAGGACCACCTGAACGATTTTCAAATCATGGATGAAGAAACCGAGTTTGTGCTGACCGACGATCACCCGGCATGGTGGATACCCGCCTACCAGCGCAATCGCTATGAATATCTGTACCAAAAAACCCCGATTAGCGCCATCACCAGAGATTCCATCCGGGCGGTGCACACCCCGTTCACCATCGAAACAACTGATGGCTTATACCTGTGTATCCACGAAGCCAACCTGACCGATTACGCCTCCATGACCCTGGCGCCCACCGGGAATCATACCCTGGAATGTGACCTGGTTCCCTGGGGAGACGGCTCAAAGGTAAAAGCATCCACCCCCATGAAATCTCCCTGGCGCACCATCCTGATTGTTGATAAACCGGGAGATTTGATTACCTCTTACCTGGAGTTGAATTTAAACGATCCCAATAAATTAGGGGATGTCTCCTGGGTAAAGCCCGGAAAATACGTGGGTATCTGGTGGGAGATGCACCTGGGGATTTCCACCTGGGGGTCCGGCAAGCATCATGGGGCAACCACTGCCAATGCCAAACGCTATATCGATTTTGCTGCCAAACACGGGTTTGACGGCGTGCTGGTGGAGGGCTGGAATATTGGCTGGGATGGCGACTGGATGAAAAACAGCGACAAGTTCAGCTTCACCAAACCTTACCCGGATTTTGACCTTGAGGAAGTCACCCGTTATGCGGCGGAAAAAGGGGTCACCCTGATCGGGCATCATGAAACCAGCGGGGGAATTCAGAATTACGAACGCCAAATGGAAGATGCTTTTGCCCTGTACCAGCGGTTGGGAGTTCGGGCAGTCAAAACCGGCTATGTAGCGCATGGGCAGAATATCCGCTGGGTGGATGAAAATGGCAAGGTACACAAGGAATGGCACCATGGTCAGTTTATGGTGCGGCATTATCGCAAGGTGGTGAAGGAAGCCGCCAAATACCACATCATGCTGGATGTTCATGAGCCGATTAAGGATACCGGCATCCGGCGAACTTATCCGAACATGATGAGCCGGGAAGGCGCCCGGGGGCAGGAGTATAATTCTGCCTGGAGCCGGAAAAACAATCCCCCCGAACACACCTGCATTATCCCCTTTACCCGCGGGCTTGCCGGTCCGTTCGATTTCACCCCCGGTATCTTCGATATCTTCCATAGCACGGTTAAAACCAATAACCAAATCCCGACCACCATTGCCAAACAACTGGCAATTTATGTGATCATTTACAGCCCGCTGCACATGGCGGCGGATTTCCCCGAGCATTATGAAGCCCGCCCCCTGGCGTTTAAATTCATTGAAGATGTGCCCACCGACTGGCAGGATACCCGGGTACTGAATGCTCAAATTGGTGATTACGTCACGATTGCCCGGCAGGATCGCCATAGCGAGGACTGGTATCTCGGCAGCGTTACCGATGAGAACGGGCGCACCCTGGAGGCGCCGCTCTCCTTTCTGGATGCCGGTCGGAAGTATGTTGCCGAAATTTACAAAGATGCCGAAGATGCCGATTGGCAGAAGAACCCCGAGGCAATCGACATCACCCGGCGATTGGTTGACCGGGAGACGGTGCTGAAACTGCGGCTGGCGCCCGGAGGCGGGCAGGCAATTCGTATCCGACCGGCATCCGAAGTAGAAAGCCGCATCCTGCCGTCGTATTGATTGTCAAATAACCGTGTCATTATCAAAATAACTGTTGTCGTTCCGGAGCAACAAAACTTGTTTTGTTGAACCATCTTGTGAGAGACCCAATTCCTCTCCTCCGTTCTAAAACAGGAGTTTTCCGAAGAGGGGGGTGTTGCCGGTGTAACATGGGGAAAAATGAATCGTACTATTTTTCAAGGTGTTGCCGTTTGTCAAAACAAGTTTTGCCGATCCGAGATTGATTCCAGGAGCAACAAAACTTGTTTTGTTGAACCATCGAGAGAAACTGTTTATGTTTAGTCAATGGTTGCACATATCCTGGAGGTAAGCTTATGCTCAAAGAATTATCCGTTTCGATGCTCAATACACTGATGATACCGGTTCCGGCGGCGCTGCTTTTCTGGCTTGCAGCTTTTCTAACAATGTCCCCGGGTAATGCCGTTGCCGGAGATATCGGTAAGGTGCTTCCGGTGCTGGAATTCCCGGAAATCGGTCTGGATGACCCCGCCACTTACCAGGGCTATACCACCCGTTTCTTTCGGGATTCCCGGGGGAATGTGCTGCAAATTTACATCAAGCAATACAACGGCAGGTTGGTCAACCTCTGGGCAGATGCCGTCAATGAGAGCATCTCCTTTACGGCGCGGGATGATGAGGGCAATCCGGCCGCCCTGACCTGGCAATCATCGGGCGCTAAGGTCTGGGAATCCGGGCAGACCCGCTTTGTGGAATACACCCTGACCGCACCATCGAACATCCTGGAAATCGGCCATTTTCTGCTGGGGAGCATGCGGAAAGAGCGGGATTTTCAGTACTTCAAAAGACATCTACAACCTTACAATTCCGAGCCCTTCATCGAGAATGAATTGACCGAACTCATTGGGCTGCTGGAAAAAATGCCGGAGGATATTCGTGCCCGCCATTTAAAATTGTTGAATGCCGGTAGCATTGACGAACTCCGGTCCCGCCTTACCCCGGTGATGACTTTCCGGGAAGATGACACCAGTCAGGTTGCCCGGATTTCCCAGACCACTTTTGACGGAAAAAATCACCTGCTATTGGAAATCCGTGTGAATCCCGCCCGGGCGGATTTAACCGTACGAGAGTATCGCCTGACCATACGCTCGACACACGGCTCACCGGTAACGGCTTCCGTTACGGTGGCAACAGACTCCCCGCCGCTCCATCCGCTAACCCGGCAGGAGATTTTTAACAACGATTTTTTTCGCTTTTACGAAGCGGTGAAATCGGAGCAGGCAAAAGATGATCCGGGCACCCTTATCCGGTTTCGCCGCCTGGAACGGCAGGTAAAAAGCATGGAACTGATGTGCACCCGGGAAAAGTTGTTTGCCGGGCTGCCCAATTATGCTACTTACTTTGGCAGGGATATGATGATGTCTGCCCTGATGTTGGAACCGGTGGTGAAACCTGCCATTCTGGAGCACGTGATTTCCTCAGTGTTGAAAAAATTGACGCCCTCCGGGGAAGTCAGTCACGAGGAAGGATTGGGTGGTCAGGCAATTAAAGAAAACGCTGCCAGGTATAACCGGCTGATGAAGCAATATCTGCAAGCCGAAAACGATGGTGGTGAAGCGGAACGGAGCAACCTCCTGACCTCTGCCCAAGCCATCCTAAGAGACCTCCAGCGGATAACCGAAAACTACATGATGATGGATGATGATTTTCAGCTCCCGGTTCTGGCGGCTCATTACCTGGGCAGGGCGGATATCTCCATAGCGCAAAAGCGAAAATTCCTGCTGGAACCCCTCGCCGGGGATAATACGCCCCCCCGGCTGACGTACCTCCTGCGAAATTTAATATATGTGGCAAAAATCTCCGCTCCTTATGCTACCAATCCGGTGCCCGGGAATTTAGTGAGTTTCCGTAAATTAGGGGAACACCGCTGGCATTCCGGCAGTTGGCGGGACAGCGGCGTCGGGTATGCCGGCGGGCGCTTTGCGATGGATATTAACGTTATCTGGGTACCGCAGGCATTAAAATCCTTGCAAAAAATTCTTTCCGTATTGGATGAAGCGGGAATCAACCTGAAAGATGCTCAACAGTCCATGAAAGGGTTTTCTCAAACAAAATTATCAGAATACATGCAACAGCCGGAAAAGTTGGAGCAGGCGCTGGCAACCTGGAGCAGGGCGGAACAGCATTTTGCGGTTCATCTAAATGCCCGGGAGGTGCAGAAACGGATTGCTGCCAAATTGGCCTGGCTGCCCGGAGAAGAAAGGGATTACTGGCAAACCATTCTATCCCAAACCCATGCCGCCGACCATGACATTTCTTTCCTTGCTCTCTCCCTGGACGAGAACGGCAGCCCTCTCCCCCTGCCCAATACCGATGTGGCTACCAGGCTGTTTCTGGAAGATTTTACCGCTAAGATTGTCCACAAGGTGATGAACGCCTCTGATGTGATTCAACGCTTGAAAATCGTTGTCACTCCCTACCCGGTGGGGCTGTTTATTGAAGGCGTGGGACCCGTGGTGGTAAATGATGCCTATGCCTCCCCGGAGGTGTGGGAGGGATTCCGCAAGGATTTTTATCACTCTCCCCGGGTCATCTGGGGGCGTGAAGTAAATTTGTTCGTGTTGGGATTAATCCGGCAAATTCTGGCAGCAAGCAGTGACGGTGGCAAACCGGTACCGGGGATTCCGGCAACCTACCTGGAAAAATTGAATGCCATGTTATGGAAAACCGTATCCGCCGTGGAAGCGTCCGGTTTAAAACACAGTGAGTTGTGGACTTACCGGATTGAGGATGGCGTTCTGAAACCGGCGCGCTATCCAACCTCCACCGATATCCAGCTATGGAACCTGACCGACCTCTCCGTGCAGTACTTTTTGCACCGGATGGGTAGATTCCACTAACCCGCACCTTGCAAGAATTTTATCCTCTGAGCAATTACCGGTTGAGTCTTTCCACTTTTTGGGTTATCTTTAATAGAATTTGCAACCAGGGTGTTACAGATGAATGATGTCTTTAAAAGTGCATTCGCACATGCTCCCATAACCGCTTTCCGTTTTTTTTCATTGGTTCTTGTCATAGGATTCATCTATACCGGTTGCTCTCAACAGGAGAACCGGGCAGAATCTCACGGTACCCCAACATTGGTATTCGAGAATCGGCTGGATTCCGCCGGAATTGATTTTCAGCATTTCGGGGAACGTCACCGCTGGTGTGAAATTGGTCCCCAGGTGCAGGGGATTTCCACCAATGAAGGAATCGAACTGGCGCTTTTTGATAATCCGGAAGAGTTTGCCAACCGCCACCTGATTCGCATGAACGGATCGGGCGCCGCCTGGCTGGATTATGATAACGACGGCGATTGGGATTTATACCTGGTCAATGGCGCCGGGGGCGAGAACGTTACCAATGCCCTCTATAAAAACAACGGGGATGGCACGTTTACATCCCAGCCGGCAAGCTGCGGAGTGCTGGATACCGGCGAAGGGATGGCGGTTGCCGCGGCAGATTACAACAATGATGGCTTTACCGACCTGTTTATCACCAATTACGGCGGTTTTGAACTCTATAAAAATAACGGCAATGGCACCTTCACTAAGGTGACCTCAAAAGCGTTTGGGAATCAGGTGAAAAAATGGTGGTATGGCGGGGCAAGCTGGGGGGATTATGACAAAGACGGCTACCTCGATCTTTATGTCTGCGGGTATGTGGATTTGTCGAAGCGCCCGCGGGATACCGATTTGCGATTTCCCATGGATTTTGAAGGATTTCCCAATACGCTTTTTCATAATAATGGAGACGGTACGTTTACCGACGTGACTGCCAGCGCCCGGGTAGGGGATGCCTATCGAAAATCCATGCAAGCCCTGTTTGCCGATTTTAACGAAGACGGCTGGGTGGATATCTTTGTCACCAATGATACCGACCCTAATTCTCTTTACCTGAACCGGGGAGATGGCAGTTTTAAAGAATTCTCCGGTCCCAGCGGTACCAGCAGTACCGACGGCTCCATGGGCGTTGCTTACGGCGATTATAACGGCGATGGGAAAATGGACCTCTACATCTCCAATTATACCGGTGAAGCCGATATCCTCTTAAAAATGGTCGATAACCAGAGTTCCAATGACGGCAAGCTGCGGAATGTGATTTTCAACAGCGATTTTAATTCACCGATTGTATTAAAGCGCACCTGGGATAAAGTAGGGTGGGGGACCGGATTGTTTGATTTTGACTGTGATGGCGACCTGGACTTGTTTGTTGCCAACGGTCACTTAAATGCCGTTAGCGGGGACAATCGGGATGAATTATTATTTTTTGAGAATGATGGCTCCGGGGTTTTTCGTGATTTTTCAGAACAGACTCATGTGACGGCTGCCGGCAAACGGATTTACCGCAGCGCCATTTTTGCGGATTATGACAACGATGGAAAAGTGGATGTTTACGTGGTGAACAATGGTGAAAAGAGCTATGATGCCAGGGAAGATCGAACCGGGGTTTTGTTAAAGAACCTGTGTAACAATGGGAATCACTGGCTGAAGGTACGGCTCCAGGGCACCAAAAGCAATCGCGATGGCTATGGCGCCCGGGTAAAACTGACCACCAACGGAAAGACACAGGTACGGGAGTTGGTCTCCGGTGTCGGGTATTTCTCCACAAACGCCAAAGAGCTCTACTTCGGTGTGGGGAACGCCTCCAAAATCGATCGATTGGAAATTACCTGGCTGAGCGGTATCTCCCAAACTTTTGATAACCTTAAAACCGATCAAACCATTCTATTGATTGAGGGGCAACCCCGGATAAAGAAATTATAGGTATGCCGCTATTTTTCATCATTGTTATCAGTATTCTATCCCTCATTTACGGATACATCGGGTGGCGGTTCATCATCCCCGCTCAACTGCATCCGCCCTGGAATTGGTTTGCCTGGGCAATCCTGATCATTTTTCTCATCCTTCCGTTTATCTCCCTCTTTTTCAGAAGCAGCACCCAATCTTCTTCCTGGAATGATGCTCTCGCCTGGATTGCCTACCTGGGGATGGGATTCCTGTTCCTGTTGTTTACGGTTCTGTTAATTCGGGATTTGGGATGGTTGGTGGTTACCGCGTTCCGGAATAGCGTTCTTTATATTGGTGGGTTGTTGAATTCGGGAGCGCACCATATTGTTGCTACCGACCCGGCACGACGCCGCTTTTTGACCAACATGATGAATCTGGGCGTACTGGGTGTTGCCGCCACTCTCACGGCTTACGGGGTTTATCAAGCCCGAAGGCGACCGGCTGTAGTGGGAATCCCGATTGCCATTCCGGAGCTACCGACGGATTTACACGGATTTCGGATCGTGCAGATTACCGATATCCATGTGGGTTTGACAGTAAAAAAAGATTGGGTAGAAACGGTTGTGGAGATGGTGAATGATCTTGCTCCGGATTTAATTGTGTTCACCGGGGATTTAGCAGACGGTTCGGTACCCCGGCTGCGCCCGGAAGTGCTGCCGCTTATTGATTTGGCGGCGCCCCATGGGTGCTATTTTGTTACCGGCAATCATGAGTATTATTCCGGAGCCGAAGCCTGGGTAGAAGAAATCCAACGCCTGGGGCTATGGATATTGATAAATGAACACCGCATTATCCGGGAAGGCAACGGGCGAATTTTGTTAGCCGGGATTACCGATTACACCGGCGGTCAGTTCCTGCCGTCGCACAAATCGGATCCCCGGGCGGCGTATGCCGGAGCCCCGCCGGCTAATGTGAATATTTTATTAGCTCATCAACCGCGCAGCGTTTTTGAAGCGGCGAAAATCGGGTTTGACCTGATGATCTCCGGGCACACCCATGGCGGGCAGTTCTTTCCCTGGAATTTTCTGGTTCCCCTGGAGCAGCCTTATCTTGCCGGATTGCATAACCATCCGGTGGAAAAGGGAGAAGGATACGTGTATGTGAGCCAGGGCACCGGTTACTGGGGTCCTCCAATTCGTCTGGGCACTCGTTCGGAGATTACGGTTTTCACCCTCCTAAGAAAAGCAGAACCTTCCGTCTGAGAAGAACCGTGACTGTGGAATGGTTCTTTTTTTACCGGCTGCGGTACTCCTCTAATAACTCCCGGTATTCCTCAGCACACTCATCAATCCGCTTTAAAAACTCCGACGCATCTTCGATATAGCCCATTTTTTCCACAAAGGTAAAAAATCCCTGGAAAGAACGGATCAGTAAATCCTCCTGCTCCGGTGTGGCGGTTACCTTTCGGATAAAAAAATCCAAGATGAATTCTTCCATATCATCTGCGGTGCAGGTCCACAAATTGTGTGCTTGATATTCGCGCAGGAAGTAAGCCAAAAAAGTGTTTACATTAGCGCTGAGTGCTTCCACTGCCTTTTCCGTAACACCCTGCTGCTTCAGGGAGCGTGCGTAGAGATCAACCAGCCAAGCCTGGTATTGATTTAACAGTTCCAACTCCGGGTTGTCAGGCGAAAGGTAGTCAATTCGATCGAACTTGTCTTTTAGTGCGGCGTGCCATGTTTGCTGTTGTGCGGCTTCTTCCTCGGTAATCAAAGCGGAAATCTGGTCGGGATCAAAATCCGGGAGTTCGTAATCGACTTTGGTTAAGGAGGAGGTGATTTCGGCTTCCACCGCTGCTCTTAATTCCGCCTCGCTGAATCGATTTTTTTCTTCTTCGGTATGCTTCTCGGGAAAATAATAGATGTGGCGTTTCAGCATATAATCTACGAACTCATTGAATTCCATGGTTAACGTGGGGATGGCCGTATACAGGGCTTCTGCTTCCCGAAGTAATTTTCCTCGTTTTTCCGGTTCACGAATAATAAACGCATTCCAGAGCGCTTGAGTCAGGGGTAAAAGTAGCTGAAGTTCACTTTCGCTTTCTACATTTGTGATCAACGGATGAGCAAATGTCATCATTTGTTTGGCAAAGCCTATAGTGCCGGGAGGGAGATTCGGGGGCAACCCCGGATAACGCTCAGTCTTGCGGGGCATTTTTTTGCGAAGTGCTTTTTTTCGTACGCGTTGTTTCAATGCTTTTGCCTGTTTGCGTTTTTGCACCTGTTTTTTCTTTTTCTTTGCCATCAAGTTATCCCTGTTATTATTCGGTTACGTTATCCATTCTCACAATCACTTCTCCCACCAGTTTCTGGAATTTGGATTTCACCTGGTTGGCAATTTCGGTGACTTCTTCATGGGAAAGGGGTTTATTGCTCATGCCGGTTGCCAGGTTGGTAATGCAGGAGATCCCCGCCACTTTAATCCCCCGTGCCCGGGCAACCAATACTTCCGGCACGGTGGACATGCTGGCAGCATCTCCACCTATCCGACGAATCATCCGAACTTCCGCCGCCGTTTCATACGTGGGACCGCTGGAGACGAACAACACCCCCTTGCGAATGGGGATGCCCAATTCCCAGGCGGTGTCTTCAATCAAATCAATGTAAGGTGGGTGGTAATCGTCGTGCATATCCGGGAAGCGGCTTTCCGGGGGCACCACGGGACCGGTTAACGGATTGCGAAACAGGAAGTTAATATGATCCACGATGATCATCAAATCCCCGGGGCGGAAACGTGGGTTGATGCCCCCGGCGGCATTGGTGACCAGCAATTTGGATATCCCCAGTAACGACATCAGTCGGACCACGTATGCCACTTTTTCAATCGGATGCCCCTCGTAAAAGTGGGTGCGACCCTGAACGGCTAACACCGGCACATCGCCTACATCTCCAAACACCAGGTAGCCGGCATGACCGGCAACGGTGGATTGGGGATAATGGGGGATTTTCGCTGTGGAAATACGTTCGCGGTTGGAAAGGGTATCGGCAAAATCTCCTAAACCGGAGCCCAGGATAAGCCCTACCCGGGCAGTTCGGGAAATGGATTGACGAATGTAAGCCAGACTTTCCTGAAGTTGTTCCTCAATGGAAATCGGACGAGCGGACATGGGAGTTACCTTTCCGTGGATTTTTGTTTTAATGTGTTTAAAAACCGATACGCATAGAATAATGATGAGATCCCAATCGCCAGAACGGAGAGAAGCAACAGGGGATATTGGAGGGGGTAAATTTCCAATAGATAGACAAGGAACAGAAATGCCAGGATGGTGACCGCAATTTTGCCCGGCATGGCAGAAGGAACAACATACGGAAGCCGGCTCATCAGCATCAGGGAACCCAGAACAATGGCTATATCCCGACCGATAATTAACGCCATGACCCAGAAAGGCAAACCGTATTCCTGATAGAGCGCAAATACGCCCAGCCCGGTCCCAACTTTATCTGCAAGCGGGTCCAGAACTTTTCCCAACTCACTGACCTGGTTGAGTCGGCGGGCAAAATAGCCATCTAAAAAGTCGGTTAGGATCAACAGCACTGCTGCCCATAGGGCAGTCCAGGATTGGTGGTGAATGGTCAGGTAATACAGGTAGAAACTGCCCAGGAGCCGCAATAAACTCAACCCGTTGGAGATGGTATAGACTTTTCCCTTTGCGAATAATTTTTGGGTAAGTGTTTCCGATGCCACGTTTTGCCGCTTCCTTTGTAAAATTTTTTTGTCACTATTCAGCTTTATGCCCGTTTGTGTCATTCCGGGTTCCGGTATTTTTCCGCGTATTGCAGTAGTAATCTGAAATGAACCTCACCCATCCCCACCCCAACCCCGTTTTTTGGGGCGGGAGGGGTTGGGTGAGGTGAAAAAAACAACCACTTAACGAAGCATAAGAACAAATGAAATATAAAGCATAAAATTTGCAGGCAAAGCTGAATAGTTACATTTTTTTTAAGCCATTGGAGTCAGTTCACCGCCGGGTCAAACGGCAGCAAAAAGAGCGGTTCCCCGGTTTTAAAATATGGGATGGCGGTGACAATGTTCCGTAAAAGCGGTGGAAGCTGTTGCAATTCCGCCTGCCACTTTGTTTGCCAGGTGGCAATTTTTCCGGTGAGAATTCGTTCCCAAAAAGAGCGAAGCCGAGGATAAACTACAAGTCGGACCAACTCATCTTCGGGGATATTCGCCATCCTTTTTGCCATTTTCACCGCGGTATTAAAATCCCCCAGTTTGTCAACCAACCCGATTTTTAATCCTTGTTCTCCGCTCCATACCCTGCCCCGGGCTATCTCATCCACCTGCTCAGGCGTTTTATGCCGGCCTTCCGCCACTTTGGTAATGAAGTCGTTGTAGAACATCATGATATGCTCGTGAAGCAATTTTCGCTGCTCCGGGGAGAATTTCCGCGAGGTGGAGAAAAAATCGGCATTTTTGCCCCGACTGAGCTGTTCGGTATTCATCCCGATTTTTTGATAAAGACCGCCAAAGGAAAATTTACCGGCAAACACCCCAATGCTGCCCACAAGACTTGCCGGGTGCGCCACAATGCTGTCGGCAGCCATGCTGATATAATACCCCCCGGAAGCCGCCATATCGGAAACCGAGACAATGACCGGTTTCTTTTTCCGGGCGGCAACTACCTCCCGCCAGATAACATCTGATGCGATTCCGGACCCCCCGGGACTGTCTATCCTCAAAATAATGGCTTTAATATCCTTGTTTTCCGCGGCTTTACGGATGCTGTTAGCCATCCCTTCCGAAGTGATTAAATTTCCCTCGTTGAATTGACTTTCGCTCCCGCTGACGATAGTGCCGACCCCGTAAATCAGGGCAAAAGACTTTTTCGCCGTTAAGCCCAGGCTGGCGGGCTGAACTTTTCGATAGCGGCTGTAGGGAATGAACCGCCGCTTCCTGCCCCCCGCTTTCTTTAAATGGTCTTTCAATTCGTTTAAATACATCAGGGAGTCGATTAAGTGCGCGTTGAGTGCCTCTTCCCCGGTGAACAAGCCCCGGTCAATCAGTTGCTGTACCGTTGCCCGCTTAATTTTCCGGGTGACCGCCAGGGTATCCACATAGCGGCGGTAATAGCCGTCTAATAAGGCGTTCAACACCTCCCGCTGGGCGTCAGACATGTGCTCGCGGGTAAACATATCCGGCGCATTTTTATATTTTCCATAAGCCACAAAATCCGCCTCAATCCCGATCTTACGGAGGGTGTTTTTCAGAAAAACCGGTTCGCTGTAAAATCCGTTGATCAGAAAAATTCCGGATGAAATACTGACGATGGTATCTGCCACACTGGCGAGGTAGTATTCCTTATCGCTGGCGAGTTCGGTATAGGCATAAATGTGTTTACCGCTTTTTTTAAACGCCAGCAGGGCATTGCGGATTTCATCCAATTTTCCCCAGCCTGTCAACAGGGAAACCGGGCGGAGGAGAATGGTAGTAATCCGCTTATCCCGGGCTGCTTTGTGGATGGTAAACAGAAGGTCCTGCACGGAAATCGAGGGGGGAGTGCCAAACACCTCCTGGATTGGGTTGGGAACTACTCGTTCCGGCACCTCCCCGGCAATAACGATATCCAGGATTGAATTTTTACTGACGGCGATGGTCTCTTCCGTGATGGATCGGAACAGGATGCTGTAGAAGATACCACCCACGACCAGAGTAAGGATAACAATGATGGTGATTTTATGCCATTCTTTTAATTTCATAAGCGGGACTCCAGGATTCATGAAAAAAGTGTCAGATGGAAAAGAGCACCCCGGCGATGGTGGCGGTCATCATATTGGCGAGGGTGCCAGCCATCACGGCACGTAAGCCCAGTCCGGCGATTTCGGAAATGCGGTCCGGCACCAGAGGTCCAATGCCGCCGATCTGGATGGCAATGGAGCTGAAATTGGCAAATCCGCACAGCGCATAGGTCGCCATGATGATACCTTTTGGGGTTAACAGGGCACTTTTGATGGAGCCTGCCAGGCTCAGGTACGCCACAAATTCATTGACCACAATTTTAGTGCCCAGTAACGAGCCGAACTGGGTGGCGTCGTGCCAGGGCACGCCGATCACCCATGCCATGGGAGATAACACCCAGCCCAATATTTTTTCCAGGGTTAAATGCCAGCCGAAAAAACCGCCTGCCCAGCCCAGGAAGTAGTTAAACATGGCAATCAGGGCAATGAAAGCGATTAACATCCCGGCAACATTGAGGGCTAACTTTAATCCGTCGGCAGCGCCCCGGGCGGCGGCGTCAATCACATTCTGCCCGGTCTTCTCCACTTTAACTTTGACTTCTCCTTTGGTTTCCGGTTCGCCGGTTTCCGGGATCATCAATTTTGCCAGCACCAATGCTGCCGGGGCTGCCATCACACTGGCGCCCAATAATAATTCGGCAAATTCCAGCCGGGCTGCTCCCAACGCTATCCCCCGCGCCTGGGCAAAAGAATCTCCTAACATCTGAATATAAGCTGCCATTACCCCGCCGGCAATGGTTGCCATGCCCCCGGTCATCACCGCTAATAACTCCGAATGGGTCATCCCTTTCAGATACGGGCGAATCATCAAAGGCGCTTCGGTTTGCCCGACGAAAATATTGGCTGTAACAGACAACGATTCGGCACCGCTGGTACCCATCAGACGTGCCATCAACCATGCCATCCCCTGCACAATTTTTTGCATCACGCCCAGGTAGTATAGCAAAGACATCAATGAACTAAAAAAGATGATGGTGGGCAGAACCTGAAAACCGAAGAAAGCGCCCATACTGCCTTCCTGCCCCGGGGAAATTGCCAGGTCGCCAAAAATAAATTTTGCCCCGGCGGTGGTGAAATCGAGAATTAACACAAAAAAGGAACTGACCCAGGAAAAAAACAATTTGGGCCAGCCCAGGGGGGCAAAATACTTGCCCATTAAATCTCCCTTGAGAATAAAAATTGCCAGAACGATTTGAATCAAAATACCCATCCCGACCAATCGCCAGTTGGTCTGTTTGCGAGAACCGGACAGGGCATAGGCGATTCCTAAAATGACTGCTAATCCAAGGATACCACGAACAACCGCGATGAGAACTTCCATTGCCACCTCCAGAAATTTCAGTTAATCAAAAGACGTCTTGTGGGGAGAAGGTTGGCTTCTCCCCAGGCAATATGTGGTCGAAAGGAACGATGCTCCGGCGACGGATCGCCCGGGAAACTCAGGTTTTTTTAGTGGTTTGGGTTGCGTTATTGGGGGCATGATTGGTCGCCTCTGTTTCCTTGTGATGATCGGTCGGGGGGTCAAAACAATTCCGGCAGCGCGCTTCGTAAATTTTACCGGCACCCACGATCACCCGACTGGGGTCATCAATGGTGCGTTGGGTAAACGTTGCCGGGTTCCCGCAAATCACGCAGATGGCATGGGTCTTGGTGATGTATTCCGCCACAGCTAAAAGCTGGGGAATGGGTTCAAAGGGCACTCCCCGGTAATCCATGTCCAACCCGGCAACGATGACCCGTTTGCCCATGTTTGCCAGCTTAATGCAAACCTCTACCAATTCCTGATCAAAAAACTGCCCCTCGTCAATACCGACCACCTGGCTTTCCAGGGAGGCTTCCAGAATTTCCCGGGGATGTTCCACTACCCGGGAAGGGATTTTTGCTTCCGAATGAGAAACGATGTGGTCGTCACTGTAACGGGTATCAATCTTTGGTTTAAATATCGCTACTTTTTGCCGGGCAATGACCGCCCGCCGTAACCGGCGAATCAATTCTTCCGTTTTACCGCTAAACATGCAACCGCTTATCACTTCAATCCAGCCCACATTCCGCTGAATAATCGGAACCATACGCCCTTCTCCCTCAAATTTGTGTTATCCGTTATGATTTGACTGAGACATGAAAAGCTAACCTGCTTGGAGTTCATGCCTGTAAAATATGATTTTTTGCAACGCTTTGAACCGGACATGTTTACCGGATGGGTTATAACCAGTGTAAAAAAACAATTTCTGTGCATCGTGTTCACAACCACTTCGTTTCGAATGACCAGGTGAAGATGTTTACTTACCCGAACTCTCCCGGTTTATTTCTTTTAGCAATTTTTCAATTTTTGAAATCAGAATATCAATAGCGATAACATTTTTACCGCCATGAGGCACAATAATGTCGGCATAGCGTTTGGAGGGTTCCACGAAGCGAAGATACATGGGGCGCACGGTTTCCTGGTATTGTTTGAGCACCGAATCAACGCTTCTGCCCCGTTCGTGAATGTCTCGTTTTAAGCGGCGGATTAGACAGATATCCGGGGGCGTGTCAATGAAAATTTTAATATCCATCAACTCGCGCAACTCGGGCATAGCCAGGATCAGGATGCCCTCGGCGATGATGATTTGATGCGGTCCTACCCGCCGGGTCTCTTTTTTTCGGGAATGGATGGTGTAATCATAGATGGGGTGCTCGATGACCTCCCCCCGCAACAACTTCTTCAGGTGCTCTGCCAGCAGATCATGGTCGAAGGCATCGGGATGGTCAAAATTGATTTTCGCACGTTCTTCGATGGGCAGGTGAGATAAATCCTTGTAATAGGAATCTTCCTGCATAATCACCACATTGTCTGAGCCTAAGGCGTCATAGATGGTTTGAGCAACGAGGGTTTTTCCGGAGCCGCTGGCACCGGCAATGCCAATCAGAATACCTTTACGATTCATGTAAAATTCCGTTTTTTATCATGAAAGTTCAGGTTATGGAACCCGTGAATAGCGGAACAAGATACACGTCCGCACCCATAAATGCAAGCGGAAATCATTGCCACTAAAGGGATAATTGAAAGGCTGGAAAGTGTTTAGAGGCGCCGGGCGGATTCGAACCGCCGAATCGAGGTTTTGCAGACCTCTCCCT
>CAYYGL010000018.1:0-39217 GCA_964471235.1 uncultured Calditrichaceae bacterium
GGGTGAAGAAAATACGTTTACTGGATAAGGTAAGAATGGTGATCATGAATATGACAATTCCGAAAAAAATAACAATTCCGGAAATGAAACTCATCCGTTTATAATTCATGTAGCAGACCTCCGTTATATAATTGATCCAGTATTTCCGGGGTAATCTCTTCTTTTTTGCCAACAAAACGAATTTTGCCGTCTTTTAGCAACGCCACCCGATCGGAAACCGCATACATCAACTCAATATCATGAGTCACAATAACCGAGGTGGCGGAGATTTCATTTTTCAGCATCAGAATAAGTTCACTGACCTTCTCGGCATTGGTTTTATCCAGCCCGGTAGTGGGTTCATCATAAAACACATAGCGAGGCTGTTTGATCAATGCCCGGGCAATAGCAACTCTTTTGCGCATCCCCCCGCTGAGTTCTTCCGGGAATTTATCCAGCACACTTTTCCCCAACCCCACAAACCTAAGCGCTTTTTGAACAATGGGATCAATTTCCCGGTCCGTCAACCCTTTGTGCATCCGTAAATATAAACTTAAGTTTTCCCGAACATCCAGAAAATCGAACAAGGCGCTGTTCTGAAAGACAAACGCCACCGATTGCCGGAATTTCACCAGTTCCATCTTGTTTAAATCCAGGATATTGATGTTGTCATAGATGATTTCCCCGGAGTCCGGTTCTAATAATCGAATCAGGGTTTTGATAAAAACCGTTTTCCCCTGGCCGCTGGGTCCCAAAATTACCACGGACTCGTTATCCCGAATGTCCAGGTCAATCCCCTTTAAAATTTGTTGGTGATCGAACCCTTTTTTGAGGTGTTTAATTCTAATCATAGCAGCAACTCTCCCAGATAATAATCCAGAATCACAATCATAATGGCGGATAAAACGACCGCACTGGTGGATGATTTACCAACACCGCGGGCGCCGCCGGAAGTTTTTAACCCGAAGTAACTGCCAATCAATGCAATAAAAACCCCAAAGGAAGCCGGTTTGATGACACTACCCAGTAAAATTTCAAACACCTTAAAATCCATCTTCATGCCGTTAATGAAGTCGTGGGGAGAAATCCATTGGGTGATGAAGGTGGACATAAAAAAAGAACTGAACATGGCTAAAAAATTTGCAAATAAAGTGATGACCGGCATCATAATCAAAGCGGCAACCACCCGGGGCATCACCAAAAATCCCACCGGATCCAGCGGGATGGTCTCTAAGGCATCGATTTGCTCAGTGATTTTCATGCTGCCAATTTCTGCTGCTACCGAGGCACCGATTTTGCCCGCCAATACCAATGAGAGAATGATCGGCGAGAGCTCGATCACCGTGCTTTTGAAAATCACATTGATGGTAAAGGAACGGGGAATGATCCCCGAGGATTGATAAACCCCCTGAACGGTGGAACCAAATCCGACAAAAATGGAGATGACGATGGCGATGGGCAGGGTGCTGATGGAAAAGTTGTATATCTGTTCGATCAATTGCCTTCGATAAAACCATAACCGGGGTATGGAAGCGATCGTCTGAAGAAAGAGAACCATTAGCTCATGTACTGAGATGAAAAAATTTATTCCTTTTTCACCCAATTGGATAAAAATATTTTTCTTTTTCATGTGCACATCCTACTTAACCTGACTTGTTCATCCCGGAGCAAAAGAGATATAATTAGAAACAAGATGTTTGAAAAAATGTTCTCTTGGGTGATGAAAGAATAAGGTTGATTCCTATTTGATGGTCTTCGAACCTCTCTCTCATCGTATCCTCCCACCCTTTTAGAAAACCAATTTAAATTTTTATTGCCTTATTTTCAAACAATTTGTTAATTAGGTTGATAGTTTTAACATATAGGGAACAAGTATGACGAAGCAAACACCCAAAGCGGAGATACCTGACAAACGACAGCAAATCCTGTGTGCTGCGCAGCGTTGTTTTGCCCGTTATGGGTTTGCCAAGACCACCCTGGATGACATTGCCGCCGGTGTGGGCATGAAAAAAGCCTCCCTTTACTATTATTACGAAAACAAGGAATCGATCTTCCGGGATGTAATCGAATACGAAAGTAGTCAACTGCTCAAACTGCTGAATGAAAGAATGGTTTCTTGTTCGTCCCCGGAAGAAAAACTACGGGTGTTTGCCCGAACCCGAATTGAATATCTTCAACAGACCATCAATCTACACGATCTATCCATCCAGGTTATTCTGGAAGTCAAACCGATTATTGACCGGCTTTTTCATAGTTTCCAGAAAACCCAGGTGGATTACTTATCGAAAATCCTTGAGGAGGGAATCCAAGAGGGTACTTTTGGACCATGTGAAGTATCCAACACCGCAACGGCAATCCTCACGGTGCTGGAAGCGGTGGTGTTAAAAGAATTCCAGGGTACCCAGGTATATTCCGCAAACGATATCGATTATGAAAAATTACAATCTGAGATGGAAACGATCCTCGGTTTGATGATAGATGGTTTAAAAAAATCATAGCCATAAATTCGCAGGTGCTTATGAGAAGACTATTGTTGGTGCTAACCATTCTTGTTACCGTCGTTACTCCCGGGTTTTCCCAGGAGGCGCTTCGTCTGACTCTCGATAAAGCCATTGAAATTGCTCTCAAACAAAATCAGCAAATCCATCTGGCGAAAGACCAGGAAGAGATGGCAAAGCAGCAGGTACGGGAAGCCTATTCCTCTCTTTACCCCCAGGTAGAAGGGGCGCTTAATTATACCCGGAATATCAAAAGCCCGGTATTTTTTTCGGATATTGCTCCCCAGCCGATTAAAATTGGCAGAAATAACCAATATGCCATTGGGATAACAGTGCGACAGGCGTTGTGGCTGGGTGGCAAATTGTTCACCGCCCGGGATATTGCCAAATTAGCCCTGGAGGGTGCCAAAGAGAACCTCCGCCTTTCCCGGGAAAATACCACCCTGGAAGTCACCAAAACTTTCTATTCGGTATTGTTAATGAAAGAAGTTGCCCGGGTAACCCGGGAGACATTGGAAAGCGCCCGGCTGAATTATGAAAACATCCTCAAACTTAAACGACAGGGGCTTGCTTCCGAATTCGATTCCCTGACTGCCCGGGTGCGGGTGGCAAACCTGGAACCGGAATTAATAAAAGCCCGGAGTAATGTGAAGACGGTGACCAATGCCCTGAAATTCCTGCTGAATATCCCCCTGAAGCAGTCCGTTGCCGTGGTCGGAAGTTTAACATTTAAACCGGCAGAGTTGGTGGAAGACGAAAGTGAATTCGCCCTCACGCACCGCAAGGAGTTATCCAATCTGAAAATTCAAAAGGATATTTTGGTAAAACTCAAGAAAATAGAAAAGTCCAATTACTTTCCTTCTATTTTTGCCATTGGTAACATCCAGAACCAGGGGAGCAGTGAAGATTTTGATTTTACCGACCGGGAACGGGTGACCATTATCAATGCCGGGGTTAGTGTTTCTATTCCGATTTTTAATGGTTTTCAAACGGCTGCCCGGGTGCAACAGGCGCAAATTAAAATCAATCAAATTAATCGCCGGATTGACTTGTTAACGAAGCAAATCCGGCTGGAAGTGGAAAACAGTCGGTTAAAACTGGAAGAAGCCCGGAAGCGGGTGGAGGCGCAGCAGCAATCGGTGCAGCAGGCAGAGAAGGCATTGCAGATTGCCAAAGTGCGCTTTCAAAACGGACTCTCCACCCAGGTGGAACTGACCAATGCCGAAACGGTGCTGGAACAAACCAAACTGGCTCAGCTCTCTGCCATTTACGATTACTTGATTGCCAAAGCGGATTATGAGAAAGCGCTGGGGATTATTCAATAACGGGTGTGTTGAGAAATGTACCGAAATGGGATACCCGTGGAGCAGGAATCTCTCCGGGGAAAGGGGAATGGGTTTCCTCCAACGGAGCCACTTTTCACGAAGTGACCACGTGGTGATGGGTGGCGGTATTTCCCAAAGAACTGGAAAACCGGAATGACATGGAGGAAGACGCGGTCATTCCTGCCCCGACCGGGGGCGTTGCTCCGAATGCCACAACGTGACCCCGCCGGAGCAGGAATCTCAGTCTGATATAGAAAAAAGAATGCTCCTGCGGAGGAATGACAGGCGCGTGATAACAAGATTGTGAATGAAACCAACTTAAAGGAATAACAATGAAAAAACGTAAAATCGGTTTGCTTACCCTCTGGGGATTAGTGCTATTCATCGGGATGGTGCTGGCATACCGGGTGTACCAGCGGCAGCATCCTGAGATTTTCAAAACCAATGAGCAGCTTCAGCAGGAATATGGGGTGCCGGTGGAAATTGCTGAAGTATCCCTCCGAAATATTGTGAACCAGGAGCAATTTACCGGCACCGTGGAAGGATATTCGGAGACCCTGGTGTTGTCGGATCTGACGCAAAAGGTATTGGAAATGCGGGTCAAGGTGGGCGACCGGGTATCGCGTGATGATACCATTGCGGTATTGGACCGCAAGAGTGTGAGCAATATGAATCTTAAGTATGACCAGACGGTAATGGCATATCGGGATGCGAAAACCGATTTCGAGCGCATCAAGAATCTTTATAAAGCCGGCGCGGTCACCAAACAAGCGTATGATAAAGCCAAACTGAAATACGAAATCAGTAAATCCAATCTGGAAGCGATTACCTCGGCGGTGTTCATTCGCTCCCCGATTGATGGGATTGTGACCGAAACCTATGTGGAGCCCGGGGATAAGGTAAACACCGGTAGACCGGTGGCAAAAGTGGTACGGTTTGACAAGGTGAAGATTAAATTGCCGGTAAGCGAAACGGAAATTGGACGAGTGAGGGTTGGGCAGAAATGCCGGGTAACCACTACTTCAATCAATCATCCTTTCAACGGTGTTGTGGATGAGGTCTCACTATCTGCCGATCCCCGCAGCCGTACGTTCGAGGTCACGGTGGTCGTAAATAACCCTGCTCTGGAATTACGTTCCGGGATGTATGCCACGGTAGCGATTCTCTTTGCAGAGAAAACAAACGTTCCGGCAATTCCCAAAGATGCTTTGGGCATCGATGATGGCAGTTACTGGGTGTATACGGTCAGTAAAACGGATTCCCTGGTCAGTAAGGAAACGATTACTCCTGGCATATTCGACGGCCAGTATTACGAAGTGCTTTCCGGTTTACATCCCGGGGAGTGGGTGGTGGTGCAGGGGCAGAACAACATTCGGGAGGAGCACCAGAAAGCACGGATAATTACCAGAGAGTAATAGAGAGAGATAACACCCGTCATTTCTGAGTATGCAGGAATCTCAGTTTGACACAGAAAAAGATTCCTCCAACGGAGCCACCTTTCACGAAGTGACCACGTTGTCACGAAGTGATCACGTTGTGATGGGTGGCGGTATTTCCTCAGAGAACAAGGAAAACCGCTACGAAGTAACTCCTGCGGAGGTATGACAGTAAGACGAAAGCTGTGTAAAAGGAGTGAATAGATGAAACTTGTTGATCTTTCGGTCGAGCGTCCGGTATTGATGACCATGCTAATTTTAGCGGCGGTGGTGCTGGGAATTTACTCATTGCAGGACCTGGCGGTGGATTTACTGCCGGAGGTGGAATTCCCCATCGTCACCATTCGCACCATCTACCCCGGTGCCGGTCCCAGGGAAATCGAAACCACCGTGACCAAAGAAATTGAAGACGCTGTCAGTTCCGTTAGCGGCATTAAAACGGTGAACTCCACTTCTATCGAGGGCGTTTCGATTGTTTTTATCGAGTTTAACATTGGAACCGACATTGATGTGGCCGCCACCGATGTAAAGGATAAAATCGACCAGATCAAAATAAAGCTGCCGGAAGATGCCGAGGAGCCTACAGTGTTAAAGCTGGACCTGAACGCCCGGCCGGTGATTACCATGGCAGTCTCCGGCAATCGCCCCCTGGAAGAGGTCTATCGAATTGTTGATGACGTGATTGCCGATGAATTGAGCCGGGTGGATGGGGTGGCATCGGTGGATATTTTGGGAGGAAAGGAGCGGGAAATTTTGGTCTCTATCGATCCTGCCCGGCTGGATGCCTATGGCATCTCCATTATGCAGGTGATCCAGGCAATTGCCGGGGGCAACCTGGAACTGCCCGGCGGCAGGATCAAAGAGCGCCGCAAGGAATACACGGTGCGTCTTTCCGGGGAGTATGTGGATTTGGATGAAATCAAAAATATTGAAATTCCCATGGCAGGACGCCCGCCGCTGCGCTTAAAAGATGTGGCGCAGGTAATCGACACCTTTAAGGAGCAGCGGGAATTAGTGCGCCTGAACGGCGAAACGGCGGTAGGGCTTTCCATTGTCAAAAAAGCCGATGCCAATGTGGTCAAAGTTGCTCATGCCATCAAAAAACGGCTGGCATCTCTAAAAACCCAACTGCCCGAGGATATTCAGATGCGCATCATGGAAGACAAGTCGATCTTCATCGAGTCATCCATCCGCGACCTTATCTATAACATGCTCCTGGGCGCCTTTCTGACCGGCATTCTGCTTTACCTGTTCCTGCACAGCATGCGCGGGGTGATCATCGCCGGGGTGAGCATTCCCACTTCTATCCTCGCCACCTTCAATCTGATCCGCTTCGCCGGTTTCACGATTAATTTTATGTCCCTGATGGCGCTGGCAATCAGCGTGGGAATACTGGTTACCAACGCCATCGTGGTGTTGGAGAATATCCATATCCACCTGGATAACGATATGCCCCCCCGGGAAGCCAGTAAATTCGGCACCAAGGAAATCGCCATTGCCGTGCTGGCATCTACCCTGACCAACATTGTGGTGTTTACACCCATTGCATTTATGAAAGGTCTCATCGGGCAATTTTTTAAGCAGTTCGGTTTAACGGTGACCTTTGCCACCATTTTTTCCCTGCTAACGGCGTTTACCTTAACCCCCATGCTTTCTTCCCGGTTGTTAAAAAAGGGTGAAAAGAGCGATAGCCCGCTGGCTCGCCTGGGGGAAAAATTCGAACAGCTTTACAACAATATGGCGGCTGCCTACCGTTCCGGGGTGGCGTATGTGTTAACCCATCGCCTGTTAACTATCGGGGTGGTCACCGGGTTTTTCTTGATTACTTTTATGGGGGTTGCCCGGTTGATGGGATTCGGTTTTTTCCAGGAGCCGGATCAGGGTCTCTTTCGGATTCAGGTGGAGATGCCAGCCGGCACCAACCTAAAGGAGACGAACCGGGCATTGCTGCGCATTGAAGAGATTCTGGAGCGGCATCGATCCGATATCCGCAAAATTTATACGGTACTGGGAAAAACCACCGGCAGCGCTTTTACCGGGAGCAATGAGGGAGTGGATGTGGCGGAGATTACGGTAGACATTGGGGATAAGTCGGAGCGAGATTTTACCACCCGGGAATTTTATGAAACGCTCCGCAAGGAACTGGCGTTGGAAGTGCCGGCAGCGGATATTACCCTGCGGGAGATTACTCCTGGCGGCGGCGGGGAGGCGCCTATCCAGCTTCAGATTACCGGTATCGAACTGGAAAAGGTAGCGGAATTGGCGGAGGAAAGCGAAAAAATTCTGCGAACCTCACCGCAATTAGTGGACATTACTTCCAGTTGGGAGTCGGGCAAACCGGAAATACAAATTATCCCCCGGCGGAATTTGATTTCCCAGTACGGCTTATCGGTAGCTCAAATTGCCCTGATCATTCGCTACAGCATCGACGGCAATGTGGCGACCGAATATCGAGTGGGTGACAAGGAGTATGACATCCGGGTACGCTTTTCCGATGCTGCTAAGAACGACCTCGGCACTTTGCGGAGAATGACCTTGTTGACGCCCCGGGGGAAGATTCCCTTATCCGAGTTGTGCGATATTCGTGAAGGTACCGGACCGACTCAGATTAACCGCAAAAACAAAAAGCGACTGGTAACCTTGACGGCTGGTATCAGTTATGGCGCTATCGGGAATGTGGTTTCAGAGCTAAAGCAAAAATTAAATAAATTGAACTGGCCCCGGGGATATGAATATTACTTTGCCGGTCAGGAGGAACGGCGGCAGGAATCCCAGGGAGAAATCGGTCGCGCACTGCTGCTGGCGATTGTGCTTACTTACATGCTCTTAGCCGCCATTCTGGAGTCGTTCGTAGACCCGATTTTGATCATGGTGACGGTGCCGCTGGCGCTCATCGGGGTCATCTTTTCCCTGGTGATGACCGCCAATCCGCTGGATATCTTTTCCATGATGGCAGTGGTGATGTTAGTGGGGATTGTGGTCAACAACGCCATTTTGATTCTGGATTACGTACGAATTTTACGGGAGCGGGGAGAAAATTTATGGGATGCCGTGCTCACTGCCTGCCAGGTACGACTGCGCCCCATCATTATGGCAAACACCGCAGTGATTTTCGGGATGCTGCCGTTAGCGCTGGGCATTGGCAAGGGTGCAGAGATGCGGGCGCCCATGGCGATTGTCTCGATCGGAGGCATCATCTCTTCCACCATATTCACCCTCTTCCTGCTGCCCATGCTCTATTACTCTTACGAGAATTGGAGAACCCGGCGGCAGGTGAAAGAGGCTGAATGATGGAATGCCAAAATGTATTACGGCAGGCGAAAAGGAGCAGGGGGAAGTGAAGACCAGGGGGTGAGCGGGAAGTGGCAGGTGGCGGTGGCAGTTTGCAGGGATGAGCCAATCCCTTACGTTTCACGTCTCCAAACGGAACATGGGTACTGCATCTCGGCGTAATAAGACCCTCACCCCAGCCGCTGCGGAATGAATCCCGCAGCTAAGAAATGAAACCCGTCTAAAGGCGGCTTTAGTCGTCTTCCACCTTTTAGCCTGATGGTTTATCATCAGGCGGAGAATGGCGGATTATCTCTGCCGAAATGCAGTAGTCTTTGCTCCCCCTTCAAAAAAACCGCCGCTCAGGACAAAATTCTACGCAACAGAGAGTTGACTTTCCGCAAAAGTTTTATCACATTCAAGACAACCAATATCCAAGGGAGAAAATCATGGCAAATCGGGAAATTGGGATTAAAAACTTCCCCGGTGGTAAAACCCTGAAACTTGTGCAGGGGGACATCACCGAGGAAGCGGTGGATGCTATTGTAAATGCTGCCAATTCCTATTTGCAGCACGGCGGGGGAGTAGCCGGTGCTATTGTTCGCAAGGGCGGGCACATCATTCAGGAGGAAAGCAACAAGATTGGTCATGTGCCGGTCGGTCAGGCGGCGCTGACAACCGCCGGTAAACTGCCGGCAAAGTATGTGATTCATGCGGTTGGTCCCCGCTGGGGAGAAGGTGATGAGGACACAAAACTGAAGAATGCGGTGCTCAACAGCCTCAAATTAGCCGATGAGCAGGGGTTCCACAGTATCTCTATGCCGGCAATCAGTTCCGGGATTTTCGGTTTCCCCAAAGACCGCTGTGCGGAGATTATTCTCACCACGGTCAGTGATTATTTGCAACAGCACCCCGACTCGTCACTCCAGGAGGTGCGCATTTGCCTGTATGATACTCCGACGGTGCAGGTATTTCAGGAGAAGTTTGGGGAGATGTTACAGAAATGAGGAGGTGCCGGTATGGCAACCGTTAAAACAAAAAGCAAACTTCGGCGTTCGGTCAAACGTGTTTCCCGCTTTAGACTGCCGGACAAACAAGCCCTGAGCGACATTTTCTTCCAGCAGGAATATTTGCTGTTTCTGGAAGGTTCACTTGAGGATTTTTACGCCCTGGATGAGCAAAAAGCGGAATATTTAGACGGAGGTATTGTGGTCATGCATTCCCCGGCAAGTGTTCAACACGAAGAAATTTTCATGGATTTAGCGACAAAGTTAAAGAACAGAGTTGATAAAAAGAAAACCGGAAAAGTCTTCGGTTCACGACTGACGGTGGTGTTGGGAGAGCACCGCTTCGAACCGGACATCGTGTTTATCGCAGCCGATAATCCCGGGCAATTCACCGAACTGGAGTTCATCGGGGCGCCGGATATGATTATCGAGATTGTCTCCAAAACCAGCCGGGACTATGATCTGAAAACCAAACGAGAGATTTATCAGCAATTCCGGGTAAAAGAAATTTACTTCGTGGATTACACCACCGGCGTGGTGATTGCCGATTACCTTACCGAAAAAGGCTACACTTCCCATAAAATAAAAAAAGGTGTTATTGCCAGTAAAGTAGTTGAGGGGTTTGAGGTTGAGTGTTATGGGAAGGAGGAACAGGAATGAGATCCTCTCCGAATTTGGGTTGGGCAAATGGATGGATTTGCCCAACCGTTGAAATAACCATAAAATATATTTACTTCATCAACAACATCTTGCGAACCTGAGTAAACCGCTCTGCCTGAAACCGGTACAAATACAACCCGCTGGCGAGATGGCTGCCGTCAAATTGCATTACATGATAACCAGCCGTTAATTGTTTCCCATTTATCAGCGTTATTACTCTCTGACCTAAAATGTTGAACACTTCCAGAGTGACCATGGAAGCTTTGGGCAATCCAAACCGAATGCGGGTGCTCGGATTGAAAGGATTAGGATAGTTCTGGAAGAGCACGTAATCGTCAGGAATTTTCCCGGCAAAAGGGTCGATCCCTGTCACCGGCTCAACAATCACCAGCAGGGAATCTTCCGCTGCGGCGCTGCTGTCGTCAGAAACCGTTACCGTAAGCATAACTGCACCATGGAATTGTAGGACTGCTGACAGGGTCAACTCTCCGGCGGCAACATTGTAACTGCGAAGCAACGAATCGTTGGAGGCGGCAAACTGGTATTGCAACAGGCTGTCAGGAGTTTCCACATCCTCCACGTAATCCCAAATGTTCAGCGTCGTCGAAGAATCCGCTGGAAAGCTCACCGAATCCGGCAGGTTGCTGATGATCGGCGGATCGTTCACCGAAGAAACGTTGACATACAACGCCGCGGTATCCGCCGCAATGTTGTCGCTCACCACCAACTGCAGGGTATCCCTACCAAACCAGTTTGCCGCAGCGATGAATTGGTAATTATTGCCCACTTGTTGAGCGGTCACATTGCTGCCCGGCAGCACCAGGTAGCTCAACTGATCCACCGGCTGATCCGGATCGGTAACAAAGGCATACCAGTCAGATATGGCATAGCTGAGGGTGTCATCCTCGGCGAAGAATAGTTCCGGCAGCGGTTCCGTAATTACCGGGGGATCGTTCACCGGCTGCACCGTGATGGTGGTGGTATCCCATCCCGCCGCTCCGCTGTCATCCACTGCGGTGAAAATCACCGGAATATCCAGCCCATAGAAATTGGGCGTGGCGGTAATCGTGGCTACATGGGACACGCTGTCGATGACGATCATCAGACTGTCGCTGTTGCCATACAATAACCCTGCCGCCATTGGCGGATGCGTCAGTTGCCGACCCTCGGCTCGCTGTTCCACCGCCTTGCGGCTTTGCTTCAAAACGGCAGCTGATCTCCTGTCATACTTGTGATACACGATTCGCAGGGCAGGAGCACCCCCCGATAACTTACCGGACCGCCCAATTCCTCCACCAGTTGCTTCTTCAGCTACGGCAGTTTGAACAGGGGTGACCAAAGCCGTTCTGCTCGCATCCTGCTGACCAAATCGCCCTTGCAAGGCGTTCAACAGCCCTGCCGGGAAACTCGCCGACCAGCTAATCTCGGTGGTGTCGTGGTCCACATCGGCGACGTAAGGGTCCAGATCAAAGCTGTAACTGGAATCCTCTGGAAATACAATCGGCGGGATGGCGGTGACTACCGGCGGATCGTTCACCGAAGAAACGTTGACATACAACGATGCGGTATCCGAAGCCAGTCCATCGCTGACTACTAACTGCAAGGTATCCCGACCAAACCAATTTGCCGCGGCGTTGAATTGGTAATCATTACCCACTTGTTGAGTGGTGACATTACTCCCTGGCAGCACCAGGTAGCTTAACTGATCCACCGGCTGATCCGGATCCGTCACAAAAGCATACCAGTTGGAGATGGCATAACTGAGGGTGTCATCCTCTGCAAAGAACAGTTCCGGTAGTGGCTCATTGATCACCGGGGGATGATTTACCAGAATCACGTTCAATTCCACCGGCACAGTGAGTACCGGCGTGTTCGGATCATTGCTGGCGATTTCAATGTTACAGCGATAGGTAATGTTCCCGGGCAGACCCACCGGATCAATCATCAAGAGAAGCAGGGTAGAATCTCCCGGACTGGTTAATCCGCTACCGGGAGACGCCGTTAACCAGGGACATGGAATAAGCGGATTTGTTGTTGGAGTTTCAATGCGTTTGTTATTCAAACCGGAATTCCTGGTAACAGGATATGGAATTGACGATTCATCTGCTTCACCTCTCTCATCAAGTAAGAATTTGTTTGTCGATCTTTTACCGGCGCTTGACCATTCTTTAAGAAAAGTGCTCTCACCATGACCAATTATCGACAACTTGCCCGGATTGGAAATTGCACCGGATATGGAATCAGTGGTAATACTCCATACCAGGTCTAAATTGCCCAGATTGTAAATGAACAGGGTGTCTAATATCAGAGAAGAATCGGTGGTAAGAGTTTGATAGGAAAGGCTGTCTTGCGAGGTATAAATAATGGCAGCATCTTCTACAAAAAACGTGTCGTTTTGGGCAAGGCTCCATAGTCCCAACTCATCTCTCACCCGCACGTAGAACCGATGAACACCGCCGGGCATGCCGGATATGGAAAGCAGAGCGTTTACCGAGATGGTGTCATCCGGCGTAAAGGTAAAATCACCCCCGTTGCCAAAACCGGGATCGTTGTCAAAGAAATATTCCGCCTCGGTCAATAGCGGTAGGGAGGTGTTTCTGTTGGTGGTCTGGATCATTGCCAGTCGGGATTGTGCCAGGCTCCACAATCCATTGGCGTCGCGAGCACGGATAAATAGTTTATGTAAGCCCGGAGAGAGCGGAGAAACATCCACATTCGCAGTAACATCAATAGTATCGCTTGGAGTCACACTAAAGGTGGAACCACTGCCAAATCCGGGATCATTGTCAAAGAAATACTCGGCTTCAGTAATATCGGGATTGGGCGTATCCCTGTTGGTGGTCTGGATCATTGCCAGCCGGGGTTGCGCCAGACTCCACAAACCGGTGGCATCGCGGGTACGGATAAACAGTTTATGCAACCCAGGGGACAGTACGGAGACATCCACATTCGTAGTAACGTTGATGGAATCATCCGGAGTTACGGTAAAAGCCGTTCCATTGCTAAAGCCCGGATCGGCATCAAAAAAATACTCTGCTTCAGTGAGATTGGGATTGGGTGTATCCCGGTTGGTGGGTTGCACCAGAAACAACCGCGGCTGGGCGATGCCCCACACACCGTCCTCATCTTTAACACGAAAATAAACTTTATGTAATCCCGGCGCCAAACCGGAAACATCCACATTCAAATTCACATTGATTATCGTATCAGGGGAAATAGGAATGGGGATGCCGTTTCCGAAGCCGGGGTCGTTGTCGAAGAAGTATTCGGCGGAGACGAGGTTTGTCAGTGCAGGAGTGTTAGAGGAATTAACATTTAAACTTGCAAACATCGTGGAGCTGGCACCGCCGTACACCAACACTTCCACATTGGTATTGTTACCAGAATAGCTATCACTGTTTGGATTAGATACACTATCAAATACTGTATTTTGAAAATTGCCTGGGAATACATCCCCATCATCCCCATTGTTTATATTGTTATCAAGATCATTTAAACCATCTGCTTCTTCCAAATCAACTCCTTTATGATTTTCATCAGCATTCACAGTATTTGAATCTATATTTGCTGCGATAACACTTTCATCGATGTGCCAGATACAAAGCCCCGAATTTGGAAGATATGTATCGAATCCTGTCTTGAATCGATTTTCAACAAGGAAATATTCAGAACCAATATTCCCATCAGTCCAGAGGCGGTAAACTTGAGGATTGTTTTCAACATTCTGAATCTGTGCATAGGGGATGTTCTCAGAAACTGGAATAGACGTTATCCATCCAAGAAATACTTTGGACCAGGCGCATAGATGTGTTGGTGATTCTGGATGACTGTAATCGGCGCTTCCATAACTTCCACTCCCCATCAACCCCCATACCCCGATTCCTTCTGAATTCCCATTAGTGGTATCCGTATCGTATAAATCTGGCAACCCCAGAATATGTCCAAATTCATGACAATACACCCCAATCTTTGCCATTGGTTCACCATAAGTTCCATCACCATTAGTCTCTGGTGCAACTATGTAGTCATTAATCTTAATAAATCCACCATTGGTACTGGGATCATTTGTAATGTAAACACTGTCAGGCATTATTGCAGGATTAGAAAGATAAGCTTCCTTAAATGACCATCTGTGTGACCAAAGATTATCATTATCGCCAGTTTCTGCTCCTCCTCCGGTGTGAACGCCTACAAACGCATCGACGTAGCCATCATCGTCACCAGAATTGGGGATTCCGTCTGGACCATCATTATCGAACTGACTATAATCAATGCTGATATCTGTTAAAGCAGCTAAATCATAGCAAAAACGGGCACCTCCTCCTGATAAGCCATTATCACTACCTACATAAAAACTTTGAGATTGCAGTAAATAAAACCAACCATAAACTGTTCCAGTCACACTGAACTGACCATAAGAAACTTCAGCATAATAATCACTCATGGCTCCGGATGGATTATTGTTGAAAAGAGAATCCTGAAACTGAAATTTGCTATAGAAACCAAAAGGACCATCAGAATATCCTCCTAGAACTACAGGGAGTATAACAGAAACCTGAGTAAGGCGCGTTCCTAATTTTCGATCTTGAATGGCATGATAAAGTCCACCACTTTTATAACTTTGACCAATTATTCGTAAAAATTGCTCAAAGTTTTCTGGCGCTTTAACTCCTTTTTTAGGTGGAGTGATGGCGGATGCCTCAATAAATAATAAAATAATAATCCAGAAGTATGCAAAGTAAGACCTCATTTGTCTTCCCCTCCTCGTTACTGCGCATTCGACTTCGCCTGGAAATTCACCTCCAGCCCGTTTTGAGGGATGGTGATCACCTGGGCTTCAATTTGAAATACTGCCGGTAAGCCCGGGTAACCCCCATCGATAAAGGGCGTATCGCCGCCGTAAATCCCCATATCTGTGCCGCCAAAGCCTGCGCCGATTGCGGGTGAACCCGGCAAAAGATGGAGTCCGGTATTGAAATTGGAAGGATCCTCAAAGACAATGGTCATATCAATATTTTCTATATTGCCAACTCCACCGTTGGGGAGTTGATCAGCATTACACATATTGTATTGATAATTTCCATTTTGTCCTATACCTCCCCCGGTAATGATATTATTTTGGATTAGGGAAGTGGAACTGAAACCGGATAAGGCGTCATCGCTTGCTCTAATGACATTATTAACGACTACTAATTGGCTGGTGGAATTGCTAAGTATGCCATCATCACCATAACTGGTATTTCGAATCTTATTATTCGCAATAATAATGTTACCCAGCCCCCCGGCTGTAACCCAGATAGATGCTTGAAAGTTTAGACTGGCGACGATCTCATTTTGAAGAATGTAACAGTTTGAACCACCGATTTCTACTTTGCTTAGCTCATTTCGCTTAATCGTGATATTATCCGTATTAATATCAACTTTGAATACACCATCAAATCCTTCTAACACAGAGCCTTCCGAACCGGCATTGAACTTCATGGTTCCGCTGATAGTGGTATTTGCCGTTGTAGCCTGACCACCATAAATTTCAAGATCAAACCCAGCGCCGATGAAGGAGAGTCTTTTGGTGACAGTAATTCCGGCATAGGCAGTGGCGGAGGGATAGACATAAATGGTATCCCCGGGGCTGGCTACGCTATGCGCCGCAGCAAGGGTAGTATAGTCCCCTGCAGGAAAGGGATTGTTATCCACAATCCATATATTGGCAAACGCTGCGGATGTAAAAGCCAATAAGAATAATGCCAGGGAAATACTTTTGGTGTACATGAGGAATCCTCCTCCTTGGGTTTAATTCACTCATAACTCCACGGAGTGAACATCTATCCGCTTATCATCATCTCTGCTAACATTACGTTTTGTGTTGTCAGACAATTATTTCGCATTTGATTTAGCCTGGAAATTCACCTGCAAATCATTTCCCGGTCCGCCAACGACCTCGGCATCAATAGAAAAAACCGCCGGGATACCCGGAGCGCCACCGTCGATGTAGGGTGCATCGCCCCCATAGATGCCCATGTCAATGCCATTCTGACCAGCTCCAATCGCCGGAGAACCGGGACGCAAGTGCAGCCCGCTTTCAAAATCATTGGGATCTTCGAACACGGTAGTCATATTGATATTGCCGATATTTCCAACACCAGGCGGCAGTTGGCTGCCATTTGCCATGTTGTATTGAAACACACCGCTGCCACTAACCCCTCCCTGTATAATAATATTGTTGATTGCAATGCAACTGCTGCTCAAATCCCTAAAAGCCATTGCGCCGCCATTGGTGGTTTTAATGACATTATTTATGAAAGTAGCCGTTACCTGATATGGAAATTCAAGTTTAATCCCATCTTTATTGGTACCATTGACGGAATGAAATAGCTTATTGTTTGCAATTAAATGGTCTCCAAAGCCACTTTTTAACCAGATACATTCGCCGAAGCTCCCGTTCATCATTATGATTTCATTTTGAAGAATGCGGCAACTGGAAGCCTGAATGCCAATCCAGTTCAGATCATTTCTTTTTATGGTTATGTTGTTGGCAAGTATATAAACGTTGAAGGAACCATCGAATCCCTCCAACAAGGATCCTTCTGAACCGGGGTTGAAGTTCATTTGGCTTCCTATTGTTGCAGCAGTAGTCGTTGCCTGTCCACCGTGCAGATCCAGATCAAATCCCGAACCGATTATGTATAACTGTTTAGTCAAAGTAATTCCTGCATAAGGCGTAACCGACGGATATACATAAATGGTATCCCCGTTAGCAGCTGTGCCGTGGGCGGCTGCGAGCGTGGTAAAATCCCCAGCGCCATTTACATTGTTATCCACGATCCAGATTCTGGCAGATACAAACGATGTGAAAGCGATTAAGATAAAACATATAACTATAATATTTTTACAGTACATGATTATGCCTCCTTTGATTAAAAAGAATTTGAGATATAACTCTCTCAGCCCGCCGCGCTGGCGACCCATTTGCCGTAAGGGTCCTGGCGAACATGATACTCCGCTTCCCCCTCAAACGGCTGCCTGCCGCCAAACATCTTTACACAAGTGCCTTGCACATAAAACCCCTTTTTACAGAGATTCCGTGACGGCTTGTTCGTTATCATTATAAACGGGCTGTCGCTTCCACAACACAGGCAACTTTATCCACTCGGCAACCCATATCTCGTATTCCCGACACCTTTTTATACCCAAGACCAAGCCCCTTATATCTGACCGGGATAGTTAACACTTACTGAAACAAATTTGTAACAATGTTCTCACAAGATGTCATTACTCTGTATTTGCAACTATATTAAAGTCAGAAAGAGATTGTCTTGTGGGAGAAAATCATTTCTTCAATTTGGCATTTTTACTATTCACATAACCTTCCTTCCCGCCCAACAACTTGATGCGATACCATTGTCCCTCTTGCTTAATCACGGTAAATGTAATGCCACCAGGAACCTTTGTAACAATTTCACTGCCTGCTTCAGGCTTTGCATACACATTAACCCTGTCGTCGCTCCCACCCTTAATTTCAATTTTCTGGGCAAGGGCTGCCGCTTTATCAGCCTCACTGACTTCAAAAGTATGTACTTCTATTTCTATCCCCAATTGCTTTAGCGCTTGATTAAAGGCAACACTCTTTTTCACTCTTTTCAACGCTTTTTTATATTTCTTCTCCTTCTCTTTCAATTGGAGCGCCATTTCATAAAACTCCTGTGCTTTCTCAAAATTACCGACCACTTCATTTAATATCCCCATATTATATAGCAGCTTGGGATTGTAGGGATCTTTATCATAGATGGTCTTGTAGAGTATATAAGCGTCATCAATTTCCAGATTCTCAGCTTTTTTTGCTGCTTTATCAGCAATTTTCTTATATTGTTTCACTTTGATTTTTTCTAATTCATATTCATTTAAAACGTAATGGGGAGTCAGGTAATTTGCAATATCACCACCTAACACTTGTAAACAAGCATCAACCATTTCACTTACAGATGGGATATTGCCTATATCATCACCACATTTTTTAATTTCATACTCCCGTGAAGATTCTGTACTCCCTAAAATTTGTCCATTTTCAGTGCCAATAATTCTCGCCCGGATTTTTGCCGTCACTGTCCGTTTTCGGCAGTCAACATATACCGTGTAGGTTTGTTTATTTTCCCGATAAGTTCTTTTTTCTTTAAAATCATTATCTTTATAGGTGTAGCTAACGTTTCCCATTACAATTGCCTGCACACCCAAGAGTTTACCAATTTGAACCGCTTGATTTTCATCGACCAGACCGGTAGCGCCTAACTTTTGTTCATTAATCACTTGTGATAACCGACTTCTTTCTACAATTCCGAATACATTTGTGAAAGTCCCTTCCTGCATACTGATACCTTCTTTCCTCTCTCCCAATCCTAAAAAACCACTCTCAACCGCGTGGATTCCTCGTTTTTCTAATAACAAATCCGAAATCAGGTAATCAGCAAAACTTTTCCCAAAATTGTCATCACCCTGAAAATCTAAAATCGCAATTTGTTTTACTCCCGGTAAGATTTGCTCCGGTGGAACCAATACAAAACATTTGACTTTTTTGTAGGGTAAACCAAGCGATATCAGAGAGATTAGAAATAAAATTGTCATTAGATATCGATGTTGTAATAACCGGTTCATATTATCCTCCAAGTTTTTAAATGTTTTTAGATAGATTAATTATTGAGAAAGCATTTTGACTGTTTACGAAATAAAATTTTTTTTATCTTCGAATTATTCCTCTCTGCCAAATAGAATTCCAATTCTAAAACCAATATATGACAGTTTGTCTGTAACATAATTAAAGCGACCGGCTATTGATACTTGGGTTTCTTCACCAAATATGACACCAATCCCAGGAGCAGCACTGAATTCTGTTTCTGTTGAAGAGGCGGAGGCTGTTTGTAAGTTTCCAGTTATTGGATCGAGAAAATTACTTTCAGCGCTTGCTTTAAATACATGTACACCTAATTCTCCAAACAGATAAACTCTTGGATTCTCTGACCCCAAATAAATTGCTCCACCTCCCATGATTGGTATAGCGGAATAGTTCGAAGACACATTTACACCAAAGACATTAATATCTTTACCTCCCCACCGGATATAACCTGATCGTAGAAATAAGAAAAAATTATCAGTTGTTTGCATTTGAATGGTGCCCGTGCCTCCAAAACCCAGGTTAGCTGCGTCGCCAAAGTCGCCGATGGGAATCGCAAACTCTCCATTCAACCCATAGGAGATACTCCCCTGAGCGAAAGTAAATTGGGATAGCCCAAAACAAGATAACAGTAACATCATTTTAATAGCTGATTTCATCATAATTCCTCCTACTTAGGTTTCTGATTTGTCATACTTGGCAACAGCTTGGCTAATTGCAATACAATCCAAACATACTGCCATCTCATACTATCGTATTACCTTTTTCCATCACTTATCATACACCCACGCCTCCGCCTTATGCATGGCTTCCTGGGCGCTGTTAGCTTTGCCAATTCTGGTCTTCCCGGCATAGCCGACATATAAATCTTTGCTGTAAGAATCCCAATAAACAGAATAGTGTTTGCCGCTCTTTCCTCCTTTCACTTTGCCAATCTCTGTCGCTGCCATCTGCAACCCTCCTTATATTATATCTTTTAACTTATCCCCCCTCCCACTCCACCCCTTCTCCCCCATCTCAATCAACACCAAATGCCCTAACAGCACCTGGATGAACCCAATCGGGCACAGGATAATGGTGGCAATGAGCACATATCCGACGATGTTGTTGATTTTCACCAACAGTCTCAGATATTCCATATTTTTACTCTTAATAGATTTGAGGGCTATAAAAACACCCAGTCGTGGAAGATATAAAAAACCTCCCACGTACCGGGTTATCAATCTCTCCTCCCGAAGATGTCCCTCCTCAGGGTTTCGCACATAAAGATGCTTTAAATCTCACAAATCTCATGCCTTCATTTGTAACTCATTGTTTTTTCAATAAAAAGCAGGTATATGGGGTCTGTTGAAAAGAGTGGATTGTCAACTCAGGTTCCCAGGAACATCCGATATTAGAGGTGTAAACAGAGGAGAGTGGGGATAAGTAAAATAAAAAAAGGAGCTTATGAGATTGTCAACCCGTGTTGACGATTCATTCGAGTGTTCAGGAGCGGATTGGGCAACCCCGATTGGCGGAGGATTACTTGCGACCGCCGTGATTATTTACAGACGAGATAATACTATGTTATTGTTTCTCAAAAATTGCCAATTGTCTCTAAACATGAGGAGTGGTGGATAATTCATTGATAAACTCTTTTAACACGATTCGGAATTCAGCACCTTTTCCGGAAGAAGCTGAACATACTTCCAGTTTTCCACCATAACGAGTCACAATTTGCCGTGCATGAAACAATCCTAACCCGGTAGAACCTTTTGTAGAAAAGCTTTCATCAAAGATCCGTGTTGAGAATTCCGGAGAAATCCCGGGTCCTTTATCCTGCAGGCGGAGCTCGATTCTTCCACTTTCCGGAGCCCGAATGGTAATATTTACTTCCGGGTGGGGGTGATCTTGCATGGCTTCCATAGCATTTCTGAGCAAATTGGTGAGTACTTGAGCCAGCTCATCGCCAGGAATAACCACCCGTATTGAATCACGCCCGATGGTGTTATTTAACGAAACCCGCTGTAGCCCCGGAACGGAACTGCTGACTTCTCCAACTACTGTCAACAAATCCGAAGAGTGGAGCTTCTCAACATACCAGCGAATCTTACGAATGTCTTCCACGATTAATTTCATCTGTCGGTGAAAATTTTTGAGACGAATAGAAATTTGCTTAGCCGAAAGTGTCGGGTTAAAAGATTTGCTGATACGTTCTAATGTTTTGAGGCGCTGACGCGCTTTACCCGGTGATATCGGCACCTGGCGAAGGTAGGTACACTGACGATAGGCTTTGTAGATGAACGGCAAAGTGTAGTTCCTGAACTTAGTTAGCTCTTGCAGAAAATCTTGAGCCCAAATGTCCTTCCGGGATGCTTCAGTGAGATTGTTGCAATAGAAAATCAGATGCTCCAACTGATTCATTCCGGTACGGCTGTGATAAAACTCTTGCATTATAGAAAATAGTTCTTGTTTTGCTTCATGCCCGAAATCACTTATCGCAATCTGTTGGAATAATAAAATCAAACCTCCACCTGAAAAGATACCGAGATAGATGGGAAAAAGCAGAGCCGCTATTTTCAAATTACCGTAAACAGGAATGCAGGCTAAAATATACACAGATGAAAAGGTAACTACAAACATCACTACGCCGGTTTTTGTCCAGGAAAATTGTCTGAGAATGATAAAAAGAGCCAAACCCAGTAACATAACATAAGAAGCAATTCGAAACGCCAGTTCCCGTCTGCGGGATCGGTAAACAATGGATGCCAGCCAGGTTGAACTCTGTTTAAAGAGAGATACTTTAGTATCATCAAAAAAAACATAGGTTTTCCCGGGTTTTAGAGCGGTATATTGCGCCAGGTGACCGGACGGAAATTTTACCCTGGCGATATAATGTTCACCCGGAATCACTCCAAAATTTGCTTGTGGGAGTCCGGAACCATGATAGCCGGCATCAATCGTAATCTCACGATAACCGCGCAATTTTCCCGGAAGATTGTCGGCTGTCTGTTGGTAGAGCCACACCTGCCCCCCCAGCCCCATCGTATGGCGATGCTTCCCTTTCAACTCAATGGTGATGCTATTTGTACGGTTCAGTTGATTGAGCCAGACGCCACTATATCCCTTAAATTGATTGGCAACGACCAAATCCAGATCGCCGTCGCCATCGACATCAGCGGGAGCGGAAGCTGTGGTATAAGTAGATTTGTTTTCTGTCAGGCATAGGGAATCTTGTTTAAACGATAGTCCACTCTGATTCCAGAAAATATAATTTCGCCCAAGTGTGCTCAGAAACAGATCCAAGTCCCCGTCCTGATCCAAATCTGCCCAATTAGCCCCATAAGCCAGGAATGAACGCTCTACACCGACTTCGGCCCTGACATCCTGAAATCTACCCTGACCATCATTGCGGAATAATTTGCAGGGGGAAACTCGATTTGCCAGAAAGAGGTCCGAATCCCCATCGTTATCATAATCTCCGAACGCTACGCTTTGCACAAAGAAATCAAAAGGTGTGGTTAATTGTGGTGATTCGGCGCTCACATCTACAAAAACTGGCAGCCCTGTTTGGGAATTTAGCCCATCATTGCGCAGAATTTGTACCGGAGATGACATGGCGTAAAGCACTACATCCAGGTCTCCATCAATATCAATATCCGAGGCGGAAGGTAATGCCCCTCTGAGATGGGGTGGTAATTTCATTCGACTTGTAATATTTTCGAACCGAAAAAATTTTCGATTTTTGAAGACTCTTAATGTGTCTGTTTCATCTCCTGCCCAGAAATCCAACCAGCCGTCATTATCGATATCCATCCAGCAAACCTGTGCTATTCTTCCGCTGAGATGAAAACCGGCTTCTTCGGTTACATCCCGAAACCGGTCTTCTCCGATATTTTCATAAATTCGTGAACGGCCTCGTAACGCGGCTGAAAAAGCATCCGCATCTCCGTCGTTATCCAGATCCACAAAATAAGTTGTGCCATCCCACTCCTTTTTTTTACCTTCCTGCCAGATACCCCATAGTTTCCGTTGTTTATACTGGTTGGTAATTTTTATGGAATTGCCCCAAAAAACGCTGATGAACGCGTTTTCCTGAAGAGGATGAGTAAAATAAACATCTATATTTCCCTTGTCTCCCTTCTGATTCTGATATAAGCCCAATCCAAGGTGTCCGCTATAAGATGTAACATGAGTTAATGACCGGAAGAAAAAGGTCGGATAACAAAATTTGGGTACGGATACCCCAATCTTTCGGGAACCCCAATAATATAATCCGTTTTTAGAGCGAATAAAAAAATCCTTACCATTGGTGGTCGATATACGCCCTTCTAAATTTAAATGAGCCAGGGTATGAAGCTCACCATCCCAGTGATATAATTTCCCTTCGGAAAAGATATAAAGATTGTGTTCTATTTGTACGCAGCAGAAACGATTTGTTTTTCCAATAGAATCTACCGGGATGAGTTCCCCCGCGGAAAGTTGATATAACACCGGATCATTTGGAAAAAAACAAAAACCCGAATCCGGTGAAACCAATGAGAGAAAAGTAGGATATTGTAGAAACCGAGCTACCTCTTGCCATTTTTTGCCTGTGTATTCCATGAGAGAATGTGTGGTGCGGGATTCTTCAAATCGAATGATTGCCACGAAAAGATCGGGAGCAAAGGCTTTTAGCCAGGTAATTTCAGAAAAAGGAAATGCCGGAATATTATGAGTGTTCTTTCCATCAAAATAAATGATTCCTCCCCAATGACCGCCTGCGATAAACCTTAATGAGTCCAAAAAACTGATTTTAGTAATGGTAAACGGTTGCTTTGCTGGTACTGATAGCCATTGTTTGCCGTTAAAGCGACGAATTTGGGTATGATAGTGGTGTTCCTCGGGTACATAGAAAATCCAGATGCACGTGGGAGAAAATGCCCGGACCAAATTTGCATTGAGCAGTGAGCCGGGAAATGGAATGGAAAACGGATGCCAGGAAGCCCCATCCCATTCCCAGAGTTTCCCTTCGTGAATACCAACAGCATAATTGGGATTTGCTAAAGAAAAAAACTTGAGACTTTGACCTTGAAATTCCGGAAAATATCGTAATTCCGGGGCACCCGGCGGTTTGGCGTTCAAAACGGTATTACTGGATAAGAGGAGCAGCCAACCGATGAGTGGTATTGCCACAGCAATGTTTCTTAAAACTGCCAAGATATCTTCTTCCCCGGGCAAAAGTCAGTTTTAACCGACCTGGTCTAAGGATAAAAAATTGGTATGGAAAAACAGTGCACCGTTTTATCGACGTAAAAAAATATATATGATTTAAATAATGAAAACAATAGGGTGAAAAAATTTTCTTACTCCCTGTGAAACTCCCAAATACCTGTTATCGCGACCGTTTTTACCCATCTATGACCGGCAAGTAGCAGTTCCCACTTCCTGTTAATTAAAGGTCCAATCGCAATTCTTTCAAAATCTTATGCAGTCCCTGGCGGCTAATTCCGGCGGCTTCTGCCACCGCGCTCAAATTCCCATTATTCTTTACAATGAGCGGCTTGAAGTATGCCCGCTGAAATTCCCGCAGTGCTTGTTCCCGGGCATATTCATAGGGGAGATGCCGGTTTGTGGCATCGTCAAATATTCCCAGATCATCCACCCGGATATTCGGTCTCCCGTAACTGCGAATCACTGCCCGCCGGATCACCTTGCGTAATTCCCGAATATTTCCCGGCCAGTGATAACTTTTTAACACCAACAGCGTTTGGTCAGTGAAACGCTTTTTGCCAATCTTTTCTTTTTCCTGAATCTCCTTAAGAAAAAAATTTGCCAGGGGGAGTATGTCGTCCTCCCGCTCCCGCAATGGCGGAATCCGGATTTCCTCATCCGCTATTCGGTAGTAAAGTTCACTCAGGAATTCCCCATTTTGCAACTTCTCCTTTAAGTTGGCACTGGTGGCAGCGAGAAAGCGTACATCCACATCGAGAAATCGGCTGCTCCCCAAGGATTGAAACCGTTTTTCCTCCAATACTCGCAACAGGGCAGCCTGGGAATCCCGGGAGAGGAAACCAATCTCATCCAAAAACAGGGTGCCGCCATTCGCCTGAATCAACTTTCCGATCTGGACATTCCGGGCGTCGGTATAGGCGCCCTGTTCATGTCCGAACATTTCATTGATAAACAGGGTGTCCGGAAGAGCGGCACAGTTTACCGCAATAAACGGCTTATCCTTCCGGTCACTGTGCTCATGCAGGAATCGAGCAGCGAGTTCTTTTCCCACACCGGATTTTCCGGTAATCAAAATAGAAAAATCAGTCGCAGCAAAGTGTTTTAATTGGTGAAATAAATCTTTCATTACCGAGGAGACCAGCATCATTTCCAGTTTCCCTACAGAAAAAGAGTTACAATGATTCGTGATATCATTTTCCACTAACAAATTCTCTAATATCATTCGCAGCACGATCAGTTGATCGGATTTTACAAAATATTCATGCGCTCCCCTGGAGAGGGCTTCCTTTGCAATGAGGTGGGAATCCTGGTTGGTTACTACAACAATTTTTAACTCCGGAAAACGGTCTCGTAAAATCGGCAGAACCTCAAGCCCTTCTTTTTCCCGTTTTAGAGCGATATCGAGTAAAAGAACCTCCGGATGTTGAGCTTCAATGATTTTTATCCCCTCGGAAATGGTAAGCGCCTCAAACACCTGATACTGGTCTTGTAATAGATTATGGTATCCTTTCAGAAAAACCGGATCATCATCGATCATTACCAATTGGGGTTTATGAATACTTTCCATTTTGAAACTCCCTGAATGTTAATTGAAATTTAGCGCCTTCCCCGCTTTCGGAGGGAAGAATTTCTATTTCCCCTCCGTAACGCCGGAGCAACTTGCGGGCATGAAACAGCCCCAATCCGGTGGAGGATTTGGTGGAAAAGGTTTCTTCAAAAATATGCTCCCGAATGGAAACCGGCACCCCCGGTCCGGAATCCTGAAGAACAACCTTCACCCTCCCATCCCCCGGCTCCGTAATGGTTATTTGAATTTTTTTCTCTATTTGGTCTTTCATTGCTTCCAGCGAGTTGTTGAAAAGATTGAACAATACTTGCTGAAAATCCTGCCTGCGAATCACGATGGGGCGAAGTTTTGCCTGCACAGGATTCATAATTAAAATTTCGGAAAATTGGGGAAACCTGGCAAGCACCTCATTGAGCATTTCCGGTAAGTCATTGGCATATCGTTCATCAATCTTAAACCGAATCCATTTCAGTTCTTCTTTCACAATCCCCACCCCTTCTGCGAGCTTGGTTGCGTGGGAAAGTTTCCATTTCCTTGCTGGAAAATTTTTCAAAATGGTACGAAAATTTTTGAGGGTTTGACGAATTTTCCCGGGATTAATACCATTCAATTTCGTGCGCCACCCCACTAAAAATATTTCTTGCAACACCGGAAGGGTATCATTGAGAAAATATGACGCCTCGATTCCAAAATCTTCTCGAATGCTTTCTCCACTTACCGGCGATTTTAAATTGTTGGCGAAAAAGAGCAGATGGTCGATTTGCTTCATCCCGGTCTCGTTATGATGAAATTGACGAAGCAGGTCAAACAGGTGAAAAACACCATCCGGGTCATTTTGTGCTACTAAGGAATAGCTGAAAAATTGCATCAGTACATAACCGGTAAAAAGCGTTATACCGACCGGGAGTATCCACAATTTCCAGGAAAACACATAAAAAAGTATAAATGAGGTGAGCAGGTATACGGAAAATAATACGCCGAGGAAGAACAAATGCTGGGAAAAGCGCCAGTAACCGGTTCGGTGGTGCCAGCTGCCGAAAAACACCAACAGTATAAACAGAAATATCGTTCGCAATGTCAGTTCCCGCCGATTTCGTTTATACACTAAGGAAAGAGCGAAAGTAGAAAGTTGTTCGGCAACATTTTTGGCAAATCCCGAATGTTCTGAAAATGTGTATGTATTACCGGGTGTTAAGTTTGGTCGGATTAACGATTCACCGGAGGGAAAACGGATCACCGCATCATAGCTTTTATCGGGCGAGATGCCAAAGTATGCCGCTGGAAGCCCGCTGCTGGCATAGCCGGTCTGGGTGGAAATCTGCCGGTAACCCCGCAAATAGTCAGAATCGCCAATATGACCGCTGTCGTATAACCAAACCTGCCCGCCGATTCCCATCCGGTTGCTCTTTTTCCCTTCCAACCAAATGGCAATATTATTTGGTTGGTTTAAAAAATTGGAAAGAATTTTGCTGCTCCCGAAAGGTCCATTGGCAACCACGATATCCATATCGCCATCGCCGTCAAAATCTGCCGCGGCAGACCCTCGGGAATAATCGACCTTGTTGCCGCCAATGCCCAATGAATCTATTTCGAAATAGTTTCCCTGCCGGTTCCAGAAAATATAGTTTCTGCCCAGGGTGGTCAGGAAAAAATCCGGGTAACCGTTCTGGTCAAAATCCGCCCAGTTTGCGCCGTACGCCAGGAGTGAATATGAAATTCTTTTTTCCCTGGTGACATCGGTAAAGGTTCCCCTGCCGTCGTTGTTGAACAATGCCAGCGGCGTAACCCGATTCACCAACAGTAAATCCATATCTCCATCATTGTCATAATCCTGAAATGCCATGGACTGCGTACCAAAATCAAAGCGAGTGGTTAAATCCGGGGAACCCGTGCTGCGGTCTTCAAAAACCGGTAAACCGCTATCTTTGTTTATCCCTTTGTTTTCCAGATAGGTAATGGGATGATGAAGACGATAAAAGAAAAGGTCACAATCCCCGTCGCCGTCGGTATCTGCCCAGGCTGGCAAGCCGCCCCGGAGGGTTTGCAAAAATGGAAATTGATCGCTTACCTCCCGGAACCGCAGAAAACCTTTGTTTACAAATATTCGAGGCAGACCCAATTCATCGCCGGTTATCATGTCTATCAATCCATCCTCATTAAGATCGAACAGAACCAATTGCGATACCCTGCCGGTTAAATGAAATGCGGTTTCATTGCTCACATTCAAAAAACGGTCGTTTCCGGTGTTCTCATATAACAAGCAATTCCCTTTCAATGTCGATAAAATCGCATCACTATCGCCATCATTGTCCAAATCAGCAAAATACACACCATTATCCCAGGTAGCAAACTGTTGAGTTCGGCTGATACCAAAAAGACCGCGTATTTTTGAGACTTCTATCTTAATCTTGTCGGATGTGGTCGGCCATTCTCCGGCAGTGTAAAAATTATTCTGGTTTTCAACACTTGTCAAATAAATATCGATTCCAGTGTGGGTATTTCGATATAACCCCACCCCAAGGTGTCCGCTACCATTGACAGAGCCTAAAAATCTTGAAAAATCAAAATGAATTCTTTTGGAAGTCTTATTTGTTGAAGGGATAAATTTTGGAGTTAATAAGTACAGACGATTAAAAGAATGAAGAATAAAATAACTCGATTCTGGCACAGAAGATATGTATTGAGGAATGAATTCGATTCGCGTAATAGGTTGCATCCGAGGATAATCCAATCGCCAAAGGGTATCTTTCTTAAAAAAATAGGTAAGCGACTTTTCGGAAGGAATTGGATGAAAACCCCTTAAATGTAAAAGAGTTGTATCCGGCACCACCTTCCTTTCCCGAACCCGAAAAAATTTCTCATCCTGTAGAAGAATAATTCCTGTGTCGGGAGTCGTCCCCCTCATGCCATTAAAAATTTCCGGTGTTTGGGTTAATTGTACCCATAAGCCTTTGGTATATTGAAAAAGATATTGATTGGGGTTAGAATAGAGTTGTTGCGCTACCACATAAAAACGGTCTTCGGAAAAAGCGGTTAGATGAAAAAAATTTCTGCAAATAATAGAGGGAAGATTTCGTCCCTTTTTACCGTCAAAAAAAATTAAATCCCCCCAATTCCCGCAGGCGAGGAAGCGAGAACTGTCTAAGAATGTTGCTTCTTGTAATTTAAAGAAATTTGGAGAAAAGACTGGTTTCCATTGTTCTCCATCGAAATGATAGATTTTACTGTAGTAGTAAAATTTTGGGCCACTACAGATTATCCACGTATTTGTAGGAGAAAATGTTTTTAAAACTGAAATATCAGGATTCTTAACCGGAAAAGGTGGATCAAAAGGCTGCCAATGCTCTCCCCGCCATTCCCACAATCCGTCAATCCCCCCGCACACCGCATAATTTTGTGATGCAACACTCACCCAATTAATTTTTTGATAGGGGAGTTGGGGATACAGAAACAATTTCTGTTCTGCTTCCCGGGCGAATAATACCTCTATAATGATGAGCATTACAAAAAAATATCTTCCGTGATAGGGAGAAATGTGACTTTCGGTTGGGTGAAGAATGCTTCCCGGAGGGGCGTTTGTTTCGCCGATTACTTTCATCATGAAAATGTGTATCATTTAAGTACAACGGTTCAAGGATGTCATGGCTTCACTTTAGAAACCGAAAGCAAATTGGTCAACAATAAACCCGATTATTCGTACCTATCACACGCTACTTGCTTGTGCCCCTAACAAAAGCCCTGCACACCTGTATTATTCAGATGTTTCTCAACAGAAAGCCACAGAGCTGGAAAATTCACTCCCGAATTTTTCAGAACCTGGTATTGGGTTAGCCATCTTTTCGAATATGAATTAAAATATAATATTTTCAAATTACATATACAATGGGGGAATATTATTCACTTCATTAAAGACCAAACACAAAAAACCTCCCGGCATTTTACCATACCGGGAGGGCTGTATTTTCCCCTCCTCTACTTTCCCTGGAGTCCACCCCATACATTTCGGCTGGAATCCGGATGTCTACGGAAGGATTCAAGTATAGAGTGCTGGCAGCTTCTCCTGAATGTTTCCCGGGATTCCCTTCAGTTGACTATCCCACCCAGGCACATATATTTTATCTCAACAAATTCCTCAATACCGTATTTGGAGCCTTCCCTACCGATACCGGATTCCTTCACGCCGCCAAAGGGTGCTACTGCGGTGGAAATCATCCCGGTGTTAATGCCCACCATACCGTATTCCAATCCTTCCGCCACCCTCCAGATGCGACCCACATCCCGGGCATAAAAATAAGCCGCCAGGCCATATTGGGTGTCGTTGGCGCGGGCGATGGCTTCCTCATCTTCCGAGAAGCGATACAGCGGTGCAACCGGTCCGAAAATCTCCTCACGGGAACATGCCATCTCATCGGTAACATTGACCAAAACTGTGGGTTCGTAGAAGGTGCGACCCAACTCATGGCGTTTTCCGCCGGTAATTGCCGAAGCGCCTTTTTCAATGGCGTCGCTGACCAGCCGCTCCACTTTAGCAAGGGCATCCTCGTTGATCAATGGACCAATGGCAACACCTTCTTCCATGCCGTAACCCACTCGCAGTTTTTTCACTGCGGCAGCGTATTTTTCGGCAAAGGCATCATACACCTTTTCCTGCACGAGAATCCGGTTGGCGCACACGCAGGTCTGCCCGGCATTGCGGTATTTGGATGCCAGGGCGCCTTCAACCGCGGCATCCAAATCGGCATCGTCAAACACGATGAAAGGGGCATTTCCGCCCAATTCCAGGGAGACTTTCTTGACCGTATCAGCGCACTGGCGCATCAGCAGTTTACCAACTTCGGTGGAGCCGGTAAACGATAGTTTGCGCACCAGTGGATTTGCCGTTAACTCCCCGCCTACCGCTGCCGGAGCATTGGTGGTGAGCACATTAAACACACCGGGGGGAAAACCGGCTCTATCTGCCAGTTCTGCCAGTGCCAGCGCCGAGAGTGGGGTGTCTTCCGCCGGTTTTACCACCACCGTGCAGCCGGCTGCCAATGCCGGCGCCACCTTGCGGGTGATCATGGCATTGGGAAAATTCCAGGGGGTAATGGCTGCCACCACCCCAATCGGTTGTTTGATCACAATGATGCGCTTATCCCGGGCATGGCCGGGAATTACATCGCCATAGACCCGTTTGGCTTCTTCGGCAAACCACTCCACAAAAGAAGCTCCGTAGCGCACTTCCCCGCGGGATTCGGTGAGCGGCTTGCCCTGCTCGGTGGTCATCAACACCGCCAGGTCTTCCAGATTTTCCATCATCAACTCATACCAGCGCCGCAGGATGGCAGACCGTTCCCCGGCGGTCAGTTCCCGCCAGCCCGGAAGGGCAGTGTTTGCCATCTCGATGGCAACGCGGGTGTCCGCCACACCCAAATCCGGCACGGTGGTCAGCACTTCCCCGGTTGCCGGATTGGTAACCGGAAAGGTTTTCCCATCCGTTGCTGCTACCCATTGCCCATTCATGTATGCCCGGGAACGGAACAACCTTTCATCCTTCAAGCCTTTCATAATATTTCTCCGTAATGTCAGGTATTTGTTCTATCCGTTTTTATCTTGTTAAAGAATATTGTCCCGATGATTGGATGCCAGCAACCATTTCGTCACTCTCCACCTGCATGTGGCATGAATGCCAATTGTGAAAATGGCTCCTATTAAACCGCTCCGGAGGATTTCAAGTTCTCTATTTCCCTCTTTGCGTATCCCAGTTCCTGTAAAATTTCTTCGGTATGTTCGCCTAACAGGGGCGGCGGCAAGCGATAGCTAACCGGGGTCATGCTGAGCTTGACCGGATTCCCTAACGAGCGGATTACGCCCAGGAGCGGATGCTCCAATTCGATGATCATCTCCCTTGCTAAAACATGCTCGTCGTTCAAAATTTTTTCCGGTCGATTCACCAGCCCCACCGGGATGCCGGCAGCTTCCAGTTTTTGTATCCATTCCTGTGCCAGTGCCTGGCGAAACCGCTCATTGAGGATGGGGATCAGTTCCTCCCGGTGCTGCAAGCGCTTGGCATTACTCTCAAACCGGGGGTCCTGTCCCAATTCCGGTAAATCAAGAACGGTGATCAATTTTTTCCAGAGGGTTTCATTTCCCGCCCCGACCATAATCCACTCATCTCCCGTGGGGAAAGGTTGATAGGGAACAATGGATGGATGGGCATTTCCCATTTTTTGAATCGGCTCCCCGGTTGCCAGGTAGTTGCTGGCAATGTTTGCCAGCCAGGTGAGTTGAGCATCCAACAAGGCGGTGTCAATGCACTGCCCCTCCCCGGTGCGTTCCCGGGCAAACAGGGCAGTCACAATTGCCAGGGCGGTATAGATGCCGGCAGAGATATCGGCAATGGGCGTGGGAAAGCGGATCGGTCCGTGTTCCTTTTCCCCGGTAATGTACATCGTACCGCTCATTCCCTGGGCAATTACGTCATAGCCCGGTTTCTCGGCGTAAGGGCCGCTGTTACCAAACCCGGAGATGCTCGCCCAGATTAAGCGGGGATTCACCCGCTGGCAGGTTCCCGCATCAATTCCTAATTTTTGGCGGGAAGACTGCCGGGGAACGTTCTGCACCAGAACATCCGCCCGGGCAATCAGTTTCTCCATTACCTTTTTCCCGTCCGGGTGAGAGAGGTTCAGGGTTAAGCCGCGTTTGTTGCGATTGGTGCCCAGAAAATAAGCGCTTACGTTGCCAATAAACGGCGGTCCCCATCCCCGTGCCTGGTCCCCGGCAGGCGGCCGCTCAATTTTAATGACGTCCGCCCCCAAATCTCCCAACATCTGGGTGCAATACGGACCCGCCAGGGCAGTGGTGTGGTCCAGAACCACTATCCCTTTCAGGGGAGAGGATGAACTGGATTGGGGTGATGTGGCTTCCGGTGACATGGAATTTTGCCTCATGAAATTAATCTTCTACAAATGCCACCACCCGGGCAAAGGCGGCTTCGCCACCCTTGAATTTCCAGGGGAAGCAGCCAATCGTCAATCGCCGGTTCTGTAACTCCGGCGCGGCAATATCGCCGCCAAGGTTTTCGATATGCATGCAATTATAAGGAAACAGCTTGTTATGGGTCAATTGGTAATCCTCATCGGGAAACAGGCGTTCCACTTCCTCCTTCCCGAACTTCTCTTCACACTGTTGACGCACCCGATCACAATGTCCGAACATTCCCTTTCCCAGGAAGCGACCGATGGGCAAATCCATGGGATGATCGGTGGAAACGCAATCCACTCCCCAGATGTGGATTTTTTTCTCCAGCAGCCAGGGAACCATGTCGGGGTGTGCACCGGGGTGCCGGTGAATATATTTCTCTTCATCCGGTGTTTCCCCAAACTGGGCGTATTTATGCCAGCCGGTGTGCAAAATCAACAAATCGCCTTCCCGTACTTCCACCCGCTTTTCAATCATCGCCGGGGTATAAACATCCAGTTCATCCATCTCATCGGATAAATTGACAATCACCCCCGGTCCGTAGAGCCAGTCCAGCGGAATTTCATCAATTGTCATACCGCCGGTAACAAAATGGCGCGGGGCATCCAGGTGGGTGCCCATGTGATTGGAGGTCATAATATACTGGGCATTCACGCCGTGTTCGGCTTTCCGTTTGATATATTTCACCTCAAAAGGCGGGTAATAGGGCCAGAACGGGGCATCCTGGTTCAGGGGTTGGGATAAATCGTATAATTTCATGATTCCTCCTTTGGTAGTGTTTCGGATATGCTGTTGTAATTTATCGCTATTCACCTTGTTGAAAAATTACAGGGTGTACTATCATCCCGGTGTCAATGAGGTGCGCTGGTGGGGGCAAAAGCCAAAAACGACTGTTTTGTACTCGGTTTTGAACTGGAATCCGAAAACTCGAGTCGTTACACCAATCAAAAATGGAAACAATGTTTGAAAATTCATAACGAAAAATTACAAATTCCTTTCTTTGTGATTTCACGCAAATCGATACGCAATTACCGGCTTATTATTATATTGATCTTTTATTTTCCCCACAAAATCAAGTCTATTTCCTTGAAATCATAAAATGAAGCAATACCAATTGACAAAAGCGTGAATTTATTTTACACATCCCGTGAGGCAGATCACATAAAAGCATCAGCCAAATTTTAACGATTCTGTTTTTCCCGAATTTCCTGGCTACCAGGATATTCCCAAATCAGTAATTGAATTTACCCTCCAAGTATTGTTATTTTACTTATGTGGGATAGTAATTTTGAGTTATATACATCCTTGCTTTTGGATTAAGAGACAAAGGTAAATGTAAGACCCTATTTAATTTTTTTCAAGGATGTTGAGATTTTACGAAAGGTACCAAAGGCAGAAGTGGACTGAGCATTGAGAATATTTTATCTGCGAAAATCTTGTCATCGGAATCCATTGCGATTGGTTGAACCACTGGAAATGTTCTCCCGAACAAGCCTGTTTTGGATGGTGCTGTTAATCTGCAGTGCCAGCTTATCTTCCCAAACTCCGATTCTCCATGATACATTATCCACAGTCAACCGGGAGCAGCCTTCCCTCGGGGACACCTTGAAGACCCTGAATCCTCCGCCCGGCAGTCAGGTGGAAGGTCCTGTTAAATATGTAGCCGATGCCATAACCTTTTCTTTACAAAACATGACCACCGAATTAATGAGAAATGTGCGGATTGAATACCAGCAGATTACTTTAACCGCCGGGAAGGTAAAAATCGATTGGAACCGGCATTATCTGATTGCCGAAGGGATAGCGGATTCCACCGATTCTCTGGGCAACCCGGTCTATCATGATTTACCCGTGTTGACGGAAAAAGGGGTGGAACCGATAAAAGGAAACCGTCTGGAATATGATTTTACCACCCACCGGGGTAAAATTCGGGAGGGATATACCAAGATGGAACCGGGATTCTACCGGGGGAACGATGTTCATAAAATTGGGGAGGAGACCCTGCTCATCCGCAACGGCTACTTTACTTCCTGCGATCTGGAAGAACACCCCCATTTTTATTTCCGGAGTTCCAAAATGCGGGTGCGGTTAAAAAAAATAGCAATCGCTAAACCGGTAATTTTATACATTGCTGATGTTCCGGTTTTTATTATTCCCTTCGGTGTCTTCTCGTTACGACGGGGGCGGCGTTCCGGCATCATCCTCCCCACTTATGGCGAGAGCAGTTTTGGCGGGCGCTATTTGCAGAATTTCGGTTACTACTGGGCACCGTCGGATTATTTCGATACCACGGTACGCGCTACGTTTTATGAAAAGACCGGTATTGTGTATAATGGAAAATTTCGCTATAAGAAACGTTATGCTTTTTCCGGGAATGTGGAAGGCAATTTTGCCCCGAAGGATGTTCTTACCGGCAAGAAACGCCAGCGTTGGGAAATTCGTTTTAACCACCGCCAGACAATCGGGCAGACCATGAATATTACTGCCAATGGCAGCTTCGTCAGCGACAAGGACTTTCGGAGTAATTTTTACAATGATGTGGAGCAGCGCCTGGAACAAAATCTTACCACCAATGTCTCTATTCAGAAAAAGCTTCCCGGTTCCCGCACCCTTTCCCTGAACCTCCGCCGCAATGAAAACCTGCAAACCGGGAAAGTTGATCTGGACTTCCCGGACCTCACCTATCGTCAGCCGTTAAAAAGTCTTTTTTCAAAGGGTTCCGGGAGTCATCCGGCGTGGTATCAAAAGATCAAATACAGTTATAACTCACAGTTGCGATCTTCCGGCTCCAAAACACCTGTTACCGACTCGCTGGGAAAAAATGTAGGTTTCAATCGCATCCGCAAAAGCGGCTGGCGTCATAATGTTACCACTTCCTTTAATACCAATCTTTTAAAATATTTTAAATTCAGCCAGTCGGTTGCCCTGCAGGAAGATTGGGTGCCGGAATACCTGAATTACACGTTTGTGGATTCCATCAACAATACCGTGGCGGATACGGTGAATAATTTCCGCGCCCGGCATATCTTTAGCACTTCTATCTCCGCCAGTACGACGATGTACGGGCTGTGGGAAATTCCTTTTTCCCCACTGAAGGTAATCCGCCATAAAATTGATCCGCAAATCGGATTTTCCTATCGCCCTGATTTTGCCAACTCCTCTTTTGGCTATTTTCAAACTTTTCGGGATACGACCGGTGCCGAGATAAAACGGGATCGTTTTGCCGGTGCTCTATTTGGCGGCACAACCAGCGGAGAACAGCGGAATCTGAATATTGGGATTAACAACCTCTTCCAGGGTAAAATTATTCGGAATGGGGAAGAAAAAAAGATTGACCTGTTCCGGCTGAACACCCGTACGGCTTACAATTTTGCCAAAGACAGCTTGCAATGGAGTAACCTTACTACCAGCCTGGTGGCGCGTCCTAACAACAATTTTAGTATGTCATTGCGTTCCACTCATAGTTTTTATCAGAAAGGACCTTCCGGGAAACGGATCAACAAATTTGTCTGGTCTGACGGCTTTAAGCTGCCCGACCTGGTGGACTGGCGATTAACCATGAATGCCCGAATCAGCCTGAAATCCCCCCACAAGACCGAGACAAAACCGACACCGGTTTCCCCGGATACCTCTTTGCAGGAGCAAGACCAAACCGATGTGTTCGGACAGGCAGGGAATGGGGATATTGATGAAGAGGAACGCCGGGTAGAGCAAGCCTTTCAGGGATTTGATCGCGACTGGAATGTGGATATGAATTTTACTTACAGCTATGCCCAAAGCCAGACCGGAAACATTACCCGTCATTTTGATGTAAACCTCTCTGCCCGGCTCCAATTGACTAAAAACTGGCGAATCAACTGGAATTCCCGGATCGATTTGCTCGACCGGGAAATCGACTCCCAAACCTTCACCATTAACCGGGATTTGCATTGCTGGACCATGAACTTCACCTGGTCGCCCAATCCCACGTTTAGTTTCTATCGACTGGAGATTCGGGTGAAAGCCTCTGCCCTGCGTGACCTGAAGTTAACCAAAACCTCCTCCGGCAGACGGCCCCTGTTTTAGCCCTTCTTGAAAATTTATAACTCACTCTCGTTGGAGAATTCCAAAAAAAAGCGGTATGGAAAAATCCATACCGCTATCTGATAAACTGGGTTTGGGAAACCTGCTACAATACCACCACATCCTGCGCCTGAGGACCTTTCGGTCCGTCGGTGAGGGTGAACTCGACCTCCTGGTTTTCTTGTAGCGTGCGATAGCCATCCCCGCGGATGGAGCTGTAATGCACGAAAATATCCTGGCCATCATTGTAGGAAATGAAGCCATACCCCTTTTTGGCGTTAAACCACTTCACGGTTCCAGTAACACGGTTTTCCATAAAAATGACTCCTCTGAACTACTGAAAACATTTTATTTAGTAAAAGAACTTTAAAAAAGGTTAGAGTGGAGTTAATTTTGCGGTATCTATTAAATCCAAATCTAACCGACGGAAAAAGATACTGATTTTGGATAATAATGTCAAAGGATTTTGAAGAATTTGCCCCGAGAACCACCTGACTTTTCCAGAAGTAACTTCAACGTTTATAGCGGTTACCATGGGTCAGCAATTTCTCAAATCCCCTTAATCCTGATCATCTCCCCTCTCGTGTACCGCCTCACTTCCCCCCTGGAGAACCCGTTGTTTTTCAGGGGGTAAATTGGTTATCACCGTGTTATATAGCCCTGTAGCCAAATTTTTTCTTTCGACATCGCTTAACCGGGCATGCGGATGGAGCGGCACATAAATCGCTAACGGCATTTCACCTTCTTCCACAACTTCCCGTACTTCCTTCGGATGCTCGGCTTTCCGCCCGCTCCACCAGTCGGAAAAATTCAAATGCTTTCTGCCGTGTTCCACATCCCGCTGTACCAGCCAGGAAACCGGCGCCACATAGCTGTACCAGGGCCATTCGGTTTCATTGCTGTGGCAGTCATAACAGGCTCTTTTTGCCAGGGTTTGGGTCTGCGGACTGTCCCACTGCGGTTCTTCCACCACCGGCGGATTGGAATGGCGGTGACCGTACGGGATGAATTGGATCAATACGAAAATTACGATGATTCCCCAGAAAATTTTTCTTACCAGAGAAGATGTGTTCGATGACATGTATCCTCCATAGTTTGGTGTTGAGATTGCCATATAAATCCTGTATGAGAATGTCGGTTTATTGTGTCCAGGTAAACTGCCCCGGTTAATGGGAAAGGAGAGATCCCCATCTGCATTCCAGCGGGTTATTCCACATTGATTTCCAGTTGATGATACGCCTTTCGCAGTGCCTCTTCCGCTTCTTCCGGGAACTCTCCTCTGGCAAAGATAAATCCCAGGTATTTACCACCCTGCGGCATGGGGAGAACGTGCTGATTGGTCGGAATGGTGATGAACACATCAACAACCCCTTTCTGGTTCCGGGCAGCTTCTATCCCGCGAATTTCTTTGAGAATTCCGGCACGGGGAACCGGCACCATCATCACACCCGCAGCAGCCGATTCCCGCTGGTAATGGCGAACATCTTCGCCAATCGCCTGGCGGAGAATCAATTCCTCCAGGGTGGTATCATCCTGAAACGTTAACACCCGGGAGCACCATCCCCCGATAGATCGGGCGGCAATTTCTACCACGTAGGCATGGTTCTCGTTAATGCGCACTTCTGCATGGACGGGACCATATCTTAATCCCAGCGCCCGGGCTGCCTGCGCTGCCGCATGAGGAATCTCCCGCAGCACATAGCCCGGCAACCGGGACGGGGTAACGTAGATGGTTTCTACAAAATGAGGCCCTTCCAGCGGATCCGGTTTATCGAAAATGGCAAGGGTTTTGAGTTCACCCTCCAGCAAGATTCCCTCCACAGCAACTTCCACCCCGGGAATGTAATCCTCTGCCAGAACCTGGTCGGCTTCCGAATTATAAGCCCGCGCGTTCACTTCCGGATCCGACAGCAACCGCCGGATATCTTCAAAAGCCGCCACAAATTCCCCCGGTGTGTTTACCCGGATGACGCCCCGGCTGGCAGACAGGAAGGTTGGTTTTAACACGCATGGATAGGATACTTTATCCGCCAGGCGGGCAGCTTTTTTCTTCAGAGAGAAGAGCCGGAAGTTGGGAGTCGGAAGACCTGCCGCCGCAATTTTTTGACGCATCAAAAATTTGTTGCGTGCCGCTGCCACCGCAGAAAGGGGATTGTGAATGATGCCCAGGGCATCCGCTGCCACTGCGGCAATGTAGGCGGATGTGTCATCCACTCCCAGCACCGCGGCAAAGGGCTTTTTAGCAGCGAACTCCAGCACCTGCTTCCGGATGGAATCAATATCCCGGAAATTCAAGGTGAGGGTGGTATCCGGCACCAGGGATGCCAATGCCTGGCGGTGATCCGAAGCGACCACCACCTCAACATTCACTCGCTGCGCCGCTGCCATAAAATCATGGCTGCGGTAGGTACTGGATGGTAAAATCAAGAGAATGCGCTTCATGAAATTTCCGCTTTTGGTGTCTTAACTTGAATGATCACTGAGACTAAAGGGGCGCATGACAAATTGCATGTTAGAAGATTTCTCCAACGGAGCCACTTCGCGGCGGCATTCCTCCCGCCGCGGCGGGATACAGCCGGAATGACATAAAAATTAGCA
>CAYYGL010000019.1:0-3213 GCA_964471235.1 uncultured Calditrichaceae bacterium
TTTTCTGGTCGGTCTCTTTAAACTTTTCGGTAAGAATTCGATCGGTCTCTTTAAATTTCTCTGTCAATTTCCGATCGGTCTCCTGAAACCTTCGATCGGTCTCTCTGAAAAGCTCCCAGATTTCTTGAATACTTTTTTCCAGTTCCTGCTTTGTCATTGGTTGATTCTCCCATTTCATCATACGCGATGAATACCCACAATTCTACTTTTCTCTTTTGGGTGAAGGTCGGTGATTCTGATTGCCTGTTTTACCACACCTTCGGTTCAAACTTCTCATCGTTTAAGATTTTAACCGTCTCCCCGGTTTGACCGATTACATACAATCCCTGGCGATAAGCATACCGGTCGGCACCTTCCTGTATCACAATGCCCGCTACCGCACCAATCACCCGCCGATCCCCATATTCCGGGAAAAACGACCGGAATTGGCTTAGTTTCTCAATATGCTCCTTGATGTCATCTATCCCCAGGGTACTCTTTACTTCAATTAAAACCGCATAATCCCCATTGACTGCCAGAATATCAATCTCCATCTTCTTGCCATTGCGGTAAGACTCGGAACGATGATACACCCGTTCAATCGGAATACCCCGCTCCTGAAACAACTGCTTTACCGCCGGTAAAAGCAAACCTTCCACAAACATTCCCCACTTGCCGCCCAAATTCCCGATCGCTGTGGACATCTCCTTGATTTTCTGGTCGGTCTCTTTAAACTTTTCGGTAAGAATTCGATCGGTCTCTTTCAACCTCTCCGCCAGAATTCGATCGGTCTCTTTAAATTTCTCTGTCAATTTCCGATCGCTCTCCTGAAACCTTCGATCGGTCTCTCTGAAAAGCTCCCAGATTTCTTGAATGCTTTTTTCCAGTTCCTGCTTTGTCATTGGTTGATTCTCCCGTTTGACTCATTGTAATAAATATAAAAAAGGATTTGTCCCCTGGCAAACAGCGAACGAAGAATGCACGTCTTTTGAACAGTCCATTCTTTCAGTTTGAGCCTGAAATTCGGTTAATTATTCTCACAGCTATTGTCACTTTCTTTCTCAATCATTAACTTGGTTATTCAAATCTATTTTACCCGGAAACTGATTCGATGCATGTTCTGTATATCCATCCTGTTTCTGCTGTGTATCTATTGCCTTCGTTTTTCCGCCAGGAACTTTAACAAGTTCATAAAACGAAACCATTCCATCCCGGTTTCTGATCGGTCGGGGTTGGTAGTCAACTTTGTCAAAAGTATACCGGTTATTTTTCCCTGGTACCCGGGGTGGTATCAATCTTGTAATCGAAGGGAAAGGCTTATCAAATCCGTGAATATCCTGGAGACCCTGGCGGGAGATTGTCCCCCGTCCATTTTGATGATATGCTGGAGATGTTTTTCCGGAAGAACAGTGAGAATCCAACGCGATTCATCACCACAGGTGGGAATCCTCTAAAATCAAACATCCCCGGAATCACATATCAAAGGGGTCGTCTCGTTCATGAATTAATGTAAGCTACGTGATAGTTTCGTGAAAACTATCCGTTATATTTGGGAAAAAAGTTGGTATGTTTATTAAGAATGAACACCGGAAGACGATAACTTAACCAACATACAAGTCTGGGAAGTCATAGAAACGAAGGATAAAATGGGTCATTTAGTTATTATTGGAAATGGCATTTCCGGTATTACCGTCGCCAGACATGTTCGTAAGCGCAGTAATATGAAAATCACCGTTATCTCCAAAGAGACCGATTACTTTTTCTCCCGAACTGCCCTGATGTACATCTACATGGGGCACATGAAATTTGAACATACCAAACCGTATGAAGACGGGTTCTGGAAAAAGAATCGCATCGATTTGATTCGTGCTCTTGTCACGAATGTCGATGTTGATCATAAAACTGTGTACCTGGAAGATGGGTCCATTCTTAACTATGATAAGCTGGTGATTGCTACCGGTTCGAAAAGCAATAAATTCGGCTGGCCCGGTCAGGATTTGCCCGGTGTGCAGGGACTCTATTCCTATCAGGATCTGGAGTTGTTGGAAGAAAACAGTCGTAACATCGAACATGCAGTTATTGTAGGCGGTGGGCTAATCGGAATTGAACTGGCAGAGATGCTGCACTCCCGGAATATTCCGATTACGTTTCTGGTGCGGGAAGAATATTATTGGGACAATATCCTGCCCAAGGATGAGGCTAAATTAATCAGCCGCCATATAGTGGAACATGGAATGGGATTGCGGCTGAGTACCAATTTGAAAGAAATTCTCCCCGGCGACGATGGCAGGGTTCGCGCGGTGGTGACGGAATTCGGAGAAGAAATCCCCTGCCAACTGGTGGGATTAACCCCCGGGGTGCATCCCAACATCGACCTGGCACAAAAAACCAAAATTGCCACCAATCGTGGCGTACTGGTAAATGAATACCTGGAGACCAATATCCCCGATGTATATGCCTGCGGTGACTGCGCGGAAATCGTTGTGGAAGGCGAGGAACGGCATCGCATTGAACAATTGTGGTACACTGGAAAACTGCAAGGATTGGCACTGGCAAAAACCATCTGCGGAGAACGTACCCGCTACGAACGCGGTATCTGGTATAATTCCGCCAAGTTCCTGGATATCGAATATCAAACGTATGGGTTTGTTAGCAACTTGCCCCGGGAAGGAGAATCCTCCTTTTATTGGGAACACCCGGAAGGCAGGCATTGTGTACGCCTTGTGTATCGAAGCGACACGGAAGCTGTGGTGGGAATGAATTTTTTTGGAATCAGAATGCGGCATCCGGTCTGTGAGCGCTGGATAAAAGAAGGTAGAAACGTGGATTATGTCATCGCCCACCTTGCGGAAGGAAATTTTGATCCGGAATTTTACAAACGGTACGAAGCGGAAATCGTTGCCGCATACAATCGTCAACGTGGCAGGAATATCCGGGTTAAACAAAGCAAAGGCTTTTTGCAACGACTCTATGCCTGATGTCTTAACAATAAATATTTGAATCAAAATCCGGAGAGAAGAATGACCTTGGCAAATTCTATTGCTAACAATGGAAAATTTCAGGGAATAACGCCCCACCAACCGCGAGCTATCGGTATTGAAGTCATTCGCTGGATGGGGTTATTATTGTTTCTCATCAGTTTATTACTTTTTACGGCAAACGTCTTTCTGGGGGAGTATCGTTTTGATCACGCTGCTCTCGTCCGTGCCGCTAATCATCTCCCCGCGAACAGAC
>CAYYGL010000019.1:3223-35841 GCA_964471235.1 uncultured Calditrichaceae bacterium
ACTGGAAACCATCACCCCTCTGCTCGGAAAAACATTTTCCTCCCGGTTTGCAGCACTCTCGGAAATTGAAACGCACTTGAATTCCGATCACACCTTGCAGCCCTACCAATTAAATGAATATAAATTCTGGGTGCTCAAAGCGGCTGCTGCCGGACCGGTTCGGGACCATACCATTTTATTCCTTATCCTGACTCTCGGGGTGGGCATGCTTGGCGCCCTGCTGTATGTGTTAACCGGGCTAAAGGAATTGCCCGGCATCAAAAATAACTATATCTTTTCCAAAAGCCTGACCTCACGGGGAATCATCGGTATTTTGTTGGGTGGGTACCTGATTTCATTCTACATCTTGCTTTACTGGTTTCCGGAATATATCGTTAATTTGATTATTCTGATGGACCCAATCAGTAATTTTTTACGGCAAAAGCCGGCAGACCGCTGGTTTCTCTATGGCTTTCTGTATACCATTGCGGTCACAGTTATGGGAATCCGGATGTTCATCAAATATCGTCACAACCGCTATCATCTGGTACGCACTGCCTCGGTCATCTTTTTTCAATTTGGATTTGCCTTCATGATTCCTTCCATTTTAGAGCGTTTCAACAGACCGGGAATGGACCTCAAGAATGCCTGGCCCCTGAATTACACTTTTTTCACGGACTGGAACATCAAGACCTTGTTAAGCAGTGGCAACCTGGGATTGGTTATGTTTCTCTGGGGGATTATCCTCTCATTCATCATCGTTCCGCTTTTTACGTATCGATTTGGCAAACGCTGGTATTGCTCCTGGGTGTGTGGCTGCGGAGGCCTGGCGGAAACCCTGGGCGATCCGTTTCGTCAGTTATCGAACAAATCGGTAAAAGCCTGGAAAATTGAACGGGTAATGATTTACTCGGTGCTGGTATTTGCGGTGGTGATGACCATTCTGCAAATCAGCAACTTTGTTTCCAGCGGTGCCCTGTTTGGTGATTATACCTGGCGGGTTAACAAAGCGTATAGCTTCTTCATCGGTTCAATTTTTGCCGGGGTGGTGGGTACCGGTTTTTACCCGTTAATGGGAAACCGGGTCTGGTGCCGGTTTGGTTGCCCGCTGGCGGCAATCATGGGGATTGTGCAGAAATTCAAATCACGGTTCGTTATTACCACCAATGGCGGGCAATGCATCTCCTGTGGAAATTGTTCCACTTATTGCGAAATGGGCATTGATGTACGCTGGTATGCCCAACGGGGTCAGAATATTATTCGTGCGTCCTGCGTGGGATGCGGTGTGTGCGCGGCGGTGTGCCCCCGGGGGGTACTGAAACTGGAAACGACAAATCCCAGGAAACGATACAATGTGGTTTTAGATGATTTGGTCGCTCAGGCAATGAACATCGAAAAACAATCTTTTACAAAACCGGAAGGAAAAGAGGCTTTATTTTAACAGCCACTTTTGGGGCACAAAGTTTCCTTTTGCTATGGGAAATTTCACACGATACGACAATTCTTTTTTCAGCTCACAAAACAGACGAAAAGACCGAACAGGTTCTTATTTCATCATTTTTTCGTAAATTGGTGATATTTTTCTTTGAATGTGAAAAGATGCGATTGGTGAAAAGAGGTTTTTTATGGACTCATTGTGGTGGATGGGGGTTATGATGAACGGTCGTTGAGCAAAAAACATTACCATGCCATATAGAACCGACGGTTTATGGATAACCGTCAGCCGAATGGTAAGTTGTGGTAAGATGCCTTGTTTTTCCTCAGGTAAGGGTCTAAATTGTTCAATTGTTAATCCGGGTGATAACTCATAGCAAATAAGGAATTATATGAGAAAATTATATACCGTAGAAGCTGTTTTTATCGTTTTACTAATGATGCTGAAACCGGCAATTGCCCAACCAGACCACACCGTTCACCTTCCTTACCAATGGAAAATCGGAGAAGAGCTTTTTTATAAAGTGCGTTATACATTTTTTACAATCGGTTCCCTGCATTTCAAGGTTGTGGAGAAGGATACCCTTCACGGCCGCACAGTGTACCATTGCCGGATGCATATCAAATCGAACACATCAATTCCCTTTGTTCCCGATCTGGACGATGATTACGACAGTTATATCGATGAAAATTTTTATTCCCATCGCTCTATCGCTTATGAAAAACAAAAGGGGTATTGGTTATACACTTTATATGATATGGACTATCTAAATCATGCCATCCATATTCGTATTGAAAAACACTTCCCCAATGATACCCTGGTAGCATTGGATTCCACCGCTTCCATTCCCGGTCCAGTGCAGGACGGTTTGTCATTATTGTATTTCGCCCGGGCATATTCCAAAACTCCCGGTCAGGTGGATGTTCCGGTGTTTGCCTTTAACCATCTCAAAACCACCAGGATTAATTTTACCGGGCAGCCCCAAAGGGTAAAAGCAAAAGGCAAAAAAGTTCTGGGATACTACCTGGATGGAAAATTGAAATTCGTGGGAATTGCCGGTATTCGGGAAGGGTTTAAAGGATGGTTTTCGCCGGACATCCAGGGCATCCCACTCCATGCCAGAATGAAGGCGATCGTAGGCAGTGTGCGGGTGAATCTGGATTGGTGGAAGAATTGGGATGCCGAGGAGTATTTGGCGAAAGACTGAACTGGCTCAGGGATTTCGCATTTCCCCAGATAATACGGTTACGTAACGGGTATATAATTTAAAGGCTGTTTCTAAGCCGTCTGCTAAGCTCAATCAAAAGTCAGGTCTCTTTGACGATCGTATTTTCGGAGCAACTCAACAAGTTGGGGTTGATCAGTGGCAGTGGCAAACATGAGGGGGGTCACACCGGTTCTGGTCTCGCTATAGCAGTCCGCTCCTTTGTTGAGCAGCAACCTGGCAATATCCGGCTTGCGGGAAATGATTGCCCAATGCAACGGGGTTCTGCCCTGTTTGTCCTTCGATTCAATATCCGCCCCTATACCCAGCAGGTACTCCACCAATTCATTCGCACCAATAATCACTGCCAGGTGAAGTAAAGTTCTGCCCTTTCCATCTCGCGCCCGCAATGCCCGGGGGGTTAAGTTGAATGACTTAACTGCTTCCAGGTCCCCTCTCAGAATGACCTGGAAGAGCCGCTCTTTTTTTCCCAACCCAAACATGTCTAACAACTTGGTTATGTGTAAGTTGATAATAGACAAAGTATTGGTAAGAAATGCACGGATTGATCACATATTCTCATTTTTTAAATTTTTTACCTCCAGCAGGCACTTCATCAGAGGAGGTGACGAAAAAATGTGCGAGTCAAATTACCGGGGGGATCACGATATACGACCCAAACAATGAAGTAATTTCCTCTCTTCGTGTTCATCCCCTCGCTATTGAAGGGATGCCCACGAAGAGTATTTCCAACCGGGGATTCCACTGAACCACGCCTCCCCGTTTAATCTTTCATTGTTAATCTTTTTTCTTTCCTTTATTTCTTGTCTCTTTTTTGCCGGTGGTTCCCTTCCCGCCGGTCGCCTCGGTCATGATCTCATGCATGCGTTTCACAAATTCCGAGGGAGAGGGCAGATTTCCATCCATTAACAATGCGCCTTCGTATAACTGGAGGATGGATTGCCGGAGCAACGGATCCGTACTATTCCCCAAATTTAACCGGGAAAGATTCTTGATCAATGGATGAGCGGTGTTGATTTCCAGAATTTTTTTACTGCCCTGAAAATCTTTTTGCAGCACTTTCATCATTTTCTCCATCTGGGGGTCTAACCCTTCTTTACCAACTACCAGCGTCACCGGCGAATCTACCAACCGTTTGGAGACAATTACATCCTCCACCCTGTCTCCCAACGTCTCTTTGAACACTTTAATCAACGATTCCGCCAGATTCTCGCTTAGTGCCTCTCCGGTTTCCTTCTCATCTTTGCCAGCTTCAATGTCGGACTTCTCAATCGACTTGATGGGCTTTTTATCATATTCCTGGATGGAGGGAAATACAAAAATATCCACCGGGTTGGTTAACAAAATCACCTCAATGTCATTCTTTTTAAAATATTCCAAATTGGGATTGCGCTCCAGCAATTCCCGGCTCTCACCGGAAATATAATAAATTTCCTTCTGGTCGGAATGCATCCGGGAAACATAGTCTTTCAGTGAAGTAAGCTTGCCATTCTCCGTATGGGTGCTTTCAAAACGAAGCAATTCAATGATTTTCTCCCGATTGGTGAAATCCGTGTTGACGCCCAGGATAAACATTTGTCCGTAATTTCGATAAAATTTTTCATACTTTTCGGGTTCGCTTTTTGCCATGTCTTCCAGATAGGCGAGAATCTTCTTCACCAGGGTATCGCGTATTTTCGCCATGGCAGGGCTGCTCTGGGTTACCTCCCGGGAAACATTGAGTGGCAGGTCTTCGGTATCTACCACCCCTTTAATAAACCGCAAATATTCCGGGATTAATTCTTTGCAGTCATCCTGGATAAAAATTTTACGGGAATAGAGGTGAACCGATTTTTCCTCGTCGGGACGCAGGAATGGCGGGGCACTTCCGGGAATAAACAACAGCGCTTTAAAGTTCACCGCACCTTCAATGGAAAGGTGCAGGTGCCCGAGCGGATTTTCAAAATCATTGGTCAGAAATTTATAAAACTCGTTCAGTTCGTCCTCGCTGATTTCCCCTTTCGGTCGGTGCCAGAGCGCCTGTACCCGATTGACTTCTTTGCCGTTTACCCGGATCGGAAAATCCACAAAATTGGAATACTTTTTGATGATCTGATTAATCCGGTATTCATCGGCAAATTCTTCCGCCTCTTTTTTGAAGGTAAAATATATTTTCGTTCCCCTGGTGGGTTTCTCGATTTCCTCAATGGTAAACGTTCCCTTGCCATCCGACTTCCAGCGATACCCGCGGGAGTCCTTGTCGGCATGACGGGTTTCAATGATCACCTCATCTGCCACCATAAACACTGAGTAAAATCCCACACCGAACTGCCCTATTAGATTGGCATCAATTTTCTCACCTTTTTGTTTCTGCAATTCTCTCAGAAACTCGATGGTACCGGAACTCGCCACGGTACCGATACGGTGAATCAAATCATCATGGGTCATGCCAATTCCGCTGTCCTCAATAGCAAAAGTCTTCTTTTCGGAATCCACCTCTATCTTGATTTCCAGGGGAGTATCAGGGTCGAGGACATCCTTATCGGTTAACATCCGAAACCGAATTTTATTCAAGGCATCAGATGCATTGGAGATCAACTCCCGCAAAAAGACTTCCGGATGGGTATATAAGGAGTGGATAATTAACTGGAGAAGTTGCTTTAACTCCGCCTGATATTCGTACTGCTCCACAGAACTTTTTTTGGTCTTTGTAGCTGGCATAATTTCCTCCTTTCCAATTAACCCCTGTAAATTATCCTCAAAGCGGCGGAAATATATGCTTTCCCGGGTGAGAATTCAAGACTTCTGCCGATTTTCTCAACTCGCCGGTAAATACCACTGCTTCTCTTTCTCGGAAGCCTTTTTACTTGATCCGTCCTAAATACTAAACAAATCTTCTTTGTTATCTCGTTGTCATTCATTAATATATAAGGTGAATCCAAAAAAATCGGTTTCTCGAAACATGATTCAATTGCAGCCATTCAGACCCGAAGACATTCCTCGCCTGGTAAACTGGATTAATTTGCCATCGTTGCTGGTGCAATGGACCGGGAATACTTTTGAGTACCCCTTCACAGCGGAACAATACCGGGAGTACTTTCAAAAAGCTCATCAACGGCAAAACGCCACTTTTATCTGGAAAGCTGTCCTTCTGCCGGGTAAAAAGGTAATCGGGCATGTGGAATTGTGTGACATCAACTTGAATGACAGGACAGCCCGAGTAGCAAGAATGTTTGTGATTCCGGAAGAACAAGGGAAAGGATACGGCACCCAAATAATGCAGAAAGTACTGGATGCAGGATTTGAGAAGTTAGGGTTGAAAAAGATTTTGCTGAACGTGTTAATCTTTAATCTCCCGGCAATCGCTTGTTATAAGAAAGTAGGTTTTTCGGTTGAGGAGACGTTAAAAAACCGGGTTCGCATTGGAGATAAGCTCTGGAGCACTTACCGAATGAGCATCAGCCGGGAGGAGTGGGAACAAGTCGTTCGGGATGACTTTTAATCAACTTAGAATTCCAATAACCATTCATCATATCCCGTATTAACTCGCAACTTTAAAAAAGATAAGCGTACCCCACAGCTTTGGGAGTACGCTTACCCTTATTGGGTGTTTTTCTTCATCAAGCACTCAGATGAGGAGCCGGCCCAATACCCACTTTTCCCCTACCCCGGGAATCAATCTGCAATGATACCGCCAGAGAAAGGGATTCATTAAACCAATGCCAGGTAGGTGCTATATACTACTTCGATATGCCCTTCCCGACGAAACCCCATTCAGCCACAGGGGTTCCGGTTCCGATCGAGCCGACATCAGGTAAGCTCCGAACCATTCCCACATCTTGGTAAAGAATCATACCATTGGGAAAAATCCTGCGCCAGATATCTATTGAATACCGCCGATGAGTTTTTTGATGGGTTTGGTGAAAATCAAAAACACCAGACCGGCGCCGGCGGTAGTCAATGCCACACTACCAAACAATTCCGGCAGCGGGAGTAGTTCAAATTGCCCCCCGACTAACCCGGCGATCAGGTTCCCCAATGCCGCCCCCATAAACCAGATGCCCATCATTTGCCCCACATATTTTTGCGGAGATAACTTGGTGACGCTGCTGAGCCCCACCGGGCTTAAACAGAGTTCCCCGGTGGTTTGCAGAAAATAGGTCACTACCAGCCATGCCGGGCTAACCTTGTGGGTCTCACTGGCATATAGAGACGCCCATGCCATCACCAAAAAGGCAACGCCTAACAACAGCAGCCCCAAACCGAATTTTGCCGGAATGGAAGGTTCCTTTTTACGTTGCGCCAGCCATACCCAAAGGGAGCCGAACATGGGCGCAAAAATGATGATGAACAACGGGTTAACCGATTGCAGCCAACTCGCTGGCATCTCCATCCCGGCAATCATGCGGTCGGTAAGTTCTTTGGCAAAGAAATTCATGGAAGAACCGGCTTGTTCAAACCCGGACCAGAAAAGCGCTGCCCCGACAAAGAGAAAGAAAATCACCACGACCCGTTTCTTTTCCTGGCTGGTCAGATGTCCGAAGAATAACACATAAGCGAAATATAGAATTGCCATCCCAACGATAATAACACCGGTTGTTTGTGCCAGCCCGTTCAAGGTGATGTGAATAATTCCGCTGAGTTGAAGACCGGCGATAACGGCTGCCAGCACCACCACACCGCCTAATCCTTTGTACAGCGATTTTATCGCCTCGCCTTTGGTTTCCGCTGCATTTCCCTTCAATTTCCCGGCTTCCCCAAAGCGTTTCTCACCCAGTTTGTATTGTAATAAACCAAACAGCATTCCAAATCCGGCAGCACTGAATCCCAGGTGCCAGTTAATGTTTTCGCCCAGGTATCCACAAATGATGGGACCGATTAATGCCCCGACATTGATGCCCATATAGAAAATCGAGAACCCGGCATCCCGGCGGGCGCCGCCTTCCGGATACAAATCGCCGACGATGGTGCTGACATTAGGCTTCAGCAATCCGGTTCCGATGATAATCAACATCAATCCGAAATAGAAAGTGACGATATTGGGGATTACCAGGGTAAACTGCCCGGCAGCGATAAAAATTCCGCCTAAAAATACTGCCCGCCGCTGCCCCAAAATCCGGTCCGCTACCCAACCGCCCGGCAGCGCTAATAAATAAACCATTGCCGTATACAAACCGTAGATGGCACCGGCAGTGGTCTTATCCATTCCAAAACCGCCGGTTTCAATTGCTGCTACCAGGAACAATGCCAGTATCCCTCTCATCCCGTAATAACTAAACCGTTCCCACATCTCCGTCATAAACAACACGCGTAGTCCCGCCGGGTGTTCTTTAAACATCCATGCCTCCTCTGTTTAGGAAATCCGTCCTCTTGCCCATTGTTGTATAAAATTGAATTAGGGGTGTATATACTGATGTTTGATTGGTTTGAGAACTCATACGATGTATATTGTTAAGCCGATCAAGATGAATTTTAGACGTTTTGGAAAAGCGGAATCTGTACTCATGAGGCTGTTCCGGGCATCATGCCGGGAAAGGTGTCTGTTCTATTAACCGTTTTAAAAGTTAAGAATATAAAGAGTTACCACAATCTTTCAAAATTGAAAATAAAATCTATGCGGAAAAACTGGAACGTGAGTGATGAACGCAACGTATCTTGTGCTCTATGATGGTGTCTGCGGATTGTGCAATCGTTTGATTCGTTTGCTGCTGCGAATTGATAAAAACGAACTTTTGTCCTTTGCCCCGCTGCAAGGCACCACCGTCAAAGAGCTTTCCCAGCAATACAATTTCACAATCGATTTGCCCCGGCATCCCGATACAATTATCATGATGTCAAAAGACCGTTCGGGAGACCCGGTGTTCTATTACCGCTCCGATGCCATACTGGAAATTTGCCGCCGGTTGCCCTACCGCTGGCGATGGCTTTACTTGCTGAAGCTCATTCCCCGTCGGTTCCGGGATTGGGTATATGATGGAATTGCTGCCCGGCGTTATCGATGGTTCGGAAAATATGACACCTGCCCCCTCCCCTCTCCACAACATCGGCACCGTTTTTTGCCGTAAGGCAACCGCATCGTTCGGATTGGGAAGCTCAAATCATATCGGTTAGCAACTTTAACCCTGGAAGCACCTTTGCCCACTCCCGGAAGAGTTCGTAAAAATATCTACAACTTTTTCCTGCAATCACCGTAGCTCTTCCTGGGTATCAAAAAACAAACTGCAAACAGCGGGTGTATAGTTGTAACCGATGACAAAAAAAGATTCTTCCCATTCATGTGTGCCGGCACCGATGTGGTTCCCCGGGGGTGAGATGGGTAGAAGACCTTTGGGATACCCGGGTCAGGCATCCGTTATCGGGAAACATCTAAAAATTAGTTTATAAACTTTCAATTCGGTCGCAGGCGGTTTAAATTCAATGCATCTCCAGTCTTTACAGGGTAAGGTTAGAAAAATCGAGAGGGAGGATTGCCCCGTTAAACTTCATTAATTGCGACCCTTTACAGAAAGGAGGAGGTTATGAATGATGCCGGTACAACTCCGCAAGGTAATGAGGAAGAGAAAAATTTGCCTACGGAAGATTCGGAAGAGCTGGATGCTATCCTGCAAGGAATTTCGGAAACCGGGGAGGAAGCGGTCGGAGAGGAACTTTCCCTGGTGCAGCGCCTGATCGGTATTTTTACCCAACCCGGCAAGGTGTTTAACGCTTTACGAAGTAAACCGGATTTTATCATCCCCCTGGTTATCACCATCCTGATGAGCATTTTCTCCGGTTATATGGTTTATGATGTTGCCCTGGATGATTCCATTCAACGCATCGAACAGAACGAAAAATTCTCTGAGCAGCAAAAAGACAAAATGATAGAAAATATTGAATCGCGCCGGCTGGGTGTCTGGCGGACAGTATCTATCGTTGCGTTCCCCACGGTCGGGGTGGTGGTGATTGTCTTGCTGGTCACCCTTATATTCTGGTTCGTCGGGAATGTGGTGCTGGGCGGTAAAGCAACTTTCAAGCAGTTGTTATCCGCCTACAGCTATTCATGGTTAATCTATGGTGTTCCGGGCACCCTGGTCAGCACATGGTTAATCCTCAAATACCAGACCCTTAAAATACCAATTAATCTGGCGGCACTGATGCCGGAAAGCGCCGGGGGAACCGCCCTCTACCGGTTTTTGGAGAGCGTTGATATTTTTACAGTCTGGTTCTTAATTGTATTCGGGATTGGATTTGCCACGATGTATCGGTTCAGCCGTCAGAAGGGATTGATCACCGTTTTCAGTGTGTGGCTGCTCTATGTAATCGCTTTTAAAGTAGCCCTCGGATCGCTTTTCGGTCAGTTTGGCGGATAACTAATTGATGTTTTTAACACGACCAGGAAATGATTGAGGTAAGTATGCTGGCACGAACTTCACGTCCGTTATGGATATATGGAATGATGCTACTAAGTTTCCTGTCTGTTTTTTCCTGCAAAGAGGGAACCCTGCGGGTGCAGACCGAGAAAGTATTCCGCGACCGGATTGTGCAAACGGTGACCGGCACCGGAAAGATTTACCCGGTGACCGAGGTAAAAATAAGCGCCCGGGTGCCCGGGAAAATTATCCGCATTGCAGTGGAAGAGGGAGATTCCGTAAAAGCCGGGCAGAAACTGGTTTGGTTAGAGCGGGAGCAGTATGAAGCGGAATTGGAGCGTGCCCAGTCGGCTTTGTTGGAAGCCCGGGCAAGTTTAACCCTGGCAAAGCAGGAGTATGAGCGAACCAGCAAGCTGTATGAACAGAATCTTGCCTCCCGGGCGGATCTGGAAAGCGCCCGTGCCCGTTACGATCAAGCCCTGAGCCGCATGAAACAAGCCACTGCCAATGTAAAGGAAGCCCAAACTTCACTGGACCGCACCATCCTCTCTTCTCCAATTGACGGCGTGGTGATTCAAAAAAACAAAGAGGAGGGAGAAATTGCCCTCGGTTCCCAGTTTCAGGAAGATGTGATCCTGGTGGTGGCGGAATTATCGGAGATGGAGGTACGGGTGGAAGTGAATGAGAACGATATTGTAGATGTGGTGCCGGGTGATACCGCTTTTGTGGAAATCGACGCCTTCCCTGACACCACCTTCCGGGGGATTGTTACGGATATTGCCAATTCGGCGATAACCAAAGGGACCGGCACCATTGAAGAAGTCACCAATTACCAGGTGAAGGTACGGTTGATAGACCGGCTGCCCAGTTTCCGCCCCGGGATGTCCGCGACTGCCGATATTGCCACCGAAGTACGCGAAGATGCCCTCAATCTGCCCATTCAAAGCGTCACGGTTCGGGAACGGGAAACATTAAAACTCAAGGAAAACCCGGAGCAGCATCCGGAAGCAAAACCGGACACCAGCACTGAAAAAAATTACAGGAAAAAAAAGGGACGCAGCAAGAAAGAGGATCTGGTAGAAGTGGTGTTTGTTGTAAAAAACGGCAGGGTGAAGATGCAGCCGGTGAAATTGGGAATCAGTGATGAGAGCTATTACGAAGTGTTATCCGGTGTGCAGGAAGGAGACGAGGTGGTGACCGGACCGTATAAGATATTGAGCCAAATTCTGAAAGACGGCGACCGGGTAAAAGTGTTTAATCCCCGGGGAAAGAAACCTCGTGCTGAATAAAAGAAGTTGAGCCCACGGGTGATTTACGGATTTCCCCGAACCAAAGTGAAGGTTCCTCTTTCTTTGATTCAAAATTCACCATTACGAATGAGGCAATATTCATTACGTGTAACAACTCAGGTAGATAAGAGGTCGAAACCGGTTCCTAAAGAATTTTGAGAGGATTCTCCGGAATGTATTATGTTAAATTTACTTTCCTTTGATTTAGGGAATGTGCCGTTTTACCGCGACATTCCCCGCCGCAGCGGAGCTACGGTCGCAAAGATTGAGCCTAATCAAAATGTTGCCCTCGTTGCGTTCGCTGCGGTTAAGTAAACCGCTGTAAGCCGCTTGGCATCTAAACAACCTGAGTGGTTATCATTACGTAATCAATTATGCGACCTGCATTGGGAATTTACTGAAATGTCTGAAAAGCCACTAATTTTAATAGAAAAGCTGCATAAGGTTTATTTTCTGGGGGCGACCAGGGTGCATGCTCTGCGCGGTATCAACCTGACCATTGACAAAAACGAGTACGTGGCGATCATGGGACCCTCCGGTTGCGGGAAATCCACCCTGATGAATATCATCGGGTGCCTGGATGTGCCTACTGTTGGGGAATACTGGTTGAACGGCAAAGACGTCAGCACCCTGGATGACGATGCCTTAGCCCATATCCGCAACCGAGAAATCGGGTTCATTTTTCAAACCTTCAATTTGCTGCCCCGTGCCAGTGCATTAGCCAATGTGGAGCTGCCGCTGATCTATAACAAAACACCGGCACCGAAACGCCATGAGCTTGCCAGGGCTGCCCTGGAAAAAGTGGGTCTGGCAGACCGAATGCACCACAAGCCGAACGAGCTCTCGGGCGGGCAGCGCCAGCGGGTAGCCATTGCCCGGGCGCTGGTTAATAATCCGTCCATTATCCTGGCGGATGAACCCACCGGGAATCTGGATAGTAAAACCGGGGAAGAAATCATGGAAATTTTAGACCGACTCCATGAGCAGGGCAATACCATCATCGTGGTCACCCATGAAAAAAGCATTGCCGAACATGCCCATCGGCTCATTCATTTAAAAGACGGTAAGGTGGTTGATAAAGAAGAAACCGTAAAAACCGGGGAGTAAATTCCTCTACACCAAAATACTCCAATGCCAAATCTCAACCATCCCCGGCGAAACTTAGATGATTATGCCATTGCGTTTCATTAAAGAGACCGGCAAGTTTTACCCGTCATTAATTGAGGTCTGTGAACAAAACTTTATTAACAAGCAACCACACGTATCATGCTTGACTATTTTCGGGAAGCCTGGATAGTGTTTCGTTCCCATAAGGTGCGTTCCTTTTTGACCACCCTGGGAATATTTATCGGTGTTACCACCATTATCATCATTTTTACGATTATCAAAAGCATCAACAGTTATATTGTGGGGGAGTTCTCCCAGCTTGGCTCCACCACAATTTATGTGGATAAACTCCCCTGGGTCATCACCGAGAATTTTTTCGAATATCGCAACCGTCCTCCCATTACCCTGAGGGAATACAAAACGTTGCAGCGCAGGCTGCTCGCCACCCGCTGGATTTCCCCGGTAGCCGGATACCAGCGCACGGTGACCTTTAAGAAGGAGGTGCTGGAAGAAGTGCCGGTTCTGGGATGCAACGAGCATTATCCGGAAGTGGGCAACGTGAGTGCCGCTTATGGTCGGTGGTTTACGGAACAGGAGGTTCGCAGCGCCCGCCCGGTCTGTGTGCTGGGCAGTCAGGTGGTAAAAGAGCTGTTTGGGAGAGCGGATCCGCTGGGAAAACGGGTTAAAATCAATGGCTATCCTTACCGGGTCATCGGGGTGCTGGAAAAGAAAGGGAAATTTTTCGGATTTGATATGGATAAGCAGGTGATCATCCCCTATACGGCAATGCGCGGCTTTGCGTACCGGTGGCGGGGCATCTCCATCGGAATCAAAATTCCCCCGGATGCAGATCTTGACGGGGTTAAGGAAGAAGTACGGGGAATTATGCGTGCCGTGCGCAAAATTGCCCCGGGGGATAAGGATAACTTCTCCATCAACCAGCAGGATATGCTGACGGATTTCTATAAACAAATTACCGGAACGGCTTACATCGTCATCTTCATCATCGGCGCCATTTCGTTAATCGTCGGCGGGATTGGGATCATGAACATCATGCTGGTGTCGGTAACCGAGCGCACGAAAGAAATCGGGATTCGGAAAGCGGTGGGCGCCACCCGGCGGCACATCCTCCTGCAATTTTTGACGGAATCGGTGACCATCAGCTCCATCGGGGGAATCCTGGGGGTTATCGCCGGTGTATTGCTGGCACATATCCCCCTATCCCTGATGAAACTTAGCGCCTCTGTCTCGATTTTGACAGTGATTATCGGCTACGGTTTTTCCGCCTTTGTGGGCATTGTCTCCGGCCTCTACCCGGCACAAAAAGCCGCCCGGCAGAACCCGGTGGAGGCACTACGGTATGAGTGAAAAAGGATTATAAGGTATAGGGTTGATGGGAGAATAGAAAAGTACGTCCACGTGTCACGGTTCACGTTTGATATCCCTACACAAAACACGAATGTAAACAGGTAATTGGAAACATGTATTTTCTTGAACTGATTCGCACCGCATTTACCCAGATTCGGGCGCACCGGATGCGCTCTTTCCTCACCACGCTGGGGATTGTCATTGGCATCGGAACGGTTATCCTGATTGTCTCGGTTCTGGAAGGGTTTCGGTCCTCTATTGAGCATGATTTGAACGTTCTGGGCGCCAATACCTTTCAAATCCAACGGTATGATTTTGCCAACCAGGGATTCGGGCACCCGGGGCGACGAGAATACCGGAAGCGGTTGACCAAAGAATTAGCCGATGCCATTCGGGAACGCTGCCCATCGGTTAAATTTGTCGGTGCGGAACAATGGAAGAACGGACAGATCATTTTTCACAAAACGGAAAAGACCAATCCCAATATTTCGCTTGGAGGCGCTACCCGGGAATTTGCTATTAACAACGGCTATTTTATTGGAGAAGGGCGGTTTATCACCGAACAGGATGTACATCAGCATCGCAAAGTGGTGGTATTGGGGATGGATGTGGTGGATAAACTCTTCCCGCTTCAGGACCCCCTGGAACAGATAGTGAGAATCGGCGGGCAAAAATTTTTAGTTGTGGGCGTATTCGAGCGGCAGGGCAGTTCCACCTTCGGTCAGTCACGCGATAACCTGGCGATTATCCCCATCACCACCTGGGAAGATATCTATGGCCGCAATCATTCGGTCAATATCACGGTGATGGCTAAAAGCCCGGAATTGTTCGAAGCTGCCCGGTCGGAGGTCATCGGGGTGTTGCGGAAAGAACGCAAAGTTCCCCCTGGCAAAGAGAATGACTTCTTCCTCTTTTCCAACGAGACCCTGGTGGATTCATTTAACAACATCGCCCAGAAAATCCAGTTAGCCGGTATTGGTATCGGCATCATCTCCCTGCTGGTGGGGGGGATTGGGGTGATGAACATTATGCTGGTATCGGTGACAGAACGCACCCGGGAAATCGGGATTCGCAAAGCCGTCGGCGCCCGGCAAAGAGATATCCTCAAGCAATTTCTCCTGGAAGCCATCACCCTGTGCCTGGTAGGAGGTGTGCTGGGGTTCATTGTCGGGGTGAGCCTGGCGGGGGTTATCTCCTTGCTTGCCAAATTTCCCATGTCCGTGCCACTCTGGTCGATTGTCGCCTCCCTGGCAACCACCACCATCATCGGTCTGGCTTCCGGTATTTACCCGGCACGCAAGGCTGCCCGGTTGCAACCGATTGAATCGTTACGCTATGAGTAAAGGAGATGGGGTTCATCCCTCGGCGGGCAGGAGACATGAAGTTTGTCAATTGGGATTGGGAAATCGTCCATCACGAATCGCTTATCGCACAATATTCTTTGCCCGCGGGAGAGATATGGGGGCGTTTTCCGATTGATGAGGTGTAGTCCGAAAAAATCGGCTGGCATCAACCCCATCTAACTCATCTTTCCATTCTCCTTCCAACCGCTGAGAACCAACAACTAATAGCTCATAGGTGGCTTCCCTTCCTTCCATAACGGCGCAATCGACCTCTAATGTTTTCCACCTGCCTTTCCGATAAAAGAACACAGTTTAATGGTCACTAAACTGAAAAGGTTAACTAAGTGTCGCCATTTGAAGGGAAGCGTGTCGTTCTGGTCTTTGGGACCACATTAGTGGTTTTGATAGCACTCATTTCCGGGGCATTTCTGTTAGTCAAATCGGAACTCCCGGTTCAACAAAAGAACATGGCGGAATTGGCTTCACTTGATCACGCTGAAATTCTGGTTTATCAAATCGCATCACAAATCCTTGCCACCCGTCATACATCTAATAAAAAGACCTATCAAAAGAGGATTGGCTCATTAGAGGGGTTGATTAGCTCTTTAGAAAAAGAATACCATCAAATCCAGCGTATCAAAACTCGCGCTGGTAAAACAACCTCTTTTCGTTCCTCCGCTAAAGTACAGCCGGAAGACGTATTCCTAACTTTACGGGATCAATTAGAAGAATTTATTTTAAAATCCAAGAATTTCAGATCGCTTCCCTATCAACAACATTCCGAACAACAGGATTCCCTTGTAACGGTTATCAGCCGCCTGTCGGCGGGAAACCTTGCCAGGGTATTCACACAAGCCCGGATAATCTTTCAGAGAAGCATTGATGCGGAAATCACCCGACTTAGCTGGATTTTTACCCTGTTGTGGGGCGGAATCGTGGGTGGAATCATGGTGGTTTCCATGCTTGTATTTCGGATTCCAATCAAAAAAGTCATCCGGATAAATGAAATTCTCCGAACGGAACAGAACCTGCTACAAGACGAAAAGCAGGAATTGCAACAACAATTGCAGGAGCAGGAGACCACGGTTCATCAATATGAACATATATTGGATGTTTTACCGGACGGACTGCTAATGGTTTTTAAAGATGATACATTAAAAATGAGCCAACCGTTCATCAAATTGCTAAAAGTGCCGGATGCTTTGGCGAACAATAGGGATTATGACGAAATCCGACATTTTTTAATGCTCAGCTTCATTAAGGGGGAAGATTTCGGGCGGCATTTTCAGGAATTAAACAAACATGTGAACGATAACCGTTACTTTACATTGAGCCACAAGGATGGTCGACAGATGGAATGCCAGACCGAACCCATTTTATTGCAAGAGAATGTAATCGGCAGGGTCTGGATTTTTCGGGAAAAGTCCGGGAAACCCAATTCGAAGCACACACACCAGAAAACCGAATCCCTATCTTCGGCAAAATTTGACCCGACACCTCCCGGCGGAATGGCATCAATTTTTCATGAATTGAACGGAACCATCCTTGAAGCGGACATTAATGCATTTCAATTGTTTGGTTTTGCAAGGGAAGAATTTTTAGGCAGGAATATCAAATCACTATTCCCGGAAGAGACTTTAATGGAAATGAAGCAGCATTATCGGGAAATTTCAAAATGGGGGCACTATCATTTTGAAACCCGTTTTATTCGTCAAAATGGGAAAATATTCTCTGCCCGGGTTGCTGCCAATATAATCAAACCGAATCATTCCCGAATGATTCATCTACTGATTGAATTCCTGCAATTTCATCCGAATGGTCAGAAAAATACGGTTTATCAGCCCGAAGAAAAAAATCTAACCCTGGAACCATCGTCATAATGGAAATGGTAAAACAAGGTGATTTTGGAAAAGTTAGCAAAAAATATTGAAACCAAAGATGAAGATTGTATCTCTGATGTCGTCGTGATTGATAACTTCTAAACACTTTACGTTTGATAAAACTGAAGTGAGGGGTATGGGGTATGAAACGCAATCCGAAAAAAATCATATTTAGTCTGGTATCGATATTCCTGATCGGTCTTACCATCTATTTTGGTTATAACCGATATCAAGAAGTGGCGTCTGAATATCAGGCAGCGATTGAAGCCGCATCTAAAATTGGGATTCTGTCTCAAAGCCTGGTCAATTATGCCGATAAATTGTGGCATTCAAATTCGCAAACCGCTTTTGAGAACAATAAGGAGCGAATAAAGAAATTAATCGAGGTGTTAGAAGTCCGTCACCTGAGCCTCTTCAAGGGAAAACCGGATTTCAGTCTCACTGCCCGTTATGCGGAAGATATTAAAACGATCTATTACTTAACACCTTATAATGCGGTGGTTCAGGTCCAGGAATTTCTATATCATGCCAACCGGCTTACGGAAATCTCCTATCAAAACAAATCCGCCCTGGCACCCCACGTCGTTTTTATGAGAAGCGCTGTAAAACGAAAACTGGTGCTCTCCCTCAGTCAAATTATCCGACTTTATAAAATCAAGTTGGAACAACGCATCAATGCCATAATTCTGTTTCTAATAGCCTCACTAATCCTCCTGATGGTCAGTGAATTCCTGGCAGCAATTTATTTGTTTGCCAGTTCATCGGAGGAAATGATGGTAAAATTTCCTCAACAAGAGTTTGACAACAGTGTTGCCCCGATTCTTAATGAGTTAATCATGACTCAGGATGACAAGCAAACCAATAGCATTCCTTTTGAATTTTCTACCCTAAAAATATCGGATGCCTGAACATCTTTAAATTGACAGGGTTTCCAGCCGGCGGGCAACGAAGCGGATCAACCGATTCTCTGCAAGGGTTTCCAGGCAATTTCCATTGGGGCAGCGAGCGGTATTGCAATCATTACATGGCACAACATTCGGCGTTAAGACCCATTCCGGTTGATGATAGGGTCCCCAACGCCGTGGGGAACAGGAAAGCGCCGGGCAATAAAAACCCATCAACGGTGTGTTGACGGCATTGGCAAGATGGAGCGGTCCGGTACTACTGGAAAGGAATAATTCCGACTCCGAAATTACTGCCATTAACTCTACAATTGAAAATGCCCCTCCCCCATTCATACTGCGATTATTTTTTAGCTGCCGGCGAATCGTTTCGATTAACGGACGTTCTCCCGTTGTGCCGGTAAACAATACTTGAAAAGCCGTGGAATCCAAAATATACTGCGCCATGGCAGCATATTGCCTGGGTGTCAAATTGGGAGCAGAGCCGCCATTTCCGGGATGAATGATGGCAAACGGCTTCTTTACACCAAGCTCGAATAGCTTGCGGTGAGTAGCATCCATCAATTCCGGTGGAATTTGAAAGTTGAATTGAATTTTGCCCGGCAAATTCGTCACCAGCGGGGACAGCATGCTTAGATTGTGATCCAGTTCGTGTTTCATCCCATGCTTGCGATGTTCAAAAATTCGTTTTTTAAATAGCAATGAATACCAGCGATACCCAACTCCAATGGTGAAGGGGATGCCTGCCAGCCGAACCGAAGCAGCCAATGCCGGGCGGGGGTAAAAAAAAATTGCCACATCAAAATGCTTCGCCCGGAGCTGCCTTGCCAGACGGATATGCCCCGCCGGACCGCGATGAAGGCTTTCGGGCATATAGGGGATCACTTCATCAATATCTTGGTGAATTGTTAGCAACGGGGCGGTATAACTACGTCCTAAAAAAGTAATTCGGCTTTCGGGATAATGAGCTTTCAGAATTGTAGCTGCCGGAGTTGTTAAAATGACGTCACCGATTCTGTCAGTGCGAATGAAAAGAATGTTTTGGGGATGGTTCTTCATCATTTCTTTCCTCATCCACCCTGCCTGTGGATTTCCTTAACCGATGGCACCCCGGCAAAACCCCATTGGGAACGGCATCGAATCTAAAAGATATTTTACTCACTTTCAACCAACAAAATTTATATCTTTCTCAGGTTCATAAACCGGAGAAGATATGGCAGCTATCTCAGCAGTAATTATCACTTATAATGAAGAAACGAACATCAAACGATGTCTGGAATCAGTTGCAACCGTGGCGGATGAGATATTGATTATCGATTCTTTCAGCACCGATCAAACCACTACCATTTGCAGGGAATTCGGCTGCCGGGTTATTCAACGCCCCTGGGAGGGGTATTCTCGAACCAAAAATTTCGGCAATCAATCTGCACAGTATGATTTTATTCTCTCCATTGATGCGGATGAGGTGCTGTCCCCCCGGCTGATTACCTCTTTGCTGGCTCACAAACCTTCCCTTCAGGGCGCTTACTCCATGAATCGCCTTACCAATTATTGCGGAAAATGGATTCACCATTGCGGATGGTACCCGGACCCCAAAGTGCGGTTATTCAATCGTCAGGAAGCACACTGGGTGGGGGAATATGTGCATGAATACTTGCAATTTAACCGACCGGTAGCGACCGTTCATCTCGCAGGAGACCTCTGGCATTATTCATTCAACTCTTTCCAGGACCATCTTCAGCGGGTGAATCAATATTCCGAATTGGCAGCCCAGGAATTGGTCGCTCTCGGCAAAGAAAATCTCCTACCCAAAATGCTCTTCAGTCCGATGCTAAAATTCTTCAAAATCTACCTGGTGCAAAGGGGCTTTCTGGACGGCTTCTATGGATTTAGTATCGCCTCAATCTCCGCCTTTGATATCTTCATACGCTATGCCAAAGCAATTCAATTAAGGAAACGGGTAAATAACTCGTGAACGCCCGGAATTATTCCGTTAGACGGGGGGAAAGAGCAGGTGGTTCACCCGGGGGGGTGCTACCCGGTTCTTCGGGTAATGCCCCAAGGTAATCATTTAAATCCACTTCAACTCGGATAGCCGGCTTAGACGGTACGACCCCGGTTTGAACTTTTTGTATCTCACTCACCACATGGATGTATTTTTCCGCCTCCATCAAATTTCCATATAAAATTTTCTTGATGGTTTGCAAGCGCCGGAAGGCATTTTCGGCAGCGCCGGAGAACGTCGATGGAACAGCTTCCTCCACCCTGACGATGATTGGAGTATAGGGGAATTCTTCCAATACACTTGAAAGCTTCCGTAATTGCGCTTCTCCTGTTGCGGTCAACTGATCCGTTTCTTCATGAAAAGAAACGGAATCTACCTGAAACAAAATCCGGTTTCCCTCTGCCACCAGTCGGAACGGAAACTTCGCCTGGATTCTGTTTAACTTCTCTTGCAAATACTGTTGTCTTTCGGCAACGTTTTTCCCCTTTAAAAATTCCTTTTCAAGCGCCAGTTTTTGAAGTTCCAGCGTCTCCTTTTCCCTTTTCAGGTCAGCAACATGTCTATGTTGGCGCTCAGCCCCCTGAATCAATTCCCCCCAAATATCCTGGTAACTCTCATTCCAGGCAGGTGTGGTCTCCAGGTTGGTTGCTAAAATTTGCATGGATTGTTCCAGCTCCAGCAGAAATGCTTCCATGTTGCCCGGATTTTTTTTCAACCGCTGAATCGTCCGGGACATGTTCAACAGATGTTTGGCATAGAAGATCAACTGCTGTGCTTCCTGGGAAAGAGCATCATCGGCTACACGAGCTTGTTTAACCTGCTCTTCCACATTCGTGAGCATTATCTGTACCCGATGATAGGTTAAAGGGGCATTTTCTTCGGCATTTAAATCTTCACTCTCCCGAAGCAAAATGCGCGCCTGTCCGAGCAGGTTGTCGCGGATAGCCATGTATTCAGCGCTACGGTAATGCATTTCTGCCGCATGCATTGGTTTACCTAATTCTTCTTTTCTTCCCTCCTGAAACAGCCGGGCGGCTTCCCGGAGGTTTCTATCCCCTTTTTGAAAGAATGGTTCGCCATAAATGTCGCCGCCACTCTCGGTAACCCGTTGGCGAAGAGAGAGCAAGGAGTTGAAGAAAGACCGGGCATCTCTGCACACCGCCATCCAATAATGAAGCCGATCAGCGAATTCTTTTATGTGGATTTGGAAATCGGGGGAAGGAGATGGAGTTCCGGCAGCCCGGCGGATCGTTTCAAATTCCGCCTGACATTTTCGGAAGACCTCCGGATACAGCACCTCACCATCATAACGTTGCATCTCGGTGATGTATGTTTCCAGATCATGGAATGATGGTGAACGATCTTCCCTGGCAAAGGAACGACAACTAATCAGAAGACCAACAAACAGGAGGTAAAGAATAAAGGTTTTCATTTACGCATTCAATTCAAAGTTTGGTTTGGTTGGAGGAAGAAGTATGAGAGGTGGGGAGGAGAACGGTTATCCAACCGTTTTGGGATGAAGGCTTTCATCCTGTCTCCGGATTTCCACACAGCTCCGGGTTTATGTTCTGCCTGCCCCTTTTACCTCATCGATTAATTGATCGATTGAAACGGTTTTTTGTTCACCGGTGGTCATGTTCTTTACAGCCGCCTTTCCTTCCGCTTGTTCATCCGGTCCGGCAATGATAACCAGAGGAATTTTTTTATCGTTTGCCAGACCGAATTGCCCCCGCAATTTGGCTTTGCCGGTATACAAATCGCAGTTGATCCCGGCATTTCGGAGTGTTTGGGCAATCCGTATGGAATAAGAGCGGGTGGATGCATCAAAAACCGTGACCAACACCCGGGTGGAGGTGTTTAACTGCGGGGGGAACATTCCCATTTCCTCCATGACGGTGATAATCCGCTCCAACCCCACGGAGCTACCGGTTGCCGGATGGGGCTGGCCGGAGAACATACCGATCAATTTGTCATAACGTCCGCCGCCGGTTACCGACCCGATGCGCGGCTTCTCCAGAACCGTTTCATATATGGGGCCGGTGTAATAATCCAGTCCCCGTGCCAGGTACAAATCAAATGCATAATGGTTTTCCGGTAAGCCGTACTCTGCCAGAAAATCGAACAGGGTTTTGATTTCCGCAACGCCTTCCCGACCGATTTCACTTTTTGCCAGCAAATCCGCCGTTCGGGAAATTCGTTCGGCATGGTTTCCTTCTATCGATAAAATCCGGAACAGCTTTTCCACTACCGTTTCCTCAACCCCGCGCTTGGAGAGCTCCTTTTCCACTCCTTCAAACCCAATTTTATCCAGTTTGTCGATGGCACGGTAAATGTCAACTTCCCGCTCGTCCGGCACCCCGCAAACTTCCACAATCCCGGAGAGCACCTTGCGGTTGTTGATGCGAATGGTGAAATCCTGAAAATTCAGTGCTGTTAAAACCTCATGGGAAACGGCGATAACTTCCGCATCCGCCAACATGGAAGCACTGCCCACAATATCCACGTCACACTGGTAAAATTCCCGGAAACGCCCCTTCTGCGGCTTATCGGCTCGCCATACCGGTTGAATTTGATATCGTTTAAACGGTTTGGGAAGCTGAGGGTGCATGGCAATCACCCGGGAGAGGGGAACTGTCAAATCGTACCGCAATCCCACTTCTCTGCCGCCCCGGTCGGTAAAACGATAGGTGAGACGGTCACCTTCTTCCCCATACTTTCCGGAAAGGGTTTCCCACAATTCCAGGGTAGGAGTTTCCAGCGGCTCGAACCCGTAGCGTTCAAATATTTTTTTTATTACATCAATGACGTAATTTCGCTTCACCATTTGTTCGGGCAGGAAATCCCGGGTGCCCTTGTAAATCCGTGGTCGCATTTTTTCTGCCAAATTTATCTCCCTCTAATTTGCAGTATTGGCGCCTTCGTCAATCCAGGTTCCAATGGCAGTGATTTTGGCATCGGAGAGGGCGGATTGATTGGGCGGCATTCTCCGAACCCCATCCTCATCCTGAAACAGGACGCGATACAGCAAACTGTTCTGGGCGCTAAAGGGCACCACCACCAGTCCATGGTCTCCCTGGAACGTGGGAGGATCGCTTTCCAGATCCAGCCCCCCCGCCCGGGTACCGATTTGATGACAGACACCAATCGCCGCGCAATCCTGTAGGAAAATCGGCCGAATATGCTGTGAAAAACTGAGATGTTCACTCGGGTAATTATCTTGCGGTTGTTGACTATCGGAAGGGTTACTGCTGCACGCGGCAAAAAGCGCTAATCCTACCCAAACTAAACCCGATATTAATAAAGCATTAGAGGTTATTTTTTGAAAAGATTTATTTTTTATCATATTGAAATATTTTTTTCGTCAATTTTTGGGGCGACAAATTTACTACATTTATGATTCGTTGAAAAGCAATAAATTAAAATTGCAGAGGAGATATGCAAAAAAACGGCAACCATTCCGGAAAATCGTATAAGATTTTAATTGTTGATGATGAGATTTCCGTTCACAAAATGCTGACCACATTTTTAAAAAAGCATCATTACCGGGTAGACAGTTGTTTAAGCAGCCGGGAGGTTTTGGACAGAATCAATTCATTCCAGCCGGACCTGGTGATTTTGGATATGATGATGCCCGAGGTGGATGGGATAACGGTAACCCGTAGAATTCGGAATCTCTCCCTGAAGTCATACCTGCCCATTGTCATCCTGACGGCTAAAAAAGGAATTCGCGATATGGTCGCCGCCCTGGAAGCCGGTGCGGATGACTATATCACCAAGCCGTTTGAATTTGAAGAGTTAGCGGCTCGCATCAAAAACATGCTTCGATTGAAGAAACTCCAGGATGGGATGGTTCATAAAACCATCGAATTGGATGAAGCCAATCAACAAATCACCCGGTTAAATCATGTTCTGGTAGAGACCAATAAAAAACTGCAAAAAAAGCTGTATGATTTTCATAACATCTTTGAACTAAGCTATCGGGTGATGGGGCAACTTGAACATGAAGAGTTGATCCGCCAGGCACTTATTAATATATTGGGAATCATACCAACAAAGAGTGTGATGCTGCTTTTGTGCGATCCCGAAGATGAGGATGTTTTCCGCCTGGTTTCACAACGAGGCGTTTGGACGGCAAAAGTAACGGATTTTCAAATTTCGCGTCATGACAAATTGATCCATTACCTGGAGCTTATTCAGAAGGCATTTCAAATTCGGGATGTTTCCGGAGAATTCCAGGAAATTATTCCCCGACTCAAATCCTTGGATATCCAGGTGGTAGCGCCATTAATGCGGAATGATAATATTGTAGGGCTGCTTTGTCTGGGTCCTAACATTAAAGACGAAGAGTATAGTCAGGATAGTCTGGAGATGATAAGTATTCTCACCAATATGCTGGCAGTAGCCCTTCATAATTCCCAGATGTATGATCGGATCAAGGAATTATCTTATAAAGACGGAATGACCGGTCTTCATAACTACCGGTTCTTTCGAATGCGGATGAAGGAAGAAATTGCCCGGGCACGTCGGGAGAACAACAATGTTTCGCTGTTGATCGCCGATGTGGATTTTTTCAAAAATTATAATGATACTCTGGGACACCCTGCCGGAGATGATGTATTGAGACAGGTTAGCAACATTTTGCAGAGGTCTGTGCGGGATAATGATATCGTCTGCCGCTATGGAGGAGAAGAATTTGCTCTGATCCTCCCGGGCGCCGGGAAAGAAGGGGCGGTGGCACTTGCCGAACGAATCCGGGCAAAAGTAGAATCCACTCCCTTCTTCCGGGAAGACATCCAACCCAATAAAAAATTAACCATCAGCATTGGGATTGCCACCTTTCCGGAGGATGCGGTGACCGAGGAAGACTTAATCTTCGAGGCAGACCAGGCGTTATATCATGCCAAGAAAGCCGGTCGTAATCGGGTGATTGAAGCACAGCAAAATGTGGAAAAAGAATGAAGATCGGTATAACCTGTTATCCAACTTATGGCGGGAGCGGGGTGGTTGCCACCGAATTGGGAATTGAATTAGCCAACCGGGGCTTTGAAGTTCATTTCATCAGTTACGCCCTTCCACACCGCTTGCATGGCTATTACGAAAACATCTTTTTCCATGAAGTGAAAATGCCGCAGTACCCGTTGTTTGAATACCCACCTTATGCCCTGGCACTGGCAACGGAAATGGCTGATATCGCCACTCACGAGGGACTGGATATCATCCATGCTCATTATGCAATCCCCCATGCTATTTCTGCCTACTTAACCCGGGAGATGATTAAAAATATTCATCCGCTAAAAGTGATAACCACCTTACACGGCACGGATATCACCCTGGTAGGCGCCGACCCCTCATTTCTGGAAATTACCCGGTTCGGCATTAATCAAAGTGATGCGGTAACAGCAGTATCAAAGTACTTACGGGAAGAGACGATCAAAACCTTTGCACCGGAAGTTCCCGTACGGGTAATTTATAACTTCATTCGAGAAGATTTTCATCCCTCCGAACAATGCCTTTATCTTCGGAAACGGATTTCGCCACATGGAGAAGCGGTATTGGTGCATTTATCCAACTTCCGTCCGGTGAAACGAGTACTGGACACCGTAAAAGTCACCTACGAAGTCCGGAAAGTGCTTCCGGTTCGTCTGGTATTAATCGGTGACGGACCGGAACGCCCCAAAGCCGAGGAATTAGCCCGAACATTGGACATTGAACAAGATGTCTTGTTTTTGGGTAAACAAGATGATATTTACGGATTACTGGCTGTTGGCGATATATTTTTATTACCCAGTGAACTGGAAAGCTTCGGTCTGGCAGCCCTGGAAGCCATGGTTTGCGGTTTGCCCTGCATTACCAGCAATGCCGGAGGGTTACCGGAGTTAAATCTTCATGGAGAAACCGGATTTGTTACCCCGGTGGGAGATATTCAGAAAATGAGTGAATATGTAATCCGGCTTTTAACCGATCACCATTTGCGAGAAACTTTTTCCCGGGCTGCTCGAGAAAAAGCATTGCAACGCTTTGATGCAAAATTTATTATTCCTCAGTATTTACAATTATACCAGGAAGTATTAACCAAATAAACCGCCCCGGTTCCCAGGGAGGGTGAAACGGGGACTCACGAATTACCCAAACGGTCGAATGGATGAAGACTGAAGCCATGCCAACCCCGGCGCAAAAGAACATCTTTTTAATCTCCACGGGATTCGCAGAAGGTAACGACCCGAAAACGATCGATTTAATTGCCCGGGCAGTGGATGAATTGCCGGGCATTACGATAATCGAGGTCGATCCGAACCGACGATTAGATCGCACTCAGATCATTCTCGGAGGGAAGCAGCAGGATGTTCTCAACGCCGGTGAGACGTTGATAGAAAGCATTTATCAGCATCTCGACATACGAAAAAAAACTGCCAGCCTCAAATGGTTAGGTGCTATTGACACCTTTTCGTTTCTTCCGCTGCATTCCTCCGATCTACCGGAGGCTATCCGAATGGCACGAACTTTTGCCCGGAAAACTGCCAAAAAATTTGATATTCCTATCTACTTATTCAGCGTGGCATCCAAAAAGAAATCCCGGCAATCTCTTCTTGCCTTTCGTCAATTCACCTACAAGCAATTGGTGGAAATGCTTAACCACAAACGGTGGCAGCCCGATTACGGACCCAACCGGGCAAATAGAAAATTTGGTGCCTTACTCGTTGGCGCCCGCCTCTTCCACCTGAATGTCGCCATCTACTTTGACACAACTGACATTACACTAATCGAAGAGTTGATTCAGGTGTATGAAGAAATGAATGGTTCCCTTTCCGTCGATTCCGCCCCCCGATTTGATTCCAACAGAATCTCCCGGTTTAATGAAATCTCTAAAATGTTAAATAAAATCCATGCGGTTGTTGAGGATTTTCCGGAACGAAAAATGGTACGAGTCATCTGCAACATTCCCGACTATATTGAAACGCCGCTTCATACCATCTACGATGGGTTCTTAATGGAAGCCGCCCAGGTGGGAATTGTCGTCATGGGAATGGAAATTTTAGGTTATGTACCGGCGGAGGTATTAATCAATGCCGGGGAATATTATGCTCCTCACCTTCAGGCAGAAAGTGAAGATGAAAAAATCGGGATGCGCATCGAACGGGCAATCCAGAAATTGAAATTAAATTTCGCAGAACCTTTTAATCCACAGCGTCAGGTATTAGATTATCTTCTTAGCAAAAATTTACGGACGAGTGATACACAAGAGGAACCTCAACATTCTCAATGAATACTGAAAATAAAATCCCGGAGGTACGGAAATCCTGTTGGAATTGATGACGGGCATTTTTAAATTTGTGACAATGAGTAACTTTACAGAAGGGGGTTGACAATTCACAAATCGGATTCGAGGAGATTCGGCATTATCAGGTCATAATGCCCGGATTTCAGGAGTTCGCAGCATTGATCAAAAGTAGAAAACAAATAAACGGTGAAATCAAATTTAAAGTAACAGATTTAATTTGAGGTTCTTATGATCGAAGTAAAAATAAACGGCTTGTTTTTGACCCAATCCCAGGCAAGTGGTGTAATTTTAAAAGAATTGGACGGGGATCGAACCCTGCCGATTATTATCGGAGAGTACGAAGCGCAATCCATCGCCCTCGGTCTGGAGAACATCATGCCTCCTCGTCCCATCACCCACGACCTGATGCTCAACATTCTGGACACATTAATGGCGCAAATTGAACGCGTGATAATTTCCGACTTAAGGAATAACACCTATTTTGCGATAATACAAATCCGACGGCGGGGGAAATTATATGAAGTAGATGCGCGTCCCAGCGACGCCATTGCCCTGGCAGTCCGTCAAAATGTGCAAATTTTTGTGGAAGAAGAAGTAATGCGCAAAGGAGCTTATAGCGCAGAGGAATTTCAGGATATCGAAGAACAACCGGGCGACTCTCAGCAGTCTCGCCTGGAAAAATTAAAAAAAGAACTTCAGGATGCCGTGGAAAAGGAAGAATATGAACGTGCTGCCAAAATCCGTGACGATATTAAACGACTGGAATCGCGCCAATAATCAACCATTGGGAAGAGAGGATTAAATGTCACAACCACGCTTACGGGTGAAGGTCTATGGTGCACGAGGAAGCTATTCTCCGACACGAAACACCGCCACGAGTTTCGGTGTCAATACCACCTGCTTTCGGGTAGATGTTGATGATATTGTTTTGATTTTCGACGCCGGTTCCGGGATTATCCCCCTGGGACAGGATTTGGTGAAAGAATTTTTTCAGAAAGATGACTCTTTATCAAAATGGACAACTCACCTTTTTTTTACCCACATGCACATTGATCATCTGATCGGCTTTCCGTATTTTGCCATGCTTTATATGCCGAAGTCAGAAATTAATTTCATTGCACCGCGAATTCTGGATTATGATCTGAAAGAGGTATTGGATACCTTTGTTCATCCCCCGTTTTTTCCGGTAAGTTTGGCAGATTTACCGTTTGAGGGGCATTATCACCACATGGCAGAGAACCGGGTGGTCTATTTCTATTCAGACCGGTTTGAGGTAACCAAAGCCACTGCCGAGCCCACTGAGGGATGGCGTGCCCGGGTTAGCTGCCTGCGAAACTTTATGCACCCCAAAGGCGGATCGTTTTTCTATAAAATAGAAACACCCGCAGGAAATAAAGTGGTTATCGCATCCGATACGGAAGGGTTTGTGGGCGGCGACCAGCGGCTGGTGAATTTCGCCAAAGATGCCGAATTGCTTTTCCATGACGCCCAGTATACCTTTGAAGAGTATCAAAAATTTCAGGGATTCGGGCACAGTACGTATCACATGGCATGTGAAGTCGCCAAACAAGCCGGGGTAAAAAAACTGCTGTTAATCCATCACGACCCCTCCCACGATGATGAGGCACTGGATGCCATTCAAGCCGAAGCTCGAAAAATTTTTCCGGAAACTTATGTTGCCTCGGAAAGTATGGAGTTTACCTTTTAGGGAATGGGGATCAAGGTTTCAGGCGGTCAGGGGCACCGGGGGCTGCTCTACGGGGCAGTGAACAGGATGTCGGAGATCAGTATATCAGTGAACAGTGGATCAGTGAGTTGATATGGTAAACCCTGGATTGGTTATCGACCATCACCATTTTTTAATGATCCTTCAGCAGGTCATCACTTGCCATCGGAAAGATTAAAAACCTCATGCAACCCCTTAAACGTACAAAGATCGTTGCCACCCTGGGACCGGCTACCGCCACTCCGGAAATGATTGAAGAACTGATTCAAGCCGGTGTCAATATCTTTCGATTAAATTTTTCCCACGGGACCCACGATAACCACGCCCAATTGATTCGCTGGATAAAGAAAAAAAGGGAAGCGTTGAATGCCCCGGTCGCGATATTACAGGATTTAAGCGGACCGAAAATCCGGCTTGGCATCATCAATAATCCACCCCTGAAAGTTTCGCCCGGGGACACACTGATTCTCGATTGCACAATTCAGCAGAGCAAAGGCAATAACCTTCCGGTTACCTATCCTGATTTTGCAAAAGATGTTCAAAAAGGGCATCGGCTGTTATTAGCCGATGGCACCCTGGAGGTGGAAATCACTGATATCAGAGCGTCCCGGGTAATTTGCCGGGTGATTGTGGGCGGAGAACTCACGTCACACAAGGGCATCAATTATCCGGAAGGGAGCTTTAGTCTTCCGGCGGTTACCGAGAAAGACCGGGATGATTTGCGCTTTGGCTTACAGCAGGGGGTGGATTATGTGGCACTCTCTTTTGTGAAGGAAGCAGCGGATATCGCCCTTGCCCGCGATATTTGCCGGAAAGAGAACAAATCCGTTCCGTTAATTGCCAAAATTGAGAAACACGAAGCCATCAGCAATTTTTTTGAAATATTGCAAAACGTGGACGGCATTATGGTTGCCCGGGGAGATTTGGGAGTGGAAATTCCTCTGGAAAAGGTACCCATGGTGCAAAAAAAGATCATCCGACTGGCAAATCTATATGGCAAGCCGGTAATCACCGCTACCCAGATGCTGCTTTCCATGGTGGAAGCGCTCCGCCCCACCCGCGCCGAAGCGACCGATATTGCCAACGCCATTCTGGATGGCAGCGATGCCGTGATGCTCTCTGATGAGACTGCCGTTGGCAAACACCCGGTGGAAGCCGTACAAACCATGGCAAAAATCGCCCTGGAAACGGAAAAAAATTTCCCTTTTTACAATGCCTCCATCGATACCGATGCCATGGTTACCGAGGATATTCCCCAGGCGATTTCCACCGGCGCCACCGCCTTAGCCAAAAACCTGGCAGCAAATTTAATCATCTGCCCTACCAGCAGCGGCTTTACCGCCCGAATGATCTCCCGTTTTCGACCGGAAGCATATATACTGGGTCTGGCGCATACAACAGAAACGTTTTATCAACTGGCTTTGCTCTGGGGGGTGATTCCTATCCTGTTTACCCATAAGAAACAGATGGACGAGTTGATGGAGAACGCCATCGACCGTGCCCAACAGGAAGGCTTTCTCAAGAAAGGCGACCGGTTTGTTATCACAGCCGGATTTCCGTTCGGAAAAGGCGGGGCAACAAATTTAATTATGGCAGATAAAGCCTGATGGGATCTCCTGCCAATGTGGGTGCGCCGTTGTTCATTAAATGTTGTCATTCCCCAACAGCGCCAGGGAAATCGCTCCTCTTAAAGCGGTGTCATATCCCAATCGACTGAGACGTACCTCAGGAATCGGAACCAGGTGAACAGTGTTTTGCAATACCCGGCGGGCGGGCATCAATAACCGCTCCCCTGCCCCAACGCTGACACCACCCCCTAAAACAATTACTTCCGGCGCATACATGACACTTATATTCCGTAATCCCTGCCCCAGATTATAGCCCACCTCCTGCCACTCCGCTTCGGTCAATTGCTCTGCCGGCTTTCTGTAAATTCGTCGAATGCCGTTGCCGGATACCAGCGCTTCCAGGCAGTCTGTTGCCCCGCATTCGCAAATGACCCGCTCCGGATGAGTGCAACGAAACGGAATTGATTGATGCCCGACTTCCGGATGACTGCCCCCTGCACCCCGGTAAATTTTACCATCAATTAAAAAACCACCCCCCATTCCGGTGCTAATTGTGAGATATACCAATCGACTGGCGGTTTCTTTTCCAAAATGATACTCCCCCAATGCTGCCACATTGGTATCCACATCCACATAAAACGGGCAGCCGAAAGCATCTTCCATAATTTCTTTAAGCGGCACTTTACGCCATTGGGGTTGATGAAGGGGGGAGACAATCCCCTGTTGCCAATTCAGCGGCCCTCCGATTGCTGCACCTATTGCCAGACATTTTGCATCTCCGGTGAGTTCCCTCACCATACGCTTTAACAATTCCAGCCCCGGGAGGAGACGCTCCGGTGTGGCTTTCAAAAGGCGGTGAACGATGGCGCCATCCGGATATGCAGCGGCTGCCATTATTTTACTGCCACCAATATCCAGACCGACGACCATGCCGCCGGTTTTACCTTGTTCCGTGGAAGCGTTTCTCATCACCTGCTTCTGTGGATGGTATCCGGTGCCAGGGTGCGTTACTCCTGCACTTCAGACCGGGTAAGATGTGCCCATAATGCTTTCCAGACATTTAATTGGGAGGGTTTTAATAAGGGATGCCAGAAAACGATATTTCCCTGCCCGGATAAATACAAACCGTTTTCTCGGATGATGTCATTCAAATAATTCAAATTCTTCATTTCCATCCGCACCGCCATTGCGATTGGCAGTTCCGCCATTTCCATAATCCATTTTTCAAATTCGGTGCCGGAAAACGGATTCGCTTCCACTATCTTCCCATGCACCACCAACAAAATTGCCTGCAAGTAAGGTTGAATTGGTTCAATCACCTGCAACGGTAGGGACTCTGACAGGGGAAGATGGTAGAGCAGCATCGCCAGGTCATCATCGATTTCCAGACGGTATGCGTCCAGGCCCATAAGCTCCTGCCGCCGGAATGGTAAACCGGATATGACTTCCTCAAAAATTTCCGGTGTTTGGGAGATTAGCAGCGTTTCCAGAATCCTCATGAGAGATACTGCTCCAATCGTTGATTAATTGTGGCAACCTGGTCTTTGGTTAACGGAGGAATCGTTACCCTTAGTTGAGGAGATACTTCTTCTTCCGGATGTTGCAGGGTGGGATGGGTTTCCCGGTAAGAGGGATCGTCCTTTTTCTTTTTAAACATGGAAGAAAGAGAATGCACCAGTTTCCCAAACCCGCCCATTGCCTCTTTTTCATAAATCAATTGTTTGATCTCCCGGGGAGTACCCACCAGGCGATGTTCCAATAACGTTTGGACTTCTGCCAGGATTAATTCATTGGCATCTGGCAAGCGCATTAATAAATCCGAAATATTGACCGGGTCCTGGCAGGTTTCCAGAATGCGCTCCTGCAATGGAGAAAGGTTCTGCTTTTCCCGGAGGGGGTTGGCAACAATTTTTTGAGAGAGTTCCGGCAGTTGTTGGATCAAGTTTTCCCACTCATGCAGTTTGGATACCAGCAGCATCAAAATTTCACGGTTGCTTTTGTCAATTATTTTTTTGGGTGACTTCAGGGGGCGTAAGCGGGTGGAAAAGCGTCCTTTTTGCCAGAATGCCATTTTCAACAGAGCCGGCAATCCCCGGAGCTCAATAAATTGGGCATTGATGATCTGACCTTCCAGAAACTGAACCACGCCCGATTGATCCGCTATATGAAGCACCAATTCACCAT
>CAYYGL010000019.1:35851-38097 GCA_964471235.1 uncultured Calditrichaceae bacterium
TCGGCAGATTCCAGCATCTGTATCAAATCGACCAGGTTGTATTCCTCCAGACTCCCCTGCCAATTAACGCCCTCTAACACCGTCGCAGGGGTGCCGGTATCATTTACGATCCGCTCCAAAGCACTCCAGAAAACCTCCCGGGGGAGGGGCAATTGGATAACGTCGGATAATGGCAAATCCACCAGGTCCCGAACCCGGGAGACATCGTCGATAACCGCCGCCACCGGTAAAAAAGTTAATTGATTTTCCTCCAGCATGGTGAAAAAATTTCGGGCGTGATCGCGATGTACCTGCCAAAGCAAAACCACATCAAACAGCTCTTCCTGACAGAGGGAAAGCACCTTTTCCGGGGTATCCGCCAGGGTCGCCCGAAAAAACGGATTGGGAAAGAGCCCTTCTATTTCCGGTTGTTGTTCCGGTTCGGTCACATATATCAACAGGTCATGCATAATCCATTGCCTCGTCTTCTTCTTTGATGACATGCCGGAGATTATGGAGGAGGTTTCGTAAATCCGGGAATGAACCGGGACGGACGGGCACCACTTTCAACCCCGGGGGCACAGTAAATTGTTTCTTAAAATCATTAATCACCCCCTCGTTATCCGCCGGATGATTCGTCAAACCCACCACAAAGGGAACCGGGTATAGCTGTACCAGCCGGGTTAACAAATAACTGCTGTACTCAAATTGCTGGGGCTGCGAGAAATCGACCAGGAAAATGCAGGCAACCATGTCCCGGGAAATCTTCTCCAGAATGGGCATCAGGGTCTGGTCGATGGTGATTCCGAAAATTGTCAGGGTTAACTCCGGATGGAGTTTGATACGGGTGAAATCAATTGATTGCAGAGATTTAACAGGTGCCCGGGAACCGCTGAATGTGCGGATCAGTTCACTCCGCCCGGAAGAAGGCAACCCTAAAATCACTACATTTCCGTTCATGGCATCCGGCTGTAAAACATGGGACTGGAGGAATTCAATATCTTTCGGAAGGAATGTCTCCATCCCGGCGGTGCTCTCTTCAGCGCTGACCAGGCCTCTTTCCAATAATTGGGAAAGATGACGCACCGTTTTAAGCACCGGGTAGGGATTGTATAACAAAATCTCGTGGAAATTATTTTCTTTTTCGATTAATGACAGGATTTTCAACTCCACCTCACTGCGGAACATGGTGCCTTCCGGGAAAGGCTGTATCCGAAAAGTCGGGTTGCCATCTTCTATTCCGCAGCGGCGCAAAAACCGCCGGATTTGTTGTTCCTGATAGCGGGCTTCCAGAAGAAGCGCCACGGTGGAATTGGGGATGGAAGAAGTTTCCTCTGTCTTCCGGTAACTGCGAATCAGATAGGTGCCGCTGTGAAGCTGGAGAATCTTCAGGAGAGCATCCACCCCGTTCAAATGCGGCGTTACGGCTTTCACCACCTGCCCCTGGAAAATGCGCACCCGGGCATTCCACTCGTCATAGGTTACCTTCAGGATTAAATTTTTCCTTTCAGCCAGGGCATTGCGGATCACATCATATACCGAAAACGCCTGGATACTTCCCTGAGTTAATGCTTTTTGCCGATGATGCTGAAGCTGACGAAGCCGGTATAACACCATTTTCCCGGCAACTGCTACCTGAAGTGGAAGATCCTCTTCCCCGATAATTACTTTTTTTACGCCCTGTTGATAGAGCGCTGTCTGGGTCTCTAATTCCAACCGGGAGGCGTACACAATGGTGGGAATTTGGGCAAAGATCGACGAGAATGCCTCATCTTCCGGTTTTACAAAATCGCTGTGTAGAAGCAATAAATCCGGGGTACTCTCCTGCAATGCTTCCGACAATTCTTGCGGTTGAGCAAAATGGTTGCTCTGGCTGCCGCTTTTGGTTAACAAGTCCGTTAACTGCTTAGCGGTATCCGAATTGACATCCCCTATGTAAATTTGGTATCCCATGGAATTCTATTACCCGGATGTTCAAAGTGACGGTAAACCCATTTCCGTATGACTGTTAAATTCCATTTAGTAAATCTTTACCCAGATGATTGATTCTACTTGAATAATATAAATATCTGAAACCGCTTTTGCAATTATAGTTTTAAAGGGACGCAGTAAACTGATCAAAGAGGGGAATGCCAGAAGTTCCGGCTACAAAATGTGTGATGCCTGAAACTGCTTTACCATCTCATAGAGCGCGATGCCAAACGCTACCCCAACGTTCAGGGAATGTTTTGCCCCGTACATGGGAATTTCAATTGCCATATCCGCCT
>CAYYGL010000020.1:0-37744 GCA_964471235.1 uncultured Calditrichaceae bacterium
ATCCCCTAATCTTTTTTGATTTGTGCAATTGGTCATGCGCCCCATTTCATCTCATCCGGGTATTTCCATAAGCTGTAAGAAAGTTCTAAATTTACCGGGAGAGCGACCTCTCTCATTACTCCCCTGCTAAATTGCATGAAATTTAATTTACAAAGAGGACAGGAAAATTAAAAGAAATGAAACACCTGAACAGCTACAACGAACAATTTTGTCATTCGCTTCATGACTGTATCAAAGGGGTTTTCTCAAAAAAACCAAACGGGAGTAATTTCTAAACCGCGAAGTGGACTTCTACCTGGTTCTCAGGAGGGGGGAGGAACGCCGGTTCGGGGGTCTTTCGGATAATCTCCTCTGCCAATGCTAAATAAGCTTTGCTGGCAGGAGCGGTGATATCCACCAGCGCCAGTGGTTTATGTTGAAATGCAGCATATCCGACAGCAGCATTCTTGGGAATAATCGTTTTGAATACCAGGTCGTCAAAAATTTCCCAGGCTAAAGTAGCGCTTTTGAGAGATGCCCGGGTGCCCTTTTCATAAAAATTTAGCAGGATGCCCTCCATTTCCAGGGTGGGATTTGCACTTTTTTTTATTCGCTCCACAATTTCCATTAACCGATCTAACGCTTTCAGGGCGAAATATCCACACTGGAGGGGAACCAAGACAGAGTCGGCAGCTAATAAGGCACCGATTGTCAAATCATTCAGCATCGGCGGCGTGTCAATTAACACATAGTCATAATTCATCTTACCCACACTAACCAATCCGTTCAATTGTCGTTTCAAACGGATACGGTTTTTTGCCATTTCCGCAAGTCGGGTATCCTGTTCTGTCGTATAAACATTGGATGGAATCAAATCTATGCTTAAAAAATTTAGGGGATGGATGGTGTCCCATAATCGTACAGCACCGGAAAAGAGTTCAAAAATTCCGGCGCGAATGTTCTCCCGTTGTAAACCGACACCGCTACTTACCGCTCCGGAAGGATCCAGATCGATGATCAGGACGTTCTTCTCGGCAATTGCCAGGCTGGCTGCCAGATTAATAGTGGTAGTCGTTTTTCCCACTCCCCCCTTGGGATTCGAAATTGCAATAATTCTGCTCATGACTGTTCCCTGTGGTTTTCTATCTTCTTCCCTGGAAGTAATTAATCCACTCAACTACTTTCTATTCTTTAACAGTCGCCCTCTTCTCCAAAATGATTAGGGAAGGCAATCATTTTCAGTTCCTTCAAAACATGGATGCTCAATTTAATAATGCAATCAAAATGCCAGTGTTTTTGCGTTGATGATTACCACTGTTCGCCCAACTTTTTTCAATGGCTCCAAAAATTGTATAACAACTGCACAGAAATTCCCCTCTTAAAAATAAATTGAAGAGCTCCGGTTCAGAACTCTTTATAAATACGGAAGATTGCGCAACAGAGCCGTTATGTTAATAAAATGCACCTCAGATGCTTCAGAAGCTAAAATACGATGGCAACTGCTAATTCATCCGTTGAGTGAAAAGGATAGTTTTGTGAGGTTTATTTTAGGAAATCGGGAGAACAATTGGGCAGGATGTCTGGTTTATAAGAAAGCAGGCAAAATTGGACAAGATTGTTTGGTTTCGGGTGCACATTGTCAGGAGGAAGCAATCTCAGCGCACTACCCCAATCCCTACTCAAAGCACCCTACCTATCCCCTGCATCTTTCTGTCATGGTGCAGGGGTTTTCATTTTCCGTGAGATGGGAAACAGCATGGTATCTGTTAGATTTACAGATCCTTTATGCCAATTCCGAGAATCATCGGGAAACGAACAATGTGTTTCCGGGTCTCTTTACCCCAGGCGACTCTTAACTGCGGTTCAACCTGTAAAATTGGATTCCGTCTATGCTGTTCAAAAAAATTTTATGTTGATGACCAGGTATTCAAATAGCCAGTCAATTCCGGGTATTCCATTCCTTGGGGCATGGAAGAAGGTTGAAGACCCGGTCTTTGAAATTCACTTTTTCACCCGTGGTGATTTCGTTTCATCAAACAGGGATAACTGGGGATGTGCCGGCTTCCGAAAAGCCGCAGTGGATAAGGGAGGCGGTTCCATGCTTAAACCATACTTACGGCAGGTGGTTTGAAACATCTGGCGAATTTGGTCTGCATAAACGCCTTTTCCTGCCATTCGGAGGTGAAATTCGTTTTCATTTAATTTCCCCTGGCGGATATCTGTCAAACGGGAGAGGATTTTGTTTTTTCGATCCGGCAGATGCGTTTCCAGCCAGTTCCGAAAAAGTTCTTTAAGTCCGTAAGGAAGGCGCAACATGATAAATCCGGCAAATTGAGCACCGGCATCCCGGGCAGCCCGCAGAATTGCCGGGATTTCATGATCGGTTAATCCCGGGATAACCGGGGCTACCAGCACACCGACGGGAATACCGGCAGCCGATAGTTTTTCAATGGCTTCCAGCCGCTTGCGAGGACGGGTAGTACGTGGTTCCAATTTCTCAATGAGACGGTAGTCCAGGGAGGTAATCGAAATAGCCACGGAAGCGGCTTGATACTCTGCGAGTTCTTGTAAAATATCCACATCCCTCATAATCAGGGAGTTTTTGGTAATGATGCCCACCGGATTGCGAAACTCCCGGAATACCTTCAGGCAACGCCGGGTGAGTCGGAGCCGTTTCTCCACGGGTTGATAGGGGTCGGTAACGCCGCTGAATCCCACCGGGCGGGGTTGCCACTTCGGGGAAGCAAAGGTTTTTCTCAGCAATTGGGGAGCGCTTTCTTTTACGAAAATTTGGGTCTCAAAATCCAACCCCAGGGAAAGTCCTAAATATTCGTGCGTTGGGCGGGCATAACAGTAAATACAGCCGTGCTCACACCCCCGGTAAGGATTTACAAAGGCGTCAAACCGGACATCCGGGCTGTCATTTACGGAAATGATGCCCCGGGAATGATCTTTATAAAACCGGGTAGGATGGCGTTTACTATCTTCCCCCTCTGTCATATCCTCAAAGAGTAATTCCAGCGGTTGGAACCGATTGGGCGGATTTTCCCCCGTACCTCTTCCCTTGATGTTACCCGACTTTTGATTTGGTCTGTCTTTGGACATTCAACTATCTCGATTCTGTCTCACCTGGAATGAACATTGATCATGAACCGCCCGGGTTACTTTGGTTCCGGATCGGTACCGCGCCGGTCAATAGTGGCACAAAATTTCTCCCAGGCGGCTACCGTGTCATTGGCAAATTCCACACAAGCCTCAAGAATCTCCGATTCGTAACTGCTCAAAAGGTGCAATTGTTCCCGGCGGATTTGCAAATCCAACGGAGCGGCTATATGTTTGATGTGTCCTTTGCCTAACTGCACCCCGACATCCATTGCAACTTCCGCCAGCTCTTCCGGGGAGTGAAAACTCTTATGGATTTTCACTTCTTTATAATTATCTACCCAGGAATGCACCCAGAACATCAATCCTTTAAAGCGAAAATACCCAAGATGATGAAACGGCTGGTATGCGATCCGGGATTGCCCTAACAGAATCCGAAAAGGATCACTCTTGCTGCCGCTATTCACACAATCGATGCCGCTGAGGTCGCGCACCTGTTTACATTCCAATACCACATCATCCAGCGGATCGGAACTTTGTCCCTCCACACGCAAAAGATATTTTTGATCCAGGGCGCTGCCAATACCCATTTTCAAATATCCCATCTCCTTTACCTGGAAATATCCCTCTGGTAATTCCGGGGTTTCAGCCTTCTGGGTGGTTACATAAGATTGGAACGCCGCCCGGAGAGAATCTTTTTCCCCCTGGTGCATCGACACCATCAACCCGTCAATCCATTGAAAATACTTCTCCCGGTTAACCGTAAATTTACTACGGATGCGTTTTGCCACCCGGGGTTCCGGTGCACTAAAACCGGGGTCGTTCAGAGCATTGCGATATCCCTGCAAAAAAGTTTTCATCATTTCTTCGGATTTGTCCTGCCAATTATTAACCCGGCAGGCAAGATGGAGGGACACCCCAAAGCGCATGATGTCAATAATTCCCGGACCGGTGGAAGAATCATCATAATCGGTTAATCCCCGTCCCAAATCGGTTACGGCATATTGCTCTAAGTGGGCGTCGCCGTGCAAATTTAACGATGGGCTTCCGGAAATCATATCCTCGAAACGCTGGCATACCGCCTGACTGAACGGGATATTGATAAACCGGAAGTAACCATGAGGACCGGCTTCGATTCGTTTCAATAGCCCGGGATTTTGAGAAAAATCCCGGCTTGCCGGGTCAACAAACAACGGGTTTTCTTTTTTTTCAACCGGGGAATCATCCCCTAACCCGGCAACAGAAGTCAGGGAGATAAAAACGAAAATGATAACTTCGGAGAACAAGATTTTTGCAGGAGTGTTTCGGAAGGATGGGATGAGGTGCATTCAACTGCTCCGTTCATTTGGGTTAAGGGTGCTTTTGAACAACAAGTTTGGCAATTTATGAAAAAAAACGGGGACAGCGTAGGAAAATATTTTGCAGATGGTGGGATTCCGATTTACGGTAGAGATTCGTTATGAAGTAATTTCAATGCCCAACAGGGTGGCGTCATCTTTCAGGGGGGATGGCGTTGCCCATTCTTCTACCCGGGTCAACAAGGCGTTCACACTCTCTTCCAGGGTATTGGAGCGATTCTCTTCCAGAATTTGCATCATTCGTTCCTGACCAAATAATTTGTTGTCCTGGCTTTCCGCTTCCGGGATGCCATCCGAATAGAGATAAATGCGATCGTATTTTTCAAGGTGGAGGGTGTATTCTTCATAGTGGTTATTTTCCAAAAAACCGACCGGCAGACTGGGGGTTTTTAAAATCTCAGCACGTTGTTGCCGGGGCTGGTAAATAATTCCGGGATGTCCGGCAGAGGAATAACGAAACTGCCTGGTTTTTTTGTTTAAAATGCCATATAGCAGGGTGAAATACTGACCGTTTTCCATATCCAGCGGAAACCGATTGTTGAGGTGGTTTAAAACCTCCGCCGGAGAAGTAATCTGATACCCCGGGGCATTATCACAATAGGTTTTCAACAAAGAGGCTTGATCGAGAATGGGTGACATCATATTACTAACGGACACAGCTAACAGGGCAGCCGGCACTCCATGCCCGCTGACGTCCAGAATATACAATCCGATTTCATTTTCATCCAACTTGAAAACATTGAAGATATCGCCGGCTAACTCATCGCAGGGTTTAAACCGCCAGCTAACCGTTATTCCTTCCACATTTGGTGAAGCTGCCGGGAGTAAGGATGCCTGAATTTTAGCCGCTGCTTCCAGATCCCATTTCATCCGTTGGTTAATCTCATGCAGTTCGGCATTTCGGCGGGAAAGACTGGATTCCAGGCGAATAATCCGCAGCCCGTTGTTTACCCGGGCGCGCAGTTCATCCTGATGAAAGGGTTTGGAAACAAATTCATCCGCCCCCATCTCCAGACCGGCTATCAAATCGTCCTTCTTGGATTTTGCCGTTAACATAATAACATAAACATATTCCGGCAAATTCATGGCACGGATTCGTTTCACCAGTTCCAGACCGTCCATCTCCGGCATCATCCAATCGGTAATGACCAGGGAGAAATGATCGTCCTGAAAAGCCCGGAGCGCCTCTGCACCGTTGGTGGTGACTACCACTTCATAGCCCCACTTCTCCAAAATTCGTTGCAACTTCTTACGAGAAACCGCCTCATCCTCGGCAATCAGGATTTTCATGGAAATTCTCCGGTTTCATACTTCCCCTTAATATTCATCATCGCCAGGAAGTTTTATTTATTTAATCCCGCCTCCTTAAAAAATGATGCCGGTCAACTCTGCATGTTTTTCTCTCGTAACTATTCAGTTGTCTTGCCATAGAGAGTACAGAGGTCATTGAGAATATGAAAAAATTGTAACTATTCAGGTAGTAGCTATTTAGGACGCAGATAAGCAAGAGTTCCTGTAGAAGTCTGTTTTTGTCTTCAAAACTTTTTCTTTACCGCAATGCTCGCAACGGATATGGGACGGCAGCCGCAACGGGAAAGAGATAAACATCTGTTCGTTGCGAACGTTGCGTTCGTTGCGGTATAACAACCTGAGTAGTTACCAAAAAGTATATCAAAAACGGGATAACAAAAAATTTTGCAGAAGTTATTGCGTTATTTCCGCTTTTCCCTTGAATTCCTTTTCTGAAAACTCCGGCTGAGTAGTGACGTTCTCTCCCAGGAATTGGAATGCACTCCCCGGAACAACGGGGGCGGCCATTTCCAGGATGCTTTTGGCTATCTTCAGGTTGTAAAAAATATGGGAGCCTGGAATGGAACGCCCTGAAATGGGTACGAGGTTCGATGTTGGAAGGAGGTTTCTAAACAAGGGAAGCCCTGGAAAAGAGCTCCCCCCGTTACAAACCGGATTGGTCCCGGAGATTATGAATTTATACTACCGGTCCAACCTTTTTAATGGCTTCCGGTACGTTTTTAAATTTCTCAAAATTTTTGTTAAAAAGGGCTGCCAGTTCGGATGCCTTCTGGTCATAAGCGGCTTTATCTGCCCAGGTGTTGCGGGGATCCAGCACTTCGTCCGGAACATTCGGGCAGGAAGTGGGTACCAGCACTTTGAACACCGGATGCGGCTTAAACTCCGCTTCCCGCAGTTGGCCGGTTATCGCGGCTTTAATCATTGCCCGGGTGAGACGAATATCCATTCGTTTTCCCACTCCGTACGGCCCACCGGACCAGCCGGTATTTACCAGCCAGACATCCGAACCGTGCTTCCGCAGTTTATCACCTAACATCTCGGCATATTTGGTGGCGGGTAACAACATGAACGGCTCACCAAAACATTCACTGAAGGTGGCTTGCGGCTCGGTAATGCCCGCTTCGGTGCCGGCAAGCTTGGAGGTAAAACCGGAAAGGAAGTGATACATCGCCATTTCCGGGGTCAATTTGGAAATGGGCGGTAAAACGCCAAACGCATCGGCTGCCAAAAACATGATATTTTTCGGATGATCCCCCATCCCGGGAATCAACACATTATCGATGTACTCCAGCGGGTAGGTTGCCCGGGTATTTTCGGTGATTTCCGCAGAGTCGTAATCAATGGTGCGTTCATGGGGATCGTACACCACGTTTTCGGCAATGGAACCGAATTTAATCGCATTGTAGATTTGGGGTTCTTTTTCCGGGGAGAGGCGGATGGTTTTGGCATAACAGCCGCCTTCAAAATTAAATACGCCATCGTCGCCCCAGCCATGTTCATCATCCCCAATCAGGCGGCGTTCCGGGTCGGCAGAGAGGCTGGTTTTTCCGGTGCCGGAGAGACCAAAGAAAAGCGCCGTATCCCCCGATTTCCCCACATTGGCAGCACAATGCATGGGGAAAACACCCTTCATGGGCAGCAAAAAGTTCATTAGCGAAAAAATGGATTTTTTAATCTCACCGCCGTATTGGGTGCCGCCAATCAACACCAGCTTGCGGGCAATGTGGATAACCACAAACACCTCGGAGTTAGTGCCGTCTAACCGGGGTTCCGCAAGGACATGGGGCGCGTGCAGAATTGTAAAATCGGGGATATGGTTTGCCACCTCAAAATCGCTTGACGGGCGTACAAACAAGGTTCGGGCAAACAAGGCTGCCCAGGCAAGCTCACTGACCACCCGAACCTTTTTACGGTATTTGGGATGCTGCCCGACAAACAAATCCATGGCAAACAAATCCCGGGTTTGAAAATAAGACTGCACTTTGTTAAACAAATGGTTAAACTGTGATTCCGAAATGGGCATGTTCACCGGTCCCCAACCGATTAAGTCTTTGGTGGTTTCTTCTTCGACAATAAAACGGTCGTTGGGAGAACGCCCGGTACGGCTGCCGGTTGTCACCAGAAGCGCCCCGTTGGCAGCCAGTTTCCCTTCCCCCCGCTGAATGGCAAGTTCCACTAACTCCGGTGTGGATAAATTCCAGGAAATAGATTTCCAGTTCTTTAACCCAAGTTCGTGAAGCTGCTGATTTTTGTTTTCCATGTGGTTCCTCCTGATTTGGAATCCGTTATTGATCACTTTGTAAACTGTCGTCAGTTAAATTGAAATCAAAATAATAAATATCTGATTTGTTTAAAATGTTTTTAAATTTTCCTTTGGTCTCAGCAGGATGGTTGAGTGAGCATATCCGCACGAAAACGGAAAATAAAAATTGCCTGATGTTTTTCCACTCCATCCCTTATATTCCCCCCTTTTACCGGTTTCTTGCGAATGTCAGGATAGAACCACAAAACACACTCTGGTATGGAAAAATTTGCGCCGATTTTTGTGATTTTAGCAGCCATGTTGTGGGGGGTAGATGGCATCGTGCTCCGCCCTTCCCTGTATAATTTGCCGGTGCCGCTGGTGGTGATGATCGAAAGCAGCATCGTTGCCATTATTCTGACCCCGTTTTTCAAATCCCATTTCAAAGATTTGCGCCGATTGAGTGTAAAAGACTGGCTTGCGTTTGCCGGGGTGGCAATCTTCGGAGGGGCAATTGGTACCATGGCAATTACCCGGGCGCTTTTCTATGTGAATTACGTCAATCTTTCCATTGTGATGCTGATTCAGAAGTTGCAACCGGCATTTGCCATTATGTTAGCTGCCGTTCTGCTGCGGGAAAGATTAACCCGCTGGTTTGCTTTTTGGGCAACCCTGGCAATTATTGGGGCATACTTGATGACCTTTGGTTTGCACTTCCCCAACTGGCACAGCGGTGACAAAACCCTGGAAGCGGTTCTCTTTGCCCTGGTAGCTTCGGTTAGCTTCGGCTTATCCACCGTTCTCAGCAAGCGCGCCCTCAAAAATGTCAGCTTTGAACTGGGCACTTATATCCGTTTTTTGATTTCCGCGGTCTTTATGATACTGCTGGTGTTCAGCCTGGGAGAATTTAACGCCATCCATCAGGTGAGCCGAAAACAGGGCTTCATTTTTTTGATCATTGCCTTTTCTACCGGTGGACCGGCAATTTTTCTCTATTATTACGGGTTAAAGCATATCAGCGCTTCGGTTGCTACCATCTGTGAATTGGCTTTTCCGTTAACCGCAGTGGTTCTGGAATACCTGGTTCATGGAAATTTGCTGAGCTTCATCCAATGGGTAGGGGTGGTCATTCTGCTGGTAAGCATGATCCAGGTGAGCCGAATGAAGATTCTGGCGAAGAATGGCGGCAAGAACAACGGGTGAGCAGGGTATTCTCTCTATTCGCTCTATTTAGCAACGCATCGATTGGCGGTTTCGAATTGATTTCCGCCGTCGAATTCTGTAGATTTCCTCTGCGTCTCATCAAAACACCGGGGATATATGATGCACTCCTTTTCAATTTATCATCGCATTGCGGTACCGGTAACCATCCTGTTTATCTTGCTCTTTTGTGGGGAGATGGCAGCCCAGCAGCTCTCCCTGCGCTTCTTCGACAGCGTTACCGGGTATTCGATTACACCGGAAGATATCCTCCTTCGGGATCAGGATGGCAGGCTGTTTTCCGCTACTCCGGTGCCATCGGATAAAAATCATCTCCTGACCTTACCCCATCCCGGTAGATACACTGTTTCAACAATTGCCGACGGTTATTATCCAATTGAAGCCACCTTTTCCCTGGCGCACCATAAAATTCTTCAGGTCGCTTTCCAGTTAGACCCGGTGACGCCGGTAACGGAAGCACGGGCAGCCTACCTGCAAGACCATCGTCGGGCAGATGCCATGTTTATTAGTGGTTTTGTAAGCGATGCCAACAGCGGCTTGCCCCTCTCCGGGGCACGGATCAGCCTGCCGGCAACCGGGCAGTTCACCTTCAGCGACGAACGAGGGTATTTCAGTTTTTACGGAGAGCCGGTTACACCTTTCATGACCATCCTCTGCGAAAAGGCTGGATTTCGTTCCCGACAGTACCAAGAGATAACCGTTTGGATGGGCGGCGATGCGTTTTTTCGGATACGGTTGCCCCCGGGAAGTGGAACAGAAATTATTACAAAAGGGCATCTCTCCCCCGGGGAAACGTTAGGTGATGAAGACTGCCCGACCTGTGGAGACGCCCAAAGCACCACACCGGGCAAAGCTGCTGCTCCGGTTGAAGAAGCCACCCCCACCCCGGCGCTGCTGCGCCATACCATTCGGGTGGGCAGGAACTGCACCGGCACCAGTTGCACCACGGTGGAGGTCTATACCTTGCAAACTTATTGTCGGTTTGTTTTGCCGGCGGAATGGATTCCCTGCTGGGGCGATTTAAGCAACGGCATGCATTCCCTGAAAGCCGGCGCGGTGGCAGTGCGAACCTATGGTTCCTGGTTTGTTCATCACCCCCTCTCGCCCAATTATGACATCTGTGACAACACCTACTGCCAATTTTTTGGCGATACCCAGTACAGCAACACCAATGCTGCGGTAGACCAGACCGCTCGCTTTGTGCTGGTGGATGCCAACGACGCGATTGTGCGCTCCGAATATTCGGCGGAAAACAACAACAGCGGTTGTGGAGACGGCTGGAGCGGTACTGGCACTTCCTGGCCGTGTATATACGACCCGGTTTGTCTGGGGCAGCCCAACAACGGGCATGGCAGGGGGATGTGCCAGTGGGGATCGATCCGCTGGGCAAACGGCACGGTGGTGATGCCGCCCGGGTACTGCACGGAAGGGACTCCCCATAGTTTCGGTGTTAAAACCTGGGATGAAATTTTAACCCATTACTACCCGGATTACACCCTGGTGCAGGGGGCAACAGCCTACATCCTATCTGCGGCGCCGGTTCCTTCCACCGTCTCCCCGGGGCAAACCTTTCAGATCAATTACACCATCACCGCTGCCCCGGCAATGCCGATCATGTTAGGCGCTTCCGTGGCACCGGCTGGCACCGGGAACTGGATTGATGACCCGGCAAATGATGTGAAAGTGAATGTGAATGAAGGCACCGGCGTGGTTTCCCGATCGTTTCACCTGCCCGGCAGCGCCGCACCCGGACTCTACGACCTGCTGGTCGCCCTCTGGTATGATGTGGACAACAACAATCAGATCAATGCCGGGGATTTTAACTTTCACTCCAGCAAATTCCCGGGGGCACTTTCGGTCACGCCCACCGGCATCCACATCTCCCAACAACAGGAAATCCCTACTCATTTCGAACTGGCTCAAAACTATCCCAATCCGTTTAATCCTTCTACGATTATTGAATTTTCCCTGCCCCGCCGTGCCCGGGTTCATTTAAAAATTTTTGATGCAGCGGGCAGGGAGGTCAGCACACTGGTGAACGGGGAACTTCCCGCCGGACGCTATCAAATTCCCTGGAATGCTGTTGGCCAGCCCAGTGGGATTTATTTCTACCATCTCCAGGCGAATGATTTCCTCTTTACCCGAAAGATGCTGCTGGTTCGGTAAGCAATTCCCGGAGAGCAAGTCGCAACAAAATGAAGACGCAGTGTTTAGAACTGTCAGCATTTTGATTCCCCCCCGGAGCGGGCTGCAGATTGTCTCTTTACACCCAGGGAGATGGAGTTGTTTCCTCAGTACTCAGTACAACGATCACTTTACTATCAGATCCGGGTTACCAGATCAACCCGGGAGAAACAGCGGAAAAGTTGAAGCCGGTTGCAAGGATTTCCCGGGAAATATGTCTAATTATCATTTGGTTACCGAAAGACCGTTCGTTATATCCGGCGAGAATTTCCGGGGCAAAGACTTCATATCGTGGAATGGCTGGTGGTAATCGGTGCCCTGTTAGTTCTGGTGAGAGATGAGATGAATCAAACGCTGAAACCTGAAAAATCCGTACCTCAAAACGATGTTTCCCAAACACTGGAAGAAATCTACCGGTCCCATGGGGAACGGATTCTGAACATGGCATACCGGATGACCGGCGATGAGGAAACCGCGCGGGATTTAACCCAGGAAATTTTTCTGAAAGTATACGAAAAAATCAGCAGCTTCCGGGGAGAATCTCAACTCTATACCTGGTTGTACCGCCTTGCCGTTAATCATATCCTGAATTATCTAAGACGCTCTCGGCGCCGGCAATGGTTAGCCTTACTGGATAAATCCGTGGGGGAGTTGTTCACGCAAGAGCAGATGGAACCGAATTCCCCGTTAAGTCCGGTTGCGCCATCTGCCCAGGGGCTGCTGGAACGACAGGAACGGGAACACATCGTGTGGAAGCTCATTCAAACCCTGCCGGTAAAATACCGGGTACCGCTGGTATTGTATCGCTACGAGGGATTGAGTTATCGGGACATCGCCGAGATGATGAACATCAGCCTCAGCGCAGTGGAAACCCGCATCCACCGCGCCCGGAAAATGCTGGTGGAAAAACTGCAACCCTGGATGAACGAGTTGTAAGTCTCACCGGTTCACCGCAGCGGCTGTAAAAGGAGTGTGTTACGAAGAAAGTTTCATTCAATTTTGCAAGTTTTCGGGATATGAACTGTCAAATATGATGAAACCAGAAGAGTAAAGCGATGAAACAGGCACATGTAAAAAAACGATTTCTAAGTTGGTGGGAGGGGAAATTGACTCCCGGTGAAGAAGACATCGTCGAGAAGCATCTCAGCGAATGTGATGAGTGTCGGGTATATTTTCAGAAGATGCGAGTGGTGCTGGAAGATGTTCAGGTCGATTCGCTGCCATACCTGCAAAGCGACCCCTACCTTCTCACCCGGATTCGAGCCGGGGCGGAAAAAGACGGCAGGGTGATTGCATCGGGGGGAGAAAGAGACTTTTCGGCGAGGATTCGAATCGCTTTTGCCACCGCCACCTTGTTAGCGGCATTGTTTTTCGGAATCTTTTTGGGCAAAGGTATGGCAACAGTGGCAGGCGAATCAAGTGAGAGTGAACTCATCAACGCTTATGCTGAGATATTCAATCAATCTTCCTGGGTGGAGCAATGGGATGCATCGGTGACGACAACCGGGGAGGAATCCCAATGAAATTAAAAATATTGATTGGTGCACTTATCTTCTTAATTGTGATAAACCTGGCGACCCTGGGAAGTTATATCTATTTTCGCATTCAACATACGCCACCGCCGCTTATGGAACGATTTCCCCCCTTTGGAGGCGAACCTCACCACTGGGAGAAGCATTCGGATATCCTGTTAAACTTAACGCCCGAACAGCGCCACCAACTGCAAAGCCTGATCCGGGAATTTCAGGAAGAGAGCCGGGAGCTGCGTTTTAAAAAAATGAGTGATGAAGAGAAGTTGATGGAACTCCTGCAAGCAGATACCCTGGATACGAACCTCATAGAACAAACGATTCAGCAGATCAGTGAAGAACAATTTAAAATCCGTCGGATCGCCATCCGTAAACTGGTAAAAGCCAGGAGTTTCTTAACCCCAGACCAACAAAAACGGTTTTATTTATCGCTAATCCGGGGCCGGGGTAGACATCTTCCCCACCCGGGAATGGGAATGCCCTTTCCGGACGAGCATTCCAGAAAACCGTTCCAACAATTCCGGAACTTAAACTAACTGAAGGAGGATTTTATCATGAAACGTCAATTCATTATTTTCGGTTTGTTAAGTGTATTCATTTTCAGTTTGACCGTACTGGCACAGCCGCCGGAAATGCAAAAGCACCGGATGATGATGCAAATGCTTCAGTTGACCGATGAACAGCAAAGTCAAATGCAGGAAATGATGCTGAAGCTGCAAAAGGAACTGATCCCGCTTCGCTCTCAACTCCAGCAATTAAAGGGCGAGTTAAAATTGGCGATGACGGCTGACAAATTTAATCAGGCAAAAGTGGAAAAGCTGGTGAAGGATATGGAAAAAGTGCGCAGTCAAATTCACCTGAAACAATTGCTTCACAAGCGGGAAGTGCGGGATATGCTGACACCGGAACAACGGGTAAAATTTGACATGCACTTGTTGAGCGGAAAAAAACACCCCCGGATGGGTCAACCGCCAATGATGAGAGGGATGGACATGATGCAGGAGCATGGGCATCATGGACCCCGCATGATGAAATAGCACCTTGAATCGTACCCTCCTCCCCATTTCGTTCTCCCGGAGTGGGGAGGTTGGGTTGTTTTTCCTTTTTCTTCACCCACCGCTTCCTAAATTTCAACTTTCCCTTGCGCAACCCTCGATTATTTATATATTGATATATGGCGGTTGCCAGATAGCGAAGCTGTCCTTATCGATTCGGCACAACAGAAACACTACCTGCTGATCTAAGTTTCGTGCGGCATTCACATACCTACTTACCGGCGCCAACAGTTTTTTATTGGAATACAGGGTTACTGTGCCAGTGAATTCTCAGCTTCTCCCTCAGGAACAGATACCTTAAATTGGATTTCACCCGTTCAATTCGCCTGAAGTTACTGCCGCCCCCCCCGGGCAGGATAAGGAACGATCGCTGTTGTAATCCGATCATACATGGTGGGAGGGAGAGTGGAAACATCCATCCGGTATGATTGGAACACCTACTTGTAATGACGTCTGAAAGGAGGTTTAACATGAGACACACCGCTTTGATGAACAATGCCCCGACAGGGAACGACGGTTCTCCGGGCTATAAAGCCTACTCTCTGCATAATTTCAAACAGATACCCCAGCTTCACCACCTACCGCAGGAGATTATTTTTGCCATCGAAGTGGTCGGGCACGTGCTTCCCTTTAAAACCAACCGCTATGTCATCAATGAACTCATTCGCTGGGAGAACGTGCCGGATGATCCGATTTTTCGCTTAACGTTTCCTCAAAAAGACATGCTCAGCCCCGATCATTTTGAAGAAATGGCAGAAGTTATTCGCCGTGGTGGCAGTCGGGAGGAAATCGAACAAACGGCGTATCGAATCCGGCAGGCGCTAAATCCCCACCCGGCAGGACAGATGGAATACAACGTTCCGGTGATGGATGGCAAAAGACTCACCGGCATTCAACACAAATACCGGGAGACCGTGTTATTCTTTCCCCGGCAGGGACAAACCTGCCATGCCTATTGTTCTTTTTGTTTCCGCTGGCCGCAGTTTGTGGGGAAGCAGGAATGGAAATTTGCCATGAAGGAAGGAGAGCTGGTAGTAGAATATTTGCGGCGGCATCCTGAGGTAACGGATGTTTTGTTTACCGGCGGCGATCCGATGGTGATGAAATCGGACATTTTAGCCGGTTACATCCACGCCTTACTAAATGCCGACCTACCCAACTTGCAAACCATCCGTATCGGAAGCAAATCCCTGGCATTCTATCCCTACAAATATCTGGAACCTGACGGTGAGAACATCCTGCGGCTGTTCGAAGAGGTAACCCGCGCCGGAAAACACCTGGCATTCATGGCGCATTTTTCCCATCCCCATGAACTGGAAACCGGGGCAGTGCAACAGGCAATTCGCCGGATTCGCAGCACCGGCGCCCAGATTCGTACCCAATCACCCCTGCTCAATCACATCAATGCCGAACCGGAACTCTGGGCAAGGATGTGGAAAGAGCAAACTCGCCTGGGCTGCATTCCCTATTATATGTTTGTCGTGCGGGATACCGGCGCTCAGCACTACTTCGGGGTGCCGTTGGTACAAGCCTGGAAGATATTCAAAAAAGCCTATCAGCAGGTGAGCGGTGTGGCACGAACTGTCCGGGGTCCCAGCATGTCCGCTACCCCGGGGAAAATTCTGGTGAATGGCGTTTCGGAAATAATGGGAGAAAAAGTGTTCACCCTGACCATGCTGCAGGGTCGCCGCCCGGAATGGGTGAATCGCCCGTTTTTTGCCCGCTATGATGAAACGGCGGTATGGTTGAATGAATTACAACCGGCATTCGGTAAACAGCGGTTCTTTTTTGAAGAAAATATGGAACTGATGCACCGCCATAAACGGCATAGTCTAACCAGGGTACCGGCAAACAAAAAAGTTGTGATCGAGCGATAAGTCCCACCGGGGTTGATGCCCTCAAAACGAAAACCCGGAAGCCCCCGGAGAAAAAATTCAATTGGCAATTGACATTTCGTCATTCATACCACAACTTTGGGCAAATTGAACATACGGAGAGTAATTTTTGAAGCATTTCTTTTCCCAATTGTTCGTGAATAACCGTTTATACCTGAGCCTGGCTGCCCTCACCGTTTTGTGGGTCTTCGGGCAATTTTTCACCACTGCTTTCCTGATCGCCCAGGTTGTCGTACCGGTGTTAATTTTTCTGCTTCTGCTGGATGGCTACCTGTTGTTTTTCACCCGGGGGGAAATATTCAGTTTCCGGGAAACCCCCAAACGCTTTTCCAATGGTGACCTCAACCCGGTTCGATTGTACCTGGAGAACCGCTATCGCTTTCCGGTGAATCTGGAAATTATCGATGAATTACCGGTCCAATTTCAAAGCCGTGACTTTGTGATGTCAGCAAATTTGCCCCCCGGCGGGCACACCTACCTGCGCTATGAGGTTAAACCCACCCGCCGCGGGGAATACCACTTCGGAAACATCAATGTTTACACCAGCAGCCCCCTTGCCCTGTGGCAGCGGCGTTTTCAAATCGATGCCCGCACCATGACCCCGGTGTATCCCTCCTTTATCCAGATGCGGAAATATGAACTGCTGGCGATCTCCAATCGCTTAACGGAGGTGGGCATCAAGAAGATCCGCCGGGTGGGGCATACCATGGAATTTGAGCACATCCGGGAATATGTGATTGGGGATGATGTTCGCACCATCAACTGGAAAGCGACCGCCCGCCGCCATGAATTTATGGTCAACCATTACCAGGACGAACGGGCTCAGCCGGTTTACAGCCTGATAAACATGGGACGGGTGATGAAAATGCCATTCAACGGGATGAGCCTGTTAGATTACGCCATCAATGCCAGCCTGGTCATCTCTAACATTGCCATTTTGAAGCAGGACCGTGCCGGGGTAATCACCTTCTCCCATGAAATCGGGGAAATATTACCGGCTCGCCGCCAATCCCTGCAAATGGCAAAAATTATCGAACTGTTATACCGTCAGGAAACCGACTTTTTGGAAACCGATTATGAAGCGCTGTTTGCCACCCTGATGCGGCGCATCTCCCGGCGCAGCTTGTTCCTGATGTTCACCAATTTTGAAACCCTAAGTTCACTTCGGCGTCAATTGCATTTTCTCCGCAAAATCTCTCAAAAGCACCTGCTGGTGATCATCTTTTTTGAAAACACCGAATTAAGCAAAGTGATTCAACAGCCTGCCAGGACCGCCAGGGAGATCAGCGTTAAAGCGGTGGCACAACAATTTGCCCTGGAGAAAAAACAGATTGTGAAAGAATTACACCGGCATGGCATCCACGCCGTGTTAACGCCCCCGGAAAAATTGACTGTTAATACCATTAACACCTACTTGCAATTAAAATCCCGTGGTTTAATTTAATCGGAAAGGTCATCACAATGGAACATATTCAAATCCAAACCACTCAGAATGTGCCCATTGAATATGAAATCGGTAATATCGGGGACCGGCTGGTGGCCGCTTTAATTGACTGGGGAGTTTTAATCGGTTATATACTTTTGCTCAGCATCATCAATCAATATTTAAACCTGCCCCAATCCCTGTTGATGGTTCTTTTAACCCTGCCGATTTTTTTGTATGACCTGGTCAGCGAATTGGTATTGAACGGGCAGAGCATTGGCAAAAAGCTGCGTCATCTGAAGGTGGTTCGGCTGGACGGTTCGCACCCCACCCTGCGGAATTATCTCCTGCGCTGGGTGCTGCGACCTATTGATATCGGTATGACCCTGGGAGCAGCAGCGATGGCAGCGATTCTGTTTGGCGGCAGGGGGCAGCGCCTGGGCGACCTGGCAGCCGGCACCACCGTGGTAAAATTGCAACAGCGCATTACCCTGGAGGATACCGTTTTAAGCGAGGTAGATGAACAATATAGCCCCCGATATCCGCAGGTATCCCGATTGGATGATCCGGATATCGAGGTGGTAAAAGAAGTGCTCAGTAGACTCCCTCACCTGCAAAATCCGGTATTGAAAAAGAAACTCCTCCGAAAAACTCAGGATGCGCTGGAAACCAAGATGGGAATGGAACCCGCTACCCCCTCAGTGGAATTTCTGGAAACCGTGGTAAACGATTACAATGCCGTTAAAGGGAATTAGCGGATATTGAGATGTGGAGCGATGGAGGGGCAACTCCCAATCGGGCAAACGATAACCTGTGAAAATACTTCGGGTGCAATTTCCCTCCCTTCTTGCTTTCAGTGAATCCTGATTCTCACAACGTCTTCGCAATGCGATTGACTCACTGAATACTGACTCACTGTACACTGATTACAGCCCCCTTTTCCTCGTTAATCTTCACTTTTTCATCTTTAGTATCTTCCTTTCTTCTTGCTTTTTCAACCCCAAAAGTGTAAGTTATGTTTGACGGTTTTTGTTGTTGTTAATTTTAATCGACACTCGGAGGCGTTTTGCAGGAATTATTGCTGCAATATAATCCCCATTGGGAAAAAGGAGCTGTTTACGACGGTCTGATCCCCCGGGATGCTTATGTGAAAAAAATTTCCGGTTTTCTGGACCGGCGGGAAATTGTTGTATTGAAAGGCATCCGCCGCTCCGGAAAAAGCAGCATCCTGAAGCTGCTAATCAACGAACTGCTAAAAATTGCGGTTCCCCCGCAAAATATTCTTTTTATGAACTTAGAGGATTTTCGGTTCGGCAGCGAAAAGAGTGTTCACACTCTTGACCGGGTTTACCAAACTTATCTAAGCGAGCAAAAGCCGGATGGGAAGATGTATGTTTTTTTAGATGAAATTCAGGAGATTCCGGAATTTGAGAAGTGGTTGAGAACCCACTATGAACAGAATCCCAATCTGAAATTCATCATCACCGGCTCTTCATCTTCCCTGTTTTCCACGGAACTGGCGACCCTGCTAACCGGACGACAGATTTCCCTGGAAATTTTTCCCTTTTCATTCCCGGAATACCTAACTTTTAAAGATGAAAAACTTGCCCGGCAGGTGGAGGGGAAATCGCTGGATGCCCTGTACCTTTCCTCGTTGTTTCCCAAAATCGAACCCCTCTTACGCCGCTATCTGGATGAGGGAGGGTTTCCGGAGGTCATTAAGCACGAAGACCGGGAAACCAACATCTTACTTCTTCAACAATACCTGAGCGATATCATCCTGAAAGATATTACCCGCCGCTACAACATCCGTAAAATCGATGTGCTTCAGAAACTTTCCCTGTTTCTCATTTATAACATGGGAAACATCATTAATATTACCCGCGCTGCCGGAGTGGTGGGCAGCAACCGTACCACCGTATTGGATTTGATCGCTTATCTGAAAGAAGTTTACCTGGTGCTGACCACTCCTCATTTTTCTTTTTCCCCCACAGACCAGTTAGAAGTCACCCGACCCAAAAAAACATTCTGTATTGACAATGGATTTTATTCGGCAATTAAGACCGAATCCAAAAAAGATTTCAGCAAGCGGGTAAAAAATGTGATTTTTCAACGGCTGCGGTTTCAATGGCAGCGGGAGGTATATTACTGGAAGGAGAAGGTGGAAATTGAATTCATGCTTTCCGATGGTCTTCCCATCGGGATGGCAATTTCCGATGAAGACAAAGACCGGGAAATGCACAAATTATTTTACATTATGAACCGGCACAATTTACCCCGGGCGTTGTTGATCACCTGGGATAAACTTCAGATACTGGAAGAAAACGAACGCCGGGTATTCTTAATCCCGTTATGGATATTTTTAACAACATCACAGGAAGAAATATTTGAGTTCCTCAAAGAACATTGAATCTCCGTATCGCTTTGTGATGGTAATTGCGGGACCGACCGGGATTGGCAAAACCGCATTCGCCATGGAATTGGCGGAGCACATTCCGGTGGAAATTATTTCGGCGGATTCCCGGCAGATTTACCGCTACATGGACATCGGTACAGCCAAGCCCACGCCGGAGATGCGCCGCAAGGTGCGGCATCATTTCATCGATATTCTGAACCCCGACCAGGAGTACAGCGCCGGGCAGTTCGGAAAGGATGCCCGCACTACTGTTGAGGAAATCGTCCGCCGAAACAATTTTCCGTTGGTAGTGGGCGGCTCCGGGCTGTATATTCGGGCGCTTCTGGAAGGTTTTTTTCAAGAAGATGTAAAGGATAAACAGATTCGGGAACAATTAATGAACCGCCTGCAACAGGAAGGCGCGCACCCCCTATACGAAGAATTGCTAAGGGTGGACCCGGCAGCGGCAGCCAAAACGCACCCTAACAATCCCCGGCGGGTAATCCGGGCTTTGGAAGTGTATTATGCCGCCGGTATCCCCCTCTCACAGTTACAGGCGTCCCGCAAAGACCCGGCATCCTTTCCTTATCTGTTCCTGGCACTGAATATGCCCCGGAAGCAACTCTATCAACGGATCAATGAACGGGTAGAAAGGATGTTTGAGCAGGGATTGGTGGAAGAGGTTCGAGCGATTCTGGAATTGGGCTACTCGCCGAAACAGAATGCCCTAAATTCCGTGGGGTATAAAGAAGTGATTGCGTATCTGAATAAAGAAATGAATTTGTTTGAATGCAAAGAGTTGATCAAACAAAATACCCGGCGGTTTGCCAAACGACAATTGACCTGGTTCCGGGGGCAGCCAAACGTGCAGTGGGTGGAAGTAAATTCACCCGAAGACCTCTCTCAACTAACGAAGCAGTTGATCAACAAGCATTACAGATCGCATATAAACGGATAGGAAGACAGGCAGGATAAAGGAATGAGTGAAGCGGATAACCTCCCACTCCGGTGGGTATTGTTTATCGTAAATCCCATTTTCGGAATTAACCGCAAGCCGGATAAAATTATCCGCTGGATACACGAAATCTGGCAGTCCTCGGGAATCGATTATGAAATTGTAAAAACCGCTCATCGCGGGCACGGCACAGACCTGGCGCAAGAAGCTGCCCGGGCAGGTGTGGATATGGTGGTGGTGGCAGGGGGAGACGGCACCATCAACGAAGTAGGGCGGGGGTTAATGGGAAGCGAGACCGCCCTGGGAATTATTCCCGCCGGTTCCGGCAACGGGTTTGCCCGCAACATCAAAATGCCCCTTAACCAGCGAAAGGCGATTACCGCCCTCCTTCACCCGGTTTTTAAACGGTTTGATGTGGGCAAAATCAATGACCACTATTTTTTTAACATCGCCGGGATTGGCATTGACGCCACCATCAGTACCCAATTTGAAAATTCTACCATGCGCGGACCCCTGCCTTATTTTTTCCTGGCATTCCGGGAATTTTTTTCCTATACCCCTCAACCGGTCGTCATTCATGTGGATGGCAAAGTGATACATCGCAAACCGATTTTGCTCAGCTTTGCTAATTTACCGGAATTCGGGGTGAACGCCATCATTGCACCCCGGGCAAAACCGGATGACGGGCTGATTGATCTATGCATCCTTAACCCCCTTTCGACAACCAAAGCAGTGCTAAATTTGCATAAATTATTCAATGGTACGGTAGACGAGGTCTCGGAAGTAGAAATCATCCAAACATCCAAAGCAGTTATTACTCGCAAACAGCCCGGTCCCATTCATACGGATGGAGATCCGCACCTGGAGGATGCCACATTGACCGTGGAGGTACTACCGCGGAAACTCCGGATTGCCCTGAAAGACCCGGCAGCCGGGTAACCGGGTAAATAAACTCTTCCGCAAACCGAATCGGTGGGATTTCAACCGAAGGTAGAAAATTGACTTCAGAACATGTTAAGCATTATGGGGTGCTGTTCATTCTTATTCTGGCAAACACTGTTTTGCTGGCACAGGAAGCGCTTCGCATCCGGGAGGTTCTTCCTTATGTGGAAGGTGACAGCCTGAAGTGCAGCTATCGTGTTTCCGAATTAATTCAGGGAGCAGTCCGGCAAACGCTGCTATCCGGTCTGCCGGTATTGATTGAAGAACAATGCCGGTTAATGGACGATAAACAGCATAACACCACCACGGTTATCAACAAATTCCGGATTACCTATGATATCTGGGAGGACCTCATTCATTTAGAGGGCGTCTCTTTTTCCAAAACGTTTACCTCTCTGGACAGTCTGAACAAATGGTGGGCTCCTCGCCGCAACATATTTCTCATTGCCACCGGCTACCCGGGGAATGCTTCCCGTGCTTATCTCTTCATCCGCCTGCGGATCATTCTGCTCAGCCGCACCCAAAGCCAGCGCCTCAAAGACTGGATTCTGAACACCCAGGAAACCGAAGAAAATTTACCGACCCAGGACCGCGACACCGGCTTTACTCTGAATTTAAACCGCTTATTGTCATTGTTCTTTCGCAAGGATGATATATCGAAAGAGATCACCATCCACGGGCAGTCGGAGTGGTTCTATCCGAACAAACTGCCACACTAAGAGCGGTTTGCCGGATGATGGCATCGCCGGGGTGCCGGATTTGCATCCCCGGTATCATCCAACAAGCATTAATGCCCATGAAAAAAATTCGCAACAAATTGATTCTTATTTTCTTAATCGTGGCGTTTCTGCCCCTGGTGCCGCTCGCCTGGATTGTTAATCAACTGGTGAACCACAGCTACCAAATCGGTGTGAATCCCCAGGTAGAAGCCGCGCTGAAAAACGGGGTGGATTTTTCCCTCAACCTGTATCAATTGCGAAAGAACCACCTTGGAACGCGGGTGGAACAAATTCGCTCTGCCCTTTCATCCTCCGGCAATGGGGATAGGGAACGTCTTCACCGCCTGCTGCCGGAGGACGATGAGGAATGGCATTATCTCGCTTTGCAATGGTACAACACCCGGGGCAAACTGCTTCGCTCGGTTAATCGGGGAGAGGGGGTACCCCCTATTTCCCCGGAGCAATTGACCAAATTAACCCGGGAGCACATTGAGCGGATCGTACTGGCAAACCGGGCGGAAAACCGGTTCTCCGCAGTGGTAAAATTTCCCCGGCGGGCAGGCAGCGGCTACCTGGTGTTAACGGCAGCCCTGCCGGAATCATTCCTGAAAAAAAGCGACCAGACGTTGTATGTGTATAAATTATACCGTACCCTTCAGCTATCCTCAATTTCCATTCCCCGACAATTTTTATATGCGTTTATTGCCCTGAGTTTTATCATTCTGGTCGGGACCGTGTTTCTGGCGACCTATTTTTCCCGAAAAATAACCCGCTCCCTGAATGAGCTGGCAGCCGGCACCCGGGAAATTGGTCGGGGCAACCTGGATTACCGGATCCGGCAGCACAGCAATGATGAGATTGGCGAATTGGTGAAACACTTTAACCAAATGGCGCAAGAGTTAAAAGCATACCAGGAGCGCAGCATTTACCTGGAACGGATGGCTGCCTGGCAGGAAATTGCCCGTCGACTGGCACACGAAATAAAAAACCCCCTTACCCCCATCCAATTAACAGTGCAGGAAATGGTGGATCAGTATTCCGGGGAAGACCGGGAATATGCTCAATTATTATCGGAATGTCATACCATCATTTCCGAGGAACTGGAGAATTTACGGCGGCTGGTACATGAATTTTCCGAATTCGGGAGACTGCCGAAACTGCAATTGAAAGAGGGAGATATCCACAGTTTAATTCGGGATGTCGCCCGGCTTTATCCTCACCGGGAAATTCGACTGGAATTCGCCGACAGTGTGCCGTTGGTGGAAATGGATGAAGACCGAATTCGCCGGGTATTGATTAATTTGCTGGAGAATGCCATCCAGGCAGACCCGGAAAACCATCCCATCATCATCCGAACCGCCCGAACCGAACACGAAGTGATAATTGAGTTGGAAGACCGGGGAGTGGGAATTGCACCGGAGGTGCTGGCAAAAATTTTTCAGCCGTATTTTTCCACCCGGAAAGGGGGCGCCGGATTGGGCTTAGCCATTACCCGACGCATGGTGGAAGAACACGGCGGGAGTATCTCGGTAGAATCGGAAGTAAGCAAGGGAACCCGCTTTGATGTACGACTACCCCTGAAACACCGGTCTTGAGATGGAATGATAGGCGACTGTTTGCCGTCACTTAAATTGCCAAAACGGAACGGTTTCGTTCTGTGAATAAACCGTTATGCGATAATAAAATAAGTTTAGAACTCCCCCCTATTTCCCCCTTTGAAAGAAAGGGGGATTAAGGAGGAGAGTTGAATCAGTTGTGGAGAAATCATCCAAACTTTTTCTAAGCACTACAATGTTGCCCAAAAACTAAAAACGGAAGAGGCCGATGGCTAAAAAAACAACTGTTAGCATCATCGATGATGAAAAAAATATTCGCCGGTCCCTGGAAATTATCCTCAAGTCGCAGGGATATGACACCCACTGTTTTGAATCGGGGGAAGTGTTCCTGAAAAGTTTGCAAGGAAAAAAAACAAAAGTGCCCGAAGTGGTATTCCTGGATGTGCTGTTGCCGGGTATCGACGGGATTGAAGTACTCAAACAACTCAAACAACATCATCCGTCAATAGATGTGGTGATGATTAGTGGTCATGCAACATTAAGCATGGCGGTGGAAGCCACCCGCGCCGGGGCGTATGATTTTCTGGAAAAGCCCCTGTCCAAGGAAAAAATTTTACTGACACTTCAGCATCTGGATGAACGGCGACACCTGCAAAGCGAATATGCCAGTTTACAGCGGGCGGTTGCCGAGGAATACCGGTTGATTGGCAAGTCGGCTGCTCTTCAAAAGGTGATGCGGCAGATTGAGAAAGCCGCCCCAACCGACAGCAAAGTGTTGATAACCGGGGAAAGCGGGGTGGGAAAAGAGCTGGTGGCTTATGCCATTCATCAAAACAGCCCTCGCTCCGGGAAACCGTTTGTGAAAATGAACTGCGCTGCCATTCCGGAGGAGCTAACCGAAAGTGAGTTGTTCGGCAGCGAAAAAGGCGCCTTTACCGGGGCAACGGAACGCCGCGACGGCAAATTCCTGCAAGCGGACGGGGGAACGCTTTTCTTAGATGAAATTGGCGATATGAGTTTGCGGGTGCAAACCAAAGTGCTCCGGGTGTTGCAGGACGGCGAATTTCAGCGGGTGGGTGGAAAAGAAACCCTGAAAGTGGATGTGCGCATTATTGCGGCAACGAACAAAGACCTGCAACAAATGGTGAGCGAGGGGAAATTCCGGGAAGATTTATTTTTCCGCCTGAATGTTTTACCCATCGAGGTGCCGCCTTTGCGGGAACGCCCTGAAGACGTGGAGGAACTATTCCATCATTTTATGCAGCGGTATTGCCGCCGGAATAATCGCCGCATCCCGGGGGTTCAAAAGGAAGTTCTGAATATCCTGACCCGCTATCACTGGCCCGGTAATATCCGGGAGCTGCAAAACCTGGTGGAGCGTCTGCTCATTTTTTCCGAAGGCACCGAAATTACAGCACAGGATCTACCCGAATATATTTTTCAACCGACCCTTCACAAGGGCTCCTCCCTAAAACCCGGCAGTAAATCGTTAGCTGAAGTACGGGATGAAGCGGAACGGCAGTATATATTGCAGTGCCTGGAGTTCTGCGACGGCAACGTATCCCGGGCAGCTCGTCTGTTAGGGGTGGAACGAACCAATCTCCACAAAAAGATGAAAGCCCTGGGGATTAAATAAGCAGACGCTTCATCCAGCTCCGAGAAAATCGTCTGCTTATCAAACCACTTTTGCCCTGCGGCACAAGCGGTTTGCCGGAGGAAACCCCGGCGCCAGGTGGATTCCGCCCCCGGATAGCTATTTACTGTAGCGAAGGAGGAAACATGAAATTTCTCCAAAGATTTGGTATCATTTTGATCCTGTGGGTAAGTTGGATACCGTTAACGGCCCAAAACAAATCCCGTTCAAACAATTTACAAACGCTGGATGATTTAAATCGGTCGTTTCAGGTTCTGGTAAAAAAAGTAGGTCCCGCAGTGGTTCAGGTGCTGTCATCCGGCTATGGGCCCGGAGAAGGAACCAGCACTGCCAGCATTCTTGCCCCGCAGCATCATAGGGGTTCCGGGGTCATTCTGGACCCGAGCGGCTTTATTGTTACCAATGCCCATGTGGTTTCCGGCGCCAGTCGCGTTCAGGTGACCCTGGCGTCGCAAATCAATCCGGAGTTCAGAGCCTTTTCCATCCTGAAGCCTCAGGGAAAGCGGATGGAAGCACAGGTAGTAGGGATCGACCGGGAAACGGATCTGGCGGTGCTGAAAATTGAGGGGCAGAAATTACCCTATCTGGAACTGGGCGACTCCGATTACCTGCGCCAGGGGCAATTGGTGCTGGCGTTTGGCAGTCCATTGGGATTGGAGAACACAGTGACCATGGGAATCATCAGTGCGGTGGCGCGCCAACTAAGCCCCGAGGATCCGATGGTCTATATTCAAACCGATGCCCCCATTAACCCGGGGAACAGTGGAGGACCATTGGTGGATACCCGCGGAAAAGTGGTAGGCATCAATACCCTGATTTTTTCCCAATCCGGCGGAAATGAAGGCATCGGGTTTGCTGCACCTGCCAATATTGTGCATACGGTCTATGAACAACTTAAAACCCATGGGAAAGTACACCGGGGTGTCATCGGAGTGAACGCCCAGACAGTGACCCCATTGCTGGCAGACGCCCTTCATCTACCGAAAAAATGGGGGGTGATTCTGGGAGATGTGTACCCGGGGAGTCCCGCCAGTAAAGCCGGGCTGCAGGTTGGCGATATCGTTTATACCCTAAATGGAAAGCGAATGGAGAACGGGCGGCAGTTTGATGTAAATCTCTACAGTCGGGGTATTGGAGAGAGGGTAAACCTGGAAATAATCCGCGGCACCGAGCACCTGGTGATTAAAGTGCCGGTCATCGAACGCAGCGATGACCCGGACCGTTTTTTGAGCATGGTGAGCCCGCAAAAAAACCTGGTGCCCCAGTTGGGCATTCTGGCAATCGACATCAATGGGAAAGTGGAGCAAATGCTGCCGCCACATCGGAAGCAGTTCGGGGTGCTGGTAGCGGCTATTTCTGATGAAGTGGTAGTGGAAAACGACCGCTTTCTTCCGGGTGATATTATCTATGATATCAATGGGGTCGATATAATCGGTTTAAACCGTCTGAAGGAAATTCTCGGGCAATTTTCTCCGGGGACTCCCCTGGCAATTCAGGTGGAACGCCGCGGGCAATTGCGGTTTCTGACACTGGAAAAAGAGTAGAGATGGAGTAAGAACGATTGTATCAAAATCCTCCGGGGTTGTTGGTTCGTTTTCTTCTTAATACCAGCCGTTCCCAATCCGGTTGACTGAGCTCCCGGCTATAGGTGGAATGCAATAACTCATAATTTCCGAATCCCTGTAAATCGCCAAAAACAAAGATACTTCCCCCTTCCAGATCATTATAGTACCAGATTTCATACGGTTTGGCGTCTTGCTGGGAAGGGTGCCGTTCGATTTCATCCGGGGTGCCATATACCATTAACACCCGCCCGCGGTCTGTTTGCCAGCCTTTCCGGAATTTGGTGCTGAAGTTCTGATTGGCATACTCCGCAAACTGCAAGTATTTCAGCTTGAATTCATTCTCCGGTGTGCTCCGGTCGGAATCGCGCCGCTTCCAGAATTCCACCAAAAACTCCGCTTTCCCTTTAAAATTCAGGGTCTTGTAAACTTTTTTCTCTTCTGTGGTGGCAATGTATTTCGCTTTTTCAAATTCTTCATCCAACTCTTCTTCACTACGACCCAGGTAATAGGAGAGCATCAATTGGGAAGAGGAAGCCTGAGCCTGCCTGGAATAGGCAAGTTGTTCTTTGCTCGGTTTAAAAAACGTAAACCGCTTGGTTTTGTGAACGGTCTGCCCGCTTTCCTTATCGGTCACCTTCAGATTGAAAAAATAGATATCGGAAGGAAGGGCAACCACATTGTTCCCTCCCACCAGCACCGCGCTTTCTCCCGGTTTTTGATGCACTTTCGAAGGAAATGACTTTACCAGTTCGCCTTCTTTATTGGTGATATAAGACTCCACCAGATATTCCCCGGGGTGAGCCGGATCATAAGACAGATGATACACCTCGGCATAGAAGTACATCACCGGCAGGGTAATGGTGAACATCCCCGAGGGATTGGGAATAACCCGGTATCCGTTTTTGTTAAACAAACTCTTTTTACCGGAACGGCTAATTTTTACCGACAGTTGGATATCGCTGAGTGCTAATGTGGGGGGGCTGTAATCCGGCACAGTCATATCAAATAAGTACTCCCCATTCCGACCGCTTTTCCCATCCGTAATTGATATCGAACTATTGTAAGTACCGGGAGGCAGTTCACAGACCAGAATTTGCCGCAATTCCTTAAAGGCTTTGATATCCTCATCTTCCGGTAAAAAATTTTGAAAGTTACCGGAATGTTCCCAGGTAGTCCTTCCGTTTTGCTTTACCTGGCAGCGAAGGGTAAAATTTGCCTGGTAGCCGCTATCGGTCTGAATATATGTGAGACTATTCTGCAAAAAGGATACATAAAATTCCACATAATCTTTTCCGCTGTCGGAATGAAAAGCCGCATAATCCACATTCAGGGGAATGTATTGGAAATCCTGGGAAGCTGCCGGAAGGCAGAGCAGTATTGACATTAAAATAGCTGTGATGAAAAACGATTTCATAAAACAACCCGGTATTGTTGCCGGTCAATAATCTATAAAAAAAACTCAGCTTCGCCAATATAAAACTTTTGAGGGGGGAAAGGAACCCGTTAAGCAAGGCAAGGGACTCCCCTCCGGAAATACTACATGATTCGTGGGAGGGGAAAATAATTTATTGGAAGATTGCAGGGAGATTCGCTTCCTCAGGATTGCTCAATCCAGTTTTACAGAGACCACCTTGGAGACACCTCGCTCTTCCATGGTCACCCCGTAAAGCGTGTTCACCGCTTCCATCGACTTTTTGTTATGGGTCACAATGATAAACTGGGTGTCTTTGGTAAACTGGCGAATCGCCGAGGTAAACCGGGAAATGTTGATATCATCCAGGGGAGCATCCACCTCATCCAGGATACAAAACGGGCTGGGCTTTACCAGGTAAATGGCAAACAGCAGGGAGATAGCAGTCAATGTTTTTTCACCGGCGGATAGAAGTGAGAGAGCGTTTAATTTTTTCCCTTTGTGGGTAATTTTAATATCAATATTTGCCTCCAGGGGATCCCGGCTTTCCACCAGCACCAATTCCGCATTGCCGTCCTCAAAAAATTCCCGGAATACGCTTTGAAAATTTACCTGAATTTTTTCAAATGTCTCCATAAACAGCTTCCGGGCGGTGGTGTTTAACTGATGGATTGTTTCCAGCAGTTGATCCCGGGCAGACAGCAGATCTTCCTTCTGGGTGGTTAAAAAATTTAACCGTTCCTTTTCTTTCTCGTGCTCTTTAATTGCCAGGGGATTCACATCCCCCAAACTCTCCAGCTTATTTCGTAAGGTTTGGATATCGTCCTGTAAGCCGGCCAGGGTAAGCGAGGGGTCCAATTCTTTGATGTCAATGGTTAGCACCTCTTCGCCGTATTTTTCCTTGACCTGGTCTTCCAGGGCTTCCAGCTTCACTTCGATTTCCCGGATCTTCAACTCCAGTTCCTGCACCCGTTCCCGGGCTTGATTCCACAAACGCTGCCGTTTTTTTAACTCCACTTCTTTCATCTGAATAACGCTTTTTAACTCCTGAAGGTGTTGTTCCACCTTGTTTTTTTGTTCTTCAGCATCATCCCGCTCCTGGTACATCTGAGACAGATTCTCTTCCAACGCCTGGCATTCTTCGCTTAACTCCGCCACCTGTTGACGATACTGGGTGATTTTGGTTAACCGATCGTCAATATATTTCCCGGCATCTTCAATACTCTGCTCCACAAAGTTCAGTTTCTGGGCAAGTTCTTTTTCTTCGGAAGTCAGGTTCAGGTAATCAATCTGTTTTTCCTGGGTGAATGCTGTCAATTGTTTCAGTTTTGCTTCATGTTCCTGAAGCTTTTCCAGCAGTTGTTCCTCCTGCTGCTGATACGCCGCTAATTTTTGCGATTGCTGTTGGATTTCCGGCTGCAGGGCAGATTCCTCCTGCGCCAGTTGTCCCAGGGTCTCGTTGAATGCCTCAATTTCTTCCCTCAACCGGGCGGCGGTCTCGGTCAGGCGGTTGACTTCATATTGAATTTGGTTGATTCGTTTATCCAGTTCAAATAATTGCTGTTCCGTTTCCCGGCGTAGCTTTTTAAATTCTTCCAGTTTGTCTTCTTTTTCTGCTAAAGCCGCCACTACCTCTTGTAGTTTTTCCTCCTGAACTTGAAGGTCCGCCTGAAGCGCACTTAAATCGGTTAAACACGTTTGGTATTGTTCCTTGCGCCCGATTAATCCCATTCCGTTCTGCGACATCCCACCGGTTAAATTTCCCCAGTATTCCAGAATATCCCCCTCCCGGGTAACAAAGGTGAGATTGGGATGGCTGCGGTGCAGGGCAATGGCCTGATCAAGATTATCAACCAGGTAAACCCCGCGAAACAGAAAGTGGAACAAGGGGGCGTGCTCCTTGGAGAAATTTACCACATCCTGGAGGGGACGCATCTGTTCGTTGCCGGGCGGGAGGGATTCCCCGGGCTGGGCACGATGGTTGGCATTCAGCAACGTCAATGGAACGAGTGTCAGTCGACCTTTGCTATCCCGGCGAAGACTCTCCAGAATCTCTTTAGCCGTTTGTTCTTCCTCCACCACCAGGTAATTGGAGACCTCCATCAGGTAGCTTTCCAGCGCCTGACGATAGGGCGCCTCGCAGTCAACCAGGTTGGCTAAGGTATCCACAATTCCCCGGTACCGAGTTTTGTTGGACATCACATACTGCACGCTGCCGGAAAAGCCCTCATAGTTGGTGATCAGGTTTTCCAAAAAAGATTTTCGACTGACAAGTTTTTCCAATTCTCCCTGTTTGCCGGTCAGATTTTTCCGGAGGGTTTCCACCTCGGTCTTCAAGTGGGTGATTGTCGCTTCCAGATGTGCATGCTCTTTGGTGTAAATATCCAGATCGTTTTGCAGATTTTCCCGTTCCGTTGTTAACTCCTGTAACTCCCCCTGGCGGCTTTGCAACTCGGCGTTTAATTTCTCCCGGGTCTCCCGGCTGCTTTCGATGCGTTGGAACAGGTTTTCTTTTTGCAGATTGATTTTTTGCAGCGCTTCTTTCAAAACCCCCGATTGCTGCAATTCTTCCCGGTTGGTCTGAATAAAAGATTGATACGCCTCCCGCATTTTTCGGTATGCTTCTTCCGCTTCCAATTGCTGATTGGCTGCCTGCCGGTAAACCTCCTGGGCATGTTGCATGGTTTGCCGGACTGCCTGTAACCGGCTTTGCAAATGGTCTTTTTCTTCACTCAATTGCTGACGTTTTTGCTTCTGCTGCTCAATTTCCGCTTCATAAGTGGTTACGGTATCCTGCAGCGATTCGATTTTTTGCTGCCGTAGTTGAAGTTTCCCCCGGGCTTCCTGGATCAACTCGTCTTTTTGATAGAGATTCTCCGCCGCCAGACGAAACGATTGCTCCATGTCCACTGCCTGCACCTGGAGCTTCTCCATCTCGGCTTCCATCCGATGCACTTCCTTGCCCAATCCGGTTCTGGTTCGGCTTACTTCATCCAATTCCGTCCCCAGGGGCTTCAATTCATTTTGCAGGCTGTAAATTTTCAGATAACTGTAGAGCAGTTCCTTTTCTTTCAACTGGTTTCGATATTCATGGTAGCGCCGGGCTTTGCCCACCTGACGGGCTAAGGAGTTAACGGATTTTTGCACTTCGGCAATAATGTCATCCAGACGGGTCAGTTCCTGCTGAGTGGTGTCTAATTTGTTCAAAGCGGATTTCCGGCGGGCTTTGTATTTCTTGATGCCCGAAGCTTCTTCAAACAGGCGGCGTCTTTCCTGGGCATTGTCGCTTAAAATTTGCTCCACCATCTTCAATTCAATCACCGAATAAGCATCCGCTCCCATTCCCGTATCGGCAAACAGGTTGACGATATCCATCAATCGCACCACCTGGTTGTTGATCAGGTATTCACTTTCCCCGGAACGGTATAACCGGCGGGTAATTTTAATCTCGCTGTATTCGGAAGGCAGGATATTTTTATTATTCTCGATATAGATAGAAACTTCCGCCATACTGAGGGGCTTACGGGTGGCGGTGCCATTAAAAATCACATTATCCATGCGGTCGCAGCGCAGCACACTGGGACGCTGCTCTCCCAACACCCAGCGGATGGCATCCACAATATTGCTTTTTCCACAGCCATTGGGTCCGATGATGGCGGTCATGCCGCCATCAAATTTAAAAACCGCTTTCTGGGCAAATGATTTAAATCCCAGTACATCTAAACGTGTTAAATACATTTTTTCCTAAACATTCGATTAGATAATTTCGGACTGAATCGTTACAGAATCAAATTTGTAAGCAGATGCTTTCTCGGAAATGCCGGATAGGATTCCCTCCCCCGCCAACATTGTCAATGGAAAAATTTGAAGAGATGATATGCATACTGCCAGTAAACCATACCGTTCAAATAGTGTTGGTATAAATAACCGCTGCCAGCCAGAAAAATTAATAAAATGGCAGTGACGCTTATCAGAACTCTGGAATAGAGCCGCCCCATCAATACCCGGGCGCCGTTTATCCAGCGGAAATAGTATAAAACGTGAAAATATAATAGCAGGAATAAGAAAATCCAATAGGATTTCATGAACAGGAGGAGGCTATACATCACGATGCCCAGGGGAAGTAAAAGCACAAAAGGCGCAGCTGCCCAGATGCTGACTGCCAGGGCTTGCCCGAACCGTACCCGGCTAAAACCAACCATCGTCAATATCTTCATCAGAATTGCCATTATATAAAAAATAACAATGATCAGGAGGGTATCGAACACCAGAAAAAAAATCGGATTCCAGATTAATTGAACTGCAATTCGTTTAATTTCCGGTGAAATGCATATCAGGGAGAGTGCATAGTCCAGTACCGGGTTTTCCCGGAAATAATAAACGACCGCACCGTGCACCAGGGCACCGTTCATGGAAATCACCAATAACAGGAAAAATGACTGGCGGTAAGGAATGTAAATGCGCTCCTGCAAATTCACAAAGAATCCATGAGGTTTTTTAATGCTATGGATAATATTTTGGCGAAACAGCTTAAACCGCTTAAAAGGTAGCAGAAAGAAAAACAAATTCAGGATTCCGAGGAGGATATTCAGAGTAGCCCGGGAAGCAAATACCGGGAGGGGATATTTTGCAGTCGCATTAAATTCTTTACCGGTCGATTGGCGAAGGGAACGAAAGGGCGGCTTCGGGTTCCGCTGTATTGTTTGGAAGCCAATGGGGTTCAGGAAAGGGTTCCGGTGAAATCCATTGGGGACCGCCGGTAGATAATCGTAATAGTCATGATAACTCATGAAAAAATTGCCGGGAATTTTTCCGGGCAACTCATCGGATGTCAATTGATGATAAAATTTTAAAAGCGCCGGAATGGTAGGAGAAGAAGAAATCAGTGAATCTTCCGGGGAAATTCCATGAGGGAAGATGACCGGGAAGAAAATATGGTCCCTTTTGATGGATTGCAGATGGATAAAATCTTCCCGAAGGTGGTGGGTACGGGAGAAATCAATCAGACGAAAATCAATTTCCGGTGGTGGGTCCGGGTTCGGCAGCATGGTGACGGTGTAAATCGGAAGCGGCTTTCCGGGCAATCGCTGTAAGAAGGATGCCAACAAATTCTTCTCGTGGGTGGATGTACCGTCTATATAAAATCCCACCCCGATTGCCACGAGACTCCGATAGCGGGTTGCCATTTTTGTCAGATAGCGGTAGTAGCGATACCAATTTTTAAAAACCGCCTGACGCTCTTTTTTCCTGACCCCGGTAAACACAAAAGGCAGATCCTGAAAACACCACAACCCCACCTCATCACAAATCCGGTAAAATTCCTCCGGCATGGGATGCAGCACCACCCGGATGGCATTGAATCCCCGCTGTTTGATATCCATTAAATCCTTACGGATCAATACCGGATCAAACAGCTCCGAACCTTCCCGGGTTTGATACACATAATTCAATCCATTCAATACCGTGGTGATTCCGTTAATGGTTGCCCCCCGGTTGGTGATTTTTATCTCCCGGATTGCCACCGGTTGGCGGCGGGTATCCACCGGATGCCCCAGACTGTCCAGTGTTGCTTCGAGACGGAAAACGTCACCGGGCAGGTCAGTAGAAGTCGGTTGGGGAATCGAAAAACGAGGAAATTTTATCTGCCTGGCACCCGGTTGGCGGAAAGGAAGTTGGTGATGGAAAAGCCGTTGCTGACCTCGAAAGAGGCTCAGGCGAAGTGAATAAACAGTGGTGTCCGGCAAAGGGTGGGTTAAGGTGATCGCTCCGTTCAAATATACCAGCGAATCTCCAAAATCCGGCGACACGGTGATCGCCTTTATGGCAACCGGCGGTAATATTTCCAGGTAAACCCCATCCAGAATACCGGTGTCGATGCGGGGAATATTCAGGGGGAAAAATGCCGGGGTGGCGTTAAAGCGATTGCGAATTCGACGGATGGTGACCCGCAGGGTGTTCTCCCCATTCTTTACCAATGTTGCCGGGAGATATATGGAGATCGGGTAATAATCCTGGCGGGTTCTGACAAGCAGGGAGTCATTCAGGCGGATTTCCGCTTCTCCGTTTATCATGCCGGCGTACAACCGATAGCTCTCTCCCGCTTTTTTGGTGATGACAAACTTCTTCTCCAATCGCACGGCATTGGTGTTTTGAAACGTGCAGGGTACCCGAACTACCCCCAAAATGCTGTCCTGCTCCGGGTGTTTCAGTGTCCAGACACCGTTTAGTAAGAGGTGGTTGTGGGAAGTTGTCCGTTGCAGGAGGTGGGTGAATTCGCTATTGACTTTTTCTTCCGGCAGTGAAAAAAACACTATCTCTTGTGCCCGTAACAAGGGGAAAATGGCAACCAAAACATAACCGAGAATCGCCGAAAATCGAACGAACATTTTCGTCATTTCTTTCCTCCATTTAGGCGGTGAAAATACGGAAATGGCGTTTTAAAAGCAAACCCCCTGAAAAAAGAAGGGCTTGACCGTACGACGAATGAATTGCCCGGTTTCGATTTTTTTTCCGGGAATATGGAAACTCCCATGTCACGAAGTAGCACCATCCAAATTCCTTTTTTTACTGAAATTATCACCAAAGACGCAAATCGGTTTTTCAAAGCTCTTTTTAAATCACTTGACATCTTTTCGCTTATTTAATATTATAATTTTCCGAAAGAAAAGAATGTGAGCCATAAATTAAGGAAACGTTACCCAATGTTATTTATTCTTTTTATCCAATGAGCAATTAACCATATCATAAGCCTGGCGGTCGTTTTCCAGGCTTTTTTTTTGGCAGAAACCAGGGGACTGAACAGTCATGTTTATTTTTGTCACTTTCTTACCTGATTTACGGATCGAGCTGAACAACCGGCTACCGCAGCATCAGTGATCCGAATAATTCAAAACAATCTACCTTATCAACATCTATCATAAGGAGTGGTTCATGTTAAATACAACCTATTTCCCCGGCGCAAAAAAATACTGGCATAATGGTGAATTATATGAATGGGATACCCGGCTGGTGCACGTCATGGCTCATGTGCTGCATTACGGGAGCTCCGTATTTGAAGGCATTCGTGCTTATGAAACCGACCAGGGTCCCGCGATTTTCAGATTGAAAGATCATATCGACCGCTTTTTCAGATCCGCTGCGGCATTGAATATGGAAATGCCTTATACTCACTCCGAAATCATGGACGCCTGCCGACTGGTGGTGCGGGAAAACCAATTACGGAGTGCGTATATCCGTCCGAATTTATTTTACAGCTATGGCAACCTGGGCTTAACCCCCAAAGCCTGCCCGGTGGAATTGACCATCGGCAGTTGGGAATGGGGGGCATACCTGGGTGAAGAAGGTTTGCTCAATGGCGTTCATGTATTGCTGATGCCCTGGAAACGGTTCCATCCTTCGCAAATCAATGCCTCTGTGAAATTGGGCGGGTTGTATGTGCAATCCAATATCCATGCCACCTATGCAAGGAAACTCGGCTTCGATGAAGGGGTTTTTCTGAACCTGGAAAATCGAATTGCTGAAGGTCCCGGGGAAAACATCATCATCGTCAAAAACCGGGTAGTAAAGACCAATGATAAATATGAATCCATCCTGGAAGGTATCACCCGCACCAGCATCCTGGAATTGGCACAGGACCTGGGCTACCAGACCGACATCAGCCCCATTACCGTGGAGGAATTTTTTGAGGCGGATGAGGTATTTTTTACCGGTACCGCCGCGGAGGTAACGCCCATAACCCGGATAACCGACGGGCGTGACCGGGAGAAGGATCCTTCCCAATGGCAGGTTCACACCGTAGGGGATGGCAAGCCCGGGGAGATCACCTTGCAGTTATCCAGGTTGTATGGCGAGGTGGTGCGCGGCAAAGTCTCCCGCTACGAGAACTGGCTCACCTATGTGTATGACAGCCCGGCAGAAGCCCATGCCGTTCTGGGAGATGCCGCCGCAGATCAAAAAACGGAACGACTCACACGATTTTAGGAAATTGGTGATAAAAAATATTTCGTTCATTGAACAATAGCCGGTTAAAATGCTTCAGCCGGAAATTAAGACTCTGGTACGATTAACTTCATCGTTGCACAAAAGGAAACTACAATGCCACATCTATCTCAACGCGCCAGTCAAATGCCCCCGTCGCCCATCCGCAAACTGGTTCCTTATGCCGAAGATGCCAAAAAACGGGGAATAACCGTTTATCATCTCAATATCGGGCAGCCGGACATCCCCACGCCCCAGAATATGCTGGATGCCTTCCGTAATCACCACATCACCGTGCTGGAATACGGTCATTCCGCCGGATTGTGGGAATACCGGGAGGGGCTGGCAACGTACTATCAACAATATGATATCAATGTCAGCAAAGAAGAAATCATCGTCACCACTGCCGGCAGTGAGGCGATTATCTTTGCCATGATGGCAACCATGGACCCGGGAGATGAAATCATCATCCCCGAGCCGTTTTATACCAATTACAACGGATTTGCCCGGGAAGCCGGTGTGACCATCGTGCCGGTAACCAGCCGGGCAGAGGATGGTTTCAAACTACCGCCGATGGACGAAATCCGCAGCAAAATCTCAACCCGCACCCGGGCAATTATGATCTGCAATCCCAATAATCCCACCGGTTACGTATATACCCGGGAAGAGATGCAACAACTACGGGACCTGGTGCTGGAAGCGGATTTGTTTTTTTTAACCGACGAAGTGTACCGGGAATTTGTTTACGACGGCGCCCGCCATATCTCGGTGATGCACCTGGAAGGCATTGAAGACCGGGCCATTTTACTGGACAGCATTTCCAAACGGTATAGCGCCTGCGGGGCACGCATTGGCTGCCTGGTAAGCAAAAATCGGGAGATATTGGAGACCGTGTTGCGATTTGGTCAGGCGCGGCTATGCCCGCCCACCCTGGAACAAATTGCCGCACTGGCAGCCCTGGATACGCCTCAATCCTATTTCGACCAGGTGCTGACCGAATATCGCAACCGCCGGGAGGTGGTGTTTGAAGCACTCTCGCAAATTCCCGGGGTGGTGGGACAAAAACCACAGGGGGCTTTTTACACCATCGTCAAATTACCGGTGGATGATGCGGATAACTTTTGCAAGTGGCTGTTGCAGGATTTCCATGACAACAACGAAACGGTGATGTTAGCCCCGGCGAACGGCTTTTATGCCACCCCGGGGCTGGGCAAAGATGAGGTGCGAATTGCGTTTGTGTTGAATACCCGGGCGATGGCGCGTTCCATGGA
>CAYYGL010000021.1:0-1710 GCA_964471235.1 uncultured Calditrichaceae bacterium
AGCCGTTGGAGTGGCAGTCGATGCACTGCAAATTCAAATGCGCTCCGGTTAACGGGAAGTTGGTGTTACTATGGTCGAAGGTTGCCGGCTGCCAGGCGGTGGTGGTATGGCACTGCATGCAATCGGTGCTAAAATTATTTTGTATATGATTGGGATTGGTTGTCCCTTCGTAAGCAGTTTGATGGCAGGCATAGCAATCACTCGGGGTGTTGGAAAAATTACCGTTAGTGTGGCAACTATTGCAATCCAGGGTTTGATGAGCACCGGTTAAAGGGAAGCCGCTCAAATCATGATTGAAATCCGCAGGTTGCCAGGTATTTTGGTTGTGGCATACCATACAATCCGTTGGAAAATTACCGGTCACATGATTGGGATCGCTCACCCCGTTATAATCCACCTGGTGGCAGCCGATGCAATCCCGCGGCAAACCGGTTAATTGGCTGTTGACATGACAGGAAATACACTGGATGGTACTGTGGGCTCCCTGGAGGTCGAACCCGCTTTCTTGCAAATGGTTAAAGGATGCTCGCTCCCAATTCTCTTCGCTATGGCAAGCCTGGCACTCCTGGGGAAAACCGAAGGACTGATGCGGCGGATTACTGCTGTTTTGATATTCCGTTTGATGGCAACTCACACACTCCTGTGAGGTTCCGGTAAAAGTGGTACTGTGACAACTAACGCAATCGGCCTGGCGATGGGCACCGCGCAATTCAAATTTTGCCGGATGCGTATAGTTTGGGGCATCCCAGGTGCGACTCGTCACTTGATGACAAGTCATGCAATCCATGCTAAAATTTGCCAGTGGGTGCGCCGGATTGCTGCTCTGCATAAAATCATTTGCATGGCAATTACTGCACTCGGCAGAAGTGCCGGCAAATTCGGTTTGCTGTTCCCCGATATGACATGCCTGGCAATCGGCGATGGCATGTACTCCAACCAGCGGAAAACCGCGCGAGGCATGAAGCTCAAAAATCTCCTGTTGGCTTTTCCAATTCTCCGGCGTGTGGCAGGATTGGCAGTCGCTGCCAAATTGGGCACGATGCACATCCGTATGACAGTCTGCGCATTCACTGCCCACCTTCTTAAAGCTCAGGTCTTGATGACAGGAGACGCATTTGGTGTTTTGATGCACACCGATCAATGGAAAACCGGTCTCATCATGAGAGAACTCCATCGGACGACGCATTTTATCCCACGACTCGGTGGTATGGCAATTCAAACAATCCCACCGAATTTTCCCATGCGGATTCCGGGAATTCTCCTGGGCAAACAGGTGCCCGGCGAATAACACCAGGATTATGATGATATGGTGATAATTTTTTCCCATTCGTTATTTCCATTCAAATTCAAATAAATGTTCCGCCTCTCAAAATGAACTTATCAATCATCACCACTGCCATCCGGATGACAAGAATAACATGCCTGGCTGTCGTATTGATAGCCCGGCACATTATTGTGTTCATTGTTCATATCTTGTTGATTATGTTCATGGCAAAAAATGCACTCAAAAACTGCAAAATTATTCGGATCAACATGACAATCACTGCAAGCATCCCATTTGTTATTATGCTCCCCGGAATAAATCGGGAAATACTGCCCGTCATGATCCCAGGTGGTGTTGTTCCAGTCAGTCGTGTTGTGGCATTGCTGACAATCGGTTGGGAAACCGGCGGCACCGTGATTGGGGTTGGTGGTATTCTCATAATCCGA
>CAYYGL010000021.1:1810-36896 GCA_964471235.1 uncultured Calditrichaceae bacterium
CTGGTGGCAGCTATAACAATCCGTGGGCGTATTGTTGTAGCCGTTGGAGTGGCAGTCAATACACTGCAAGTTCAAATGCTGACCCGTCAGCGGGAAGTTGGTGTTGTTGTGGTCGAATGTTGCCGGAGACCACCCGTCCGTGGTATGGCACTGCAAGCAGTCGGTGCTGAAGTTGTTGGTCACGTGGTTGGGATCGCTCACCCCTTCGTAATCCGACTGGTGGCAGCTATAACAATCCGTGGGCGTATTGTTGTAGCCGTTGGAGTGGCAGGAGATGCATTGTAAAGTCGTATGAGCGCCGCTGAGGGGGAAGTCGGTGTTGTTGTGGTCAAAAGTTGCGGGACTCCACCCACCGGTGGTATGGCACTGCAAGCAATTGGTGCTGAAGCCGTTGGTGACATGATTGGGTTCCGTAACCCCTTCAAAATCCGCCTGGTGGCAGGAATAGCAATCCGTAGGCGTATTGGTATAGCCGTTGGAATGGCAATCAATGCACTGCAAACTCGCATGGGCACCGTTTAGGGGGAAATTGGTGTTGTTATGGTCGAACTCTGCCGGCTGCCAGGCAGTGGTGGTATGGCACTGTAAACAATCGGTATTGAAATTATTCTGCACATGATTGGGGTTGGCAGCATTGGTAAAGTCGGTATTGTGGCAGGAGATGCAGTCAGTGGGTAATGCCGTATACTGGTTATTGGTATGGCAATCAATACACTCGATGGTGCCATGAGCGCCGGTAAGGGGGAAGTTTGTCAAGTCGTGGTTAAACAAAGCTGGCTGCCAGGAGATATCATTATGGCAAACCATACAATCTTGAGGGAAATTGCTTTGGACGTGATTGGGGGAGGTGGTTCGGTTAAAATCGACCTGGTGGCAGCCGAAGCAATCTCGTGGCAAGCCGCTGAACCGGTTATCGGTATGGCAGTCACTGCAAACCAGGTTAGCATGGGCACCATGTAACTCAAACCCACTTGCCTCAAGATGATCAAAGAAAGCACCTTCCCAGCGAGTTTCGTTATGGCATTTCTCACAATCTTGTGGAAAGCCGGAAACGGCATGAGCCGGTGCGGTGGTCTGCTGGTAATCCGCGATATGACATCCCGCGCATTCCGTCGGGGTTCCGACAAAACCGGTGGCATGGCAACTATTGCAATCCGCCACTTTATGTGCCCCCCGGATTTCAAAAGTTTCCGGATGGGAAAACTTCGGAGCAGCCCAGCTTCGACTGGTGGACGTATGACAGCTTAAGCAGTTCATGTCAAACCCTGCCCGGGGATGTGTCGGATTTATGGTCTGCATAAAATCGTTGATATGGCAACTGCTGCATTCTGTTGATAAACCGGCAAATTCGGTCTGTTGTTCCCCCACATGGCATGCCTGGCAATCGGCAATGGCATGAACCCCGGTGAGGGGAAACCCTCTTTCGGCATGAAGGTCAAACACTTCCTGGTGACTTTCCCAGCTATCGGGAGTATGGCAGGATTGGCAGTCGCTGCCAAATTGAGCACGGTGAACATCGGTATGGCAGTCCGCACATTCGCTGCCCACCCGGGAAAAATGCAAATCCTGGTGGCAGGAGACGCATTGCACCCCGCTATGGGCACCGGTCAATGGGAAACCGGTGTTATCATGGGAAAATTGCATGGGACGGCGCATTTTATTCCATGATTCGGTAGTATGGCAATTTAAACATTCCAAGCGAATTTCCCCATGGGGATTCTTTGAGTTTTTCTGAGCATACAGGGTGGTGCTTATAACAGACAGTATAAGCACGACGATGCCCCGAAGCATCAACGAATGATAGCGAGTTTCCATAGGTGGCTCCCGGGTTATCCGTTTCCATGACAAGAACTACAGCGGTTATCCAATGGTTTAAATTGAGTATAAGAATTGTCCCCGGTCCCCACTTTTTTATGACAATCCAGGCAAGGCACTGACTGATGAGCGCCTTCGAGAGAAAATGCGGCATCACGGTTGTGATCAAACTTATCCGGCTGCCAGTTTTCTTCGGTATGACAGCGGCTGCAATCGGTTATGATTAACACATGCCCGGCTGTGGTTAAAGTAGATTCAAACTGCCCGTGATGCACATCCTGATGACAGTCCTGACATTTGGTGGAAAGATCAGCAAAACGAATGATTCGTTGATTTCCTGCGGTTTTTTCCGGTTTATGACAGGAGACACAGTCCGTCTCCCGATGATGCCCCTTTAGTGCAAAATCGGTTTGTTGATGGTCAAACTGCACTGCCTGCCAGCTTTCCACCGAATGGCAAAATTCACATCCACCCTCCTGAACAAACTTATCCACCTCTCCCTGATGGGGATCCTCATGACAGGCATGGCATTTCGTGGAAGTAAATACGAACCGATTCATTTGCAGCATGGACCGCCCGGCACGACGAATCCGTTGGTTTTGCTGCGTCTGATGACAGGCGATGCAAGGGATAGCGAGGTGCGCCCCTTCCAGGGGAAAATCGCTTTTCTGGTGCTGTTCCAATGTAAAGGTGGAGGGATGAAACCCGTTTACCGTATGGCATTCATCACAATCTCCCCGGGAGGGATGGTCGGCAAACTGCCCGTTATGAAAATCCTCATGACAATCCATACAATGGGCAAATTTGAGTCCCTTGCGGGGCAACCCGGGTTTATGGCACGATTCACACGCTACCTTGCGATGGAGCCCCCGCAGAGGAAAACGGGTGCGGTCGTGATTAAAATTGGCGGTGCGAATATGCCGCCATCCATCCGTCTGATGACAGGAATTACATTCCTTGCCAAACTGCCCATTGTGAGCATCTTCATGGCAGGCAGAACATTGATTAAATCGAATGTTGGTGAATTTGAGATAACTCCTGTCATCCGGATAGAGATTATCCTGAATCGGCTTATGACATTTTTGGCAATCGACCTGAACGTGTTTCCCGGTCAGAGGGTAATCGGTACGATTATGATCGAAGGCAGTTGCCGGTTTCCATTTCTCCATGTTGTGACACTTTAAACAATCATTCGATAATTGACCGCGGTGTTCATCGATATGGCAGCTTACGCATTTTTGGTCTAACCCCAGGAAAGTGCGTTTCAGGTCTTTCTTCTTACTTAACAATGCTTCTTTAATGACAATATTCTTCGGTTGATGACAATCCCGGCACTCTTGCTCCGTATGGGCGCCTTTTAATTCATAACCGGTTTTGGAATGATCAAAATGTTTCCGCCCATCCTGCCAATGAATCAACTTGAAATTGCGCCCGTGATGCTCGCTATGGCATTTTACACACTTCTTAAATTCGGGCTGGCTGTGCAAGCCCTTCCCGGCATCGATACGGTCTTTTAAGATGGTATGACAGCTTAAGCACTTTTTCGCCGACACCTTTTTGCCGGCAGAGTGGCATTGAGTACAGTTTTCTAATCCTTCTAAAGAGGCATGGGCACGTTGCAAATCCCCAGGGGACAACTGGGCAAAGGCAGGAAGAGTGAGCATTACCCCAAAAAACAAAATGCGCATCCATTTCCCAAATGTATGCAACTGCATCCGCATTCTAAAACCCGCCATGTTGTTTAAATAGATTTCCATCAAAACTGAACCTGTCTGAAATCACCAATTGAATGTCCCCAAAATTTTTCATCTTCTCTTTTATTCGTTTCCGGATCACTGATGACTGCTTACTCCTCCTTCCCCCTAAAACACCCAGGTATACCCCAGCCATATTGCAATGCCTACATGAATGATCATAATAAGGTACATGATGTAAGCAAACGGTTTGTGGAACACATGCCAGTAATGAAATAACCGTTCTACTTTTTCCAGCGCCAGAATGCGGCGTTGCAATTTGATTTTTCGCTGCGTTAAATTGACGGCATAATGTAAATGAGTTCCGGAAAGTTGGAATCTCCGGGCATAACGCCGCCTCAGGCGTATCCGCTGCAACGGTGCCAGCAAGTCATGGAAAAACATCGTCATCAACAGGAACAGAACATTCTGATTAATATCGATTTGCGCCGCGTCAAATTCCTGTATCTTCAACAATTGGTGTTCCGAGAGCTTCAACTCTTCCTGCAATTCCCGGGAAAAACGCTCGTTCATCTCCTGGATGTCTTTCAGGTTTAGCTCCTCACCCATCCGGTTGCGGGGGATTTGCAGATACAGGTAGCGCCCAACAATGCCGCTGGTTGCCACTGCTATCATTGACCAAAAACTAACGGCAACCAGTCCCTGCACTTTAAAAGCGGTATGGAGAATAATAAACAGGGGTCCCATAATCCCGAAGTAGATATGAATATCCAACCATCGGTTTAACGAACCCCATTCACCAAAGAGCTTGGTACGTTTGCGGATAGAGTAGAGCAGCATAAAAATCATCATGGCGCTGCCCAGAATCCCAAAACCATGTCCCTGAAAACCAGCCGGGCGAAGAACACGATAATCGGGGTGATAAGGGCGTTCCGAATAGGGGGTGCGATAGAACTGGATACCTTGAAAAACAAAATATCCGTATATCGCCAGTGAAACCACATATAAAATTGTCAGAAAAATTTTGAAGAGGTCGCGTTTTTTTTCTTCAAGTTGTTGTGTTACCATGGCGCATCGTTCCTGATAAATTTCTGTATTTGAGTCCGCCTGCTTCTGAAAAATGTGCCGTTTTTTCAAAAGCTTTCACGAATAGTACGGGACCGTTCGAGACCGAAACCGTTTTCATGCTGAATTCCATATTGTTTCTGAACTCGAACCAGTGTTATCCCCTCATAGATCAACTCCGTATCCTGTATTAAATCCGGAACTCGACTAATCGAGCAACGTTTCCCCTGATGCCATGGTGTATTTTTCATACTTTCTCCCGGGGAATTCGATATGGAAAGTGGTGCCATCTTCGGGGGTGCTGATAACGGCTATCTGCCCTTGATGCGCTTCCACAATCCATTTTACAATTGCCAACCCCAACCCACTCCCTTCTGGAGAATGGGGAGTGGAATTTCTTCCCCGGAAAAACCGTTCAAAAATTTTGTCCCGCTCCCCTTCCGGTATTCCAATACCGCTATCTTCTACCTCCAGAACGACATTTCCGTTGGTAGACTTTAACCGGATGACAATGCTTCCTTCGGGATGATTATATTTAACAGCATTCTCTATCAAGTTCGTGATCATCTCCCGAAGCCAGCTTTCATTACCAACTATATCCGCCTCTCCCTGAATGTCAAGACGCAACTCAATCGATTTAACAGCTGCCAGGCGTTGCCAATCCGTCAAATTTCGGTATATCAGGCTGTCTAATTTTACCACGGACGTTGCCAGTTTCCCCGGTTGGGCTTCTCCTTTTGCCAATGTCAGTAAATTTTCAATCAATTTGCTCAACTTTTTCACTTCTTCTAAAATAATCAACAATGCCTGTCGGTATTGTTCCGGGCTGCGTTCCCGGGTGAGCATCACATCGATATTACCCCGCATAATGGTCAACGGGGTCAGGAGTTCATGAGAGGCATTGGCAGTAAAACTTTTCATTTGTTCAATCGACTTATCTAACTGAAAGAATAGTTCATTCAAAGTCTCGATTAATTGGGTGACTTCCCGATCGGTCTTCTCTACCTCTATCTTTTGTTTCAAATTTTTTGACCGCAACGTATTTTCGGCAATTTCGGTTATTTTTTGAAGTGGTTTTAACGCATTTTTGCTCAGTATCCACATTCCTGCCAGGGATAACAAGCTGAATAATGGGGTAATAATCAAAAATGCATTTTGCACCGCACTTAAGAAACGATAAACCCTGGCTAATGAACTTGCAGCAATCAATACTGCTACGAATTTATTTTCCTGAAAAATCGGGTAATAACAGGTCCGGAATTGATACCTTTCCACATTAAAATTTTGATAAAAAATATTTTCCTGGGAGTTGCTCCAATTGTACCGGGGAACGGGAAAGACCACTCCCAGGGTTTGTAAATTGCTTGATTGGAATAATTTTCCTCCGGGAAAGGTGGATATTTGTAAATAAATCGCATCCGCCCCAACCACCTGGTGCTCTCCTTCATTCCATTCATGGCTACTGGTCATGTGAATATCATTGTTTACAACTTGAATCAACCCGGCAATCTCCATACTCTCGTTCGCAAGATTCGTATCGACCTGATGATATAAAATACGTTTTACCGCTGCATAAGCGATGACTTCCAGAAGAATTAAAGAACCTATCAACAACAGACCGTTCCAGAAAAGGAGTTTCCCTTTAATCGTTCTCACCGGGATCTCCTTTTATCATATATCCGGCACCACGCAAGGTCAGGATAAGCGGTTTTTGTTTGCTGCTTCCTAACTTCTTGCGTAAATAAGTGATGTATACCTCAACAAAATTTGTGCCAGTTTCAAAATCGATTTTCCAGACGTCTTTTGCCAGCTGTTTCCGGGTAATCACTTGATTTTGATGTTTTAAGAAATAGACCAACAACTCATATTCTTTATTAGACAAAAAGATTTCCCTCTCTCCCCGGAACACCCGGCGGGTCAACAAGTCGACCCAGATATCCCGAAAAGTGAGAATCGATGATTCCTTCCGGGAAAAAGGAGCGCGCCGGGAAAGCGCTCGAATGCGAGCTTTGAGTTCTTCAAAGGCAAACGGTTTGGTTAAATAATCATCCGCACCGCTATCCAGACCGGTAATTTTGTCTTCGGTAGTCCCCCGTGCCGTCAGCATCAAGATGGGAATCTGGGAATCGAATTCCCGGATTTTCCGGCAGACCGTTATCCCGGGCATCCCCGGCAACAACCAGTCTAAAATAATAATATCAAACATTTTTTCCCGTGCCAACTTCAAGCCCGATTCACCATCCACTGCCACTTCTACGGAGTGACCCGATTCACTTAGCCCCTGCCGTATAAAATTCGCGACTTTTCTTTCATCTTCGATAACAAGTATCTTCATATTGTGCACTTTGTGACTATGGTTACGACTTGACTGTGCAAATTATTCACTTGTTTTTGCTGTTCTCCATCGAAACCCGATTTATAGCAAAACCTGCACCAATAACATCAAACAGAAGCCCAGGGTAAACGACCAGGCGATTCGCAGCGGGGTTTCGCTATCCAGCGCCTCGGGAATAATTTCCAGCAAAATCAAGAAGATCATTGCCCCGGCGGCAAACCCCATTAGAATGGGCATTAAAGGTTGAAAGAACCAGGAAGCCAGGCCGGCAGGCAGGGCGGCTAACGGTTGCGGCAGACTGGTTAAAAAAGCTGCCCAGAAACTTTTGTGGATGCTGGCACCTTCAGACCGCAGGGGAATCCCTACCGCCAATCCTTCCGGTATATTGTGAATCGCTATTGCTAATGCAATATAGGTGCCCAAGTTACCGGCATACACCGCCTCGGAGGCAAACCCCACTCCAACGGCGACCCCCTCGGGAATGCTGTGCACCGACATGGTAAGAAAAATCAGAATCTCCTTACGAGTGCCCCAGCGCTGCCAGTGGGCTTGTGCCAGGCGTTGAGGAGACAAAAAATAATCCGCCCCCCATAAAAAAGTTGCGCCTAACAAAATCCCCCCCATCACCGGGATGACTTCTGAGAGGGTTAATTCATGAGCCCCCAGGGTAAGCCCTGGAAGAATGAGATTATACACCGAAGCGGCGAACATCAATCCGCCGGTTAGCCCGTACCCGATTCCAGTGTGCTTTTTCAAATCTACTCGACGAAACAATAACGGCAGGACCCCTAAACCACACGCCACACTGGCTAAAATACCGGCAACAAAACTTTTGGTAAGAACTTCATACGGCATTGAGAATAGTCACTTATTTCGATCCATCAGAGCATAGTTTATCATTATAAGAAATGAATTCCAATCAAAATTGTAATGATTTACCTCACATCCATGCGGTTTCCTACTGCCTTGCGATGTACCGGAACGATTTGGGGAGTCAATTGAGTTGTCGGACCTTTCTCTGTCTATCCTGTTCAGGATTTGACACTTATTGGCATGCGGATCCATTGGAGGAGGTAAAGATACTTCACTGTTAAAAAGCAATTGCCATCCCCAACAGGTTCTCCCGGATTGACAATGTTATCCGCACTCGTTGGCGCGGACCGGGATGTCGCCGCTCAAACAGGATATGGGCAATATAATACCCCATTACCCCGCCCACAAATACATCGGACGCCCAGTGCTCCCGGCTTTCCATTCGCTGCAAAGCAACAGAGACAGCAAACGAATACGCCGGTATTTTCACCCACCACCTGGGATACTGGTCGGATAACACTGTTGCCATGGCATAGACACTGGCTGTATGCAAAGACGGCAGGGAGATGTGGGGATGTTGGGTCTGAAAATGAAACAGGTCAAATCGATGAGGTCCTTCATTGGTAAAAGGTCTGGCTCGACCCAATACCATCTTCATTCCACTGACGGATAGGAAAGTAAAAAATTCTGCCTCTACCAACAGCCCGGCAGTTTGCCACATTTTTGTATCCCCTTTAAAAAGGGCAACGGATCCCAGAACAGCTGTAACTCCTGCCACGTATATCGCACTGCCTGCCTGGTTATATACATTTCCGATATCCGCTAAATGATGAGCAACAGAGATGGGAAACCGACGTTCCTCCCGGGCATATTCTTCATCGATGGGTTGATCCCCTTTCCAGATTAACAGGGCGGGCACACTCGTAATTCCCAGGAAGACAAGTTGGTTGCGGGGAAACGATCGAAATGGGGTGCTTACCAAAGCCCCAAAGTCTTTGGCAACGTCTCTAACATGAATATGGAAAGATAAATGCCTGGTATGGGTGGGGGTGGATTGAGCGGACAGACATGAGATGAGAAGAACAAGCGGAAGCAAACATTTACCAGATAATTTCATTACCATCTCTTGGGTAAGGATCGAACAACTGTAAATGAGCGCGGGGGTGTCAGGGGTTCTAAAACCCCCTTAAAGCAATCTGCCCCTACCGAAAATCGGAAGGGGCAGATATGGCACCAGGGGAAAAAAATTAAATACGCCGTAATAATAATACTTAAATTATTTCTGCACAACTGTCGGAGCAAACATTAGAGAATTCTAATGGTACCTGTGGTGCAACCCCGAAACATCATTGGACATATCTGCCTCTCAACAGACTGCCTTTCAGCGCCCCGGGACATCGCCTCAGGCATTCCGGTAATACTAAAAAGTATGCCCCAGGGAGAAATGCAAGTGAAATTCGCCTACCGGCTGGGGATAGGCAAAATCCATTCGCAACAGCCCCACAATAGGCAATTTGATTCGCAATCCGAAACCGATGCCGCTTTTTAATTTCGCGGTATCAAATGAATTCGGTGAATTCCAGGCATAACCGACATCATAAAACAGTACCCCGGTGATGGGGCTTCTCTCTTTTAAGCGAGCCGAAAGCGGAAACCGCAGTTCTGCGCTTCCCAGAAAAAGATTGGCAGCATAACCGGGCGGTGTCAGTCCCCGGTCCCGATAACCGCGAAGGGAGTTGGGACCCCCCAGGTAAAATTTCTCATAAAACGGGGCATTGTCACTGGTGTGCCCCCACTTAACCCGAACCGCCCCGATTAGCTGCCGGTAAAGGGGGTGATAGCGCCGGATGTCGATGGTGAAGCGGATATAATCGGTAAAGCTGCCCAGTTGTTTGGCGGATTGCTCGAACGCCACACTGCCCCACCAGCCCCGGGAAGGAGAACGTTTGCGATCACGAGTATCAGCACTTAGAGCGATGATATAGCGTCGAATATCCCGTTTTCCGGAAAATTTATCCAGGTATTCCGGGGCAGGGATTTTCTCGCCATCATCCTCAGCGGTGAGGACATTCTCGGCGTCATAGGTTTGAGCAACCCAGGCGAGGGAAAAAAAACGGGGAATACCGCTATTGCCGCTCAGGCGAATCATAAACTCGTCGTCACGAACATTCTGCCGAAATTCAGCCGTATCCGACAAAAAGTGCACAAAGTCCCGGTTAAATCCACTGATCTGAAATCGCAGATCATATTCACTGTTCCACAGAAAAGGGCGAATGTATTCAAAACGAGTGCCGCTTACCCGATCGCCTATCAGCAACTCGGCACCCATAATGTTGCCCCTTCCAAAAATGTTATCAAACCGGATTCCCAGGGGGCTGATATACCAGCCGTCCAATTCATTAAACCCGCTTTTAAATTGCAAAAACGGCCAATGACGCTCCCTGATTTTAACCTGCACCCGGGCATGCCCTTTCTCTTCCCCGGGTAAAATTAACACATTCACATCTTTAAAAAAATTAGTGGATTGAAGACGCTGTTTCCCGGCTTCCAACTGCTCCCGGGTAATTGCCTGACCCTCCCGGATATCCAGGTAATTCCGAATTACCGATGTGCGGGTTTTGGTGTTTCCGTAATATTCTATCGAATCCACTACCAGGGAACGTTCTGACTGAGCATATCCCGTTCCCCAAAAAATGAGAAGAAAAAATACCAGGTAAGATCGCTCTGAAATCCACTTCATAAGTTATTCATAAGTTGAGAATTAGCATCACTTGTTATTTGCCCGTTTGCGGTAATGAATTTATGCGCTTTCCCCTGTTTTATCAAGGAAAAAGCTTTTTGGCGCTAAAAATTTGATGGGAGCAGCCTTCGCAAATAGCTGCTCCCATCGTTCCGGGGTGAGGGGAGTTATTTAGAATTCTGTTCCTCGATTAATACCCACTTACCGTTGCCGCATTGCCACTGTTATCTTCCACAGTGATTTCTCCGCCGGCGGTAAACGTGATATTGTAAGTCACATTGTTTTCAGTGATACTGCCCTTACCGCTGCCGTCGCCGTTAAAGAAGATATGGATGACCAGGATGGGCGGATCCCCGTTCTGATAAGCGTCAAACGATTCATAAACATTTGCCCACAGTTCTCCGCTGCCGTCATTGTACTCAACGGCATTAAAGAGAACATACAAACCTTCCACGGTGGTGTGTTCGCCTTCAATTTCCTTGTACCCCTCATGATAGGTAATCAAGAAATGGCTTTGACCATCATTGCTGGTTTGCACGTCGAATTCTTCCCGCCACAGGTCGTCATCCCCCCGGTAACGGGCGACTTCTACCCGGGCAGTATCCAAAGAACCGTTTTTGAAGAACACTTTTCGGGTAACCAGGGCGTTGCTGCTGGAATCGGTGGGATTCAGAACGAATTCGGCAGCTTCTTCCACCCGGTCTAATGTGGGATGATTGGCAAAAACGATATTGCGGGTAATGGCGGCATGGTTGTCGTCTTCTAACAGATCGAACATCCCGGAGACAGTGGTGCCGTCACGCCAAACTTCCTGATACTCGCCGGTAAAATCATTATAAAAGTTGACATCGCTGGTACGGAAGGTGCCATCCCGGTAATCGGTGCGCTCACTGATCGAACCGCTGCCATCCGGGTTAAATTCGGCATGCTGCTGCAAACTTTGCAATTCGGTTTGATCGCCATAGACCACATTATTATCCGCGATAGCGCCAATCACTTCATTGGAAGAATCATCCCAGGCAGTGGCGGTTATCAAACCATGAACTTGCTCGACAAAGAAATTGGGTTCAAACAGGCTCAGTTTTTCAACCGCCAATAAACGGTCGTCGCTGTCATCATCTAAGTTGGACCCCAAATTGGCGCGAATTTCGGTAGAGTCATAAGTTAATTGCACCTGAGGGGGGAATTGATAGATGGTTTCATACAAGCGAGCGTTGCCGGTGACAGGATCATACCAGAGCGCCCGACGCCCCGCAGTGCCGGAAATGGAATCGACCCACTCCTGAAAAAAGATTAACGAATCCGACGTGGTGCGCTGAAAAGCAGTCTTGCTTTTGACCAACGCCGAAACAATCTTCTTCATCCGCTGATTTTCCTGGCGGATTTCCGGCATGGAGTTAATCATCCCTTCCTGATCCTCCAGGAACGGCTTCTTACCGGAAACCAGGTCGGTAAATTGTCCCTGGGTGTTCACGGTATTCAGCATTTGCCAACTGGCTTTGGTAGCAGCCTTGCTCTCCTGGCTGAGTTGGAGTTGGTTGTCGTTCCCATCATTACCGGGACCGGTGGTATTGTTCTCACAGCTACTGAGGAACATCCCCACCATCAACAAACTCAGTAACATCACCATTGAACGAAAAAATTTCATGATACAACCTCCTGAATAATTGTGGAACATGATACGGTTTCCAAACCGCTTAACTATCATTGCTGTGTTAACGCTGCCAAATAGGAGGTCATAAACCGTGCCAGTTATTCATGACAGGTCGTATCTGCATGAAATATGGGTGTTTACAAAAAATTAACCGGCGAAGACGATAAATTGATTTCCCGGAAAGAGTGTGACGCTCCACAACAGGTGTGAAAATGGCACCACAGCTTGGCGGTATGCAACGGAATTAAATTATTCTTTCCGACCCAATCAAAAATTGTGTATTTTTTCCGGTAGTTATCGAAGGCGGACAACAGAAGCGCTTCCACAGGAAAGAGTGTTTCCGGATACATCTCCGCCGATTAAAAATGTTGAGGTAAACTCGATTTGAAAACCAATTTGCAACCGATGAAGGCAGCCATGCCCGGAACCGAAGAACAGAAAGTCGTTTATTTATTGGGAATTGAGAGCAGTGGAATTACCTGCGGTGCTGCCATTAGCCGGAACGGGCAGGTGCTGGGGGAGGTGTCGTTAAATCTCAAAAATATCCACTCGGAAAAGCTGGCACCTCTAATCGGAGATTTGGTGAGTACCCTTCGGTTAACAACCCAGGACCTTCACGGCATTGTGCTCTCCGCCGGACCGGGGTCATTTACCGGGCTGCGGATTGGCTACAGCATTGCCAAGGGCATGGCAGCGGCTTTGCAAATTCCCATCGTGGAGGTGCCCACACTGGATATCTGGGCTTATCAAGCCGGGGAGCAGGCATTGCCCGTTCTACCGGTAATTGACGCCCACCGGGGGGAGATTTTCTGTGCGATCTACCGCTGGGCGGATGGGCAACTCCGGCAGGAGGGCAACTATCAGCTTCTGCAACCGGAGATGCTCCGAAAATTTCTCCGAAAACCGGTAGTGCTAACCGGCGGTGATGCCCCGAAACTTTTTCCCACGCTATTGCCGTTTTTGCCGAAAGGCTCCCTATTGCTGAATCACCCTGCAGCCTATCTCCACCCCTGGGCATTGCTATCCCTGGGGTATGAGAAATTTCAGCGGGGGGAATTTGCCGACACCGCCGGGTGTGAACCCATGTATATGCGGGCATTTCGGGGGGTGCCATGAGGGAAGGTACGCCAATTATCCGTCCCATGCGGGAAGACGACCTGGATACCGTGATGACCATTGAGAAACAGGTGTTTCAGGACCCGTGGTCGCGGCGCAGTTATATGTTCGAGATTTACAGCAACCGTTATTCCTTGCCGTTGGTATTGGTACTGAACGGGGAAATCATCGGCCATGCGGTGGTATGGCTGTTATTTGAGGAATATCATATCGCCACCATTGCCATTGCCCCGCAGCACCAGGGAAAGGGATGGGGGAGATTTTTTCTGAATGCCCTGTTAAGCATGGCAGATGGGGCGGATTTTGCGATTCTGGAAGTCCGCAGGGGAAATCGCAAGGCCATCCGGCTTTACGAAAAAATGGGGTTTTATATGAACGGCATTCGCCGCCAATATTACCAGGATGGGGAGGATGCCCTGGTAATGCGCAAAGATTTCACCTGAACAACATAATTTAACAGGAGTGGAAATGATTTCAATACAAACGGCATTGGAACTGGTTCAAAAGAACCTTCCTGAGCGTCAATCGACAATTCTCCCCCTGGAAAAGGCGTTTGGGAAGATCATCAGTGAAAAGGTAATATCCCGGGAGCCTTCTCCCCGGTATACCAACAGCGCCATGGACGGCTTTGCGGTGCGTTGGGAAGACGTGCAGCACGCCGGACAGGACCAACCGGTGAGTCTGCGGGTGGTGGGAGAAAGCCAGGCGGGAATTCCTTACGACAAGCCATTGCAACCGGGAGAGGCAATTCGCATCAGCACCGGGGGGATGCTTTGTGAGGGCGCTGACACCATCGTGCCGGTGGAGGAAACCGAGCCGGAAGGGGATACCGTACGGGTGCTCAGGGTGTTTAAAAAACATCAGCATGTGCGTTTCCAGGGAGAGGAATTTCCGGAAGGGGCGTTGTTGTTGAAGCAGGGCATGCGCTTATCCCCGCCCCATGTTGCCCTGTTAGCCGGGCAGGGGATTACCGACGTGCCGGTTTACAGAACGCCGAAAGTTTCCGTCATTGTCACCGGAACGGAATTGATGCCATATCATGCCGGAGAGATAGCTCCCTGGCAAATCCGGGAATCCAACGGCATAATGCTCCATGCAGCAGTGCACTTTTCCGGCGGCCAGGTGGTCTACCGGGATCAGGTGGGTGATGATTTTCAGGAGACCGTGGCAGCCGTTCGGCGGGCGCTGGAAATGTCAGATGTGATCATCTTCTCCGGCGGGGTGTCCGTCGGGAAACACGACCTTGTGAAAAGAGCCGCCGCAGAATGTGGTTTCGAAACAATCTTCTGGAAAGTGAAGCAAAAACCCGGCAAACCGTTGTTTTTTGCCCGCCACGAAAAAAAGTTATTCTTTGGGCTTCCCGGTAACCCGGTCTCGGCATACATGTGTTACACCTATTACCTTCACCCGTTGTTCACCTACCTGGGCGGCGGCGAATTTGCCCATCCTTACATCTCCGGAGAAGCCGGGGAGACCATCCGCAATAAAATTGCGCGGGCGCACCTGATGCGGGTTTCTCTAACTCATCGCGAGAACCTGCCGCCTTTGGTAACCTCCCTGCCCAAACAAGGCTCTCACATGCTCACCACCTTAACCGGCGCCGATGGATTTGTGGTATTGGAAGAAAACGAAAGCATTCCCAAAGGGGAGATGGTGCGGGTGTATACGCTTTCGTAACCCGATGGGCTAAGCAGCCCCCGGGATTGGTGGGATGAACAACTTTAACAACAAAGCAGAATGTGAATTGAAACGGGAAAGGAACGAACATGCAAAAACGCTTCAGGGAATTGAAAGTGGGTGAAAAATTTCGGCTGGTCGGTAAAACGCTTCCGGGGCTTGATGAAACGACGGTGCTGGTCAAAATTCCGTTCATGCAAAATTTCTACACCACCACCGGCAACAAACGCAACGCCAAAATCCTGAACTCTCCCTCTAAAATGAATGACAAATTCACCTACGTGGAAGAGGATCAAATGGTGGAAGTGGTTTAAGAAAAACGTGCCACAATCCGGGGGGTTGGGATACTTCGTGAGATGCCCTGGCTGCCGAACCATAGCGCCCGACCTTGCCCCCGGCATTTCCCTTCAGCGGTGCAGACGAAATTTATCACCCAGGTAAAGTTTTCGTGCTTCCGGGTCATTGGCTAAAAATTCGCTGTCACCCTTTTTCAGCACTTTCCCTTCGAACATCAGGTACGCATGGTCGGTGATGGAAAGGGTTTCATGCACATTATGGTCGGTGATCAGGATGCCGATATTTTTGTTTTTGAGCTGCTGCACAATATTCTGGATATCCTGAACCGCAATGGGGTCAACGCCGGCGAATGGCTCATCCAACAGGATAAACCTGGGATTATTGACCAGTGCCCGGGCAATTTCCGTACGCCGCCGCTCCCCGCCGGAAAGGTTATATCCCTTATTTTTGGCAAGATGGGAGATGCGCAGTTCCTCCATTAACGCCTGAGCGCGGCGTTTCCGTTCCTCACGGGGGAATTTGAGCGCTTCCATAATGGAAAGCAAATTCTCCTCCACGGTCATCTTCCGAAAGACCGATGCCTCCTGGGGAAGATAGGCAATTCCCCGGCGGGCGCGTTTATACATTGCCAGGTTGGTGACGTCTTCATCATCCAGAAAAATGTTCCCGGCATTGGGACGAATTAACCCGGTAATCATGTAAAAAGTAGTGGTCTTGCCGGCGCCGTTGGGTCCCAGTAATCCCACAATTTCCCCCTGAACCACTTCCAGGGAGACCCGGTCCACCACGGTTCGTTTGCCGTATATCTTAACCAGTTTTTCCGCCCGCAAAATTGAGCGACCGCTTGCCTGTTCCACTTCAGAACCCCGTGTCTATGTTGCCTTTGTAGCTCGAGGGATAATAAACTCCCTGGGCGCCACCGATAACGGTAATATAATCAACTTCATTCTCTTTAAAAAATACCTTTATGGTATCTGCCGAGGCGGTGTTCAACCCTTGAATTTCCCCTTCGTCTTTGATGTAATACAAACTGCGGGCATTGGAGACCGCCCACAATTGATTGAGTTGGTCATTTTTAATGAAGCCGATAATCTCCCGCCCCGTTAAGCGATCAACTTTGCCGGTGAGGGAATCTTCCACCGAAGTTGCCAATGCCTGTTCCCGAACAATGACTTTTTCAATTTTCATCTCGTTAAAGATTAACTCCATCTGCTTACCGGAGAGGCGATTGTTTTGCTGGCGCGCCCGGGGATTTTTTTCCAGGAATGCATGTCCAGCCTCCATGTCGTAGTAAGCGGAATCGCATTGTGCGACCATGTCTCCCCGGATTATGTGAACCGAATCCCGGGCAATGGCAACCCGTTTGGGAGAGAAAAAATAATCCATCACCCGGGCGTAAATATGCAGGGTATCGCCGGAAGTGGAATCGATTTGCCAGAAATGGGCATTGCGGCGAACTTCGGCGCGATTCTCCCCCGGAAGGTAATCCCCTTCCCATGCCGTGATGTATGCAGCAGATTTTTCATCAATCAACAGTAAATGGGTGCGGGCATACGCCTGATCGGTCTGGTAATAATACTCCAGGTATTCCGCATACAGGTGTTGAGAAGGGCGTGAGACGTGCACATTCGTCTCAGCAATTGCCAGTTTGCGGCGATCGTAATACGTGACTTTTCGGGCGGTCAGCTCTTCCACCCCGCGGCGGATGAAGACATTTCCGGTGAGCACCACTTCTTCGGTTACCGGGTGGAAAACCGCCTGGTCGCAGAAGATATCCAGGGTATCCTGGCGGGCATGCACATTCCCTTCCAGAATCCGGATAGCCTCACCGGCGGCGGTTACGGTTCCCCGGGAGACATCGGCATGGATCAACTCCAGGCGGGACTGGGCGAAGGCAGTTCCGCAGAAAAGAAGGATCAGGATGCCCAACATCCCAAACAAATCTCTTCCAAAATGATGATGAGTTAGTATTGTTTGCTGCGTGTCGCTTTTCCGGTTGATATCTCGTTCTTTCACAGCCGCCACATTATTTTTCCACCGGGATGACCCGCCGGGAATATCCCCGGGCATTGCTGATTTCATAATTTTTCAAATCCGGGTCCGAGACAAAGGAATCTCCGATCAGGGTATCGTTCAGGGTGGTGAATTTCACCGGCAGATAGCTGATGATTTTCTGTTTGGCATTATCCCAATGCAGTTCCTCGGTTTCCAGAATGATCCCGCTGTCGGAAACCACCACCACATGCCCCATGGCTTTTAAATTTTTCGTTCGATTATCCACCTCTCCCTCCCGGGCGGTTAACACGGAATTATGATGCCCCTCCCGGTCGAAAAAATCCACATGGATGCTGTCTTTCAGCACCGTCAACCGTTTTTGATTATACACCAGGATGTGGGCAGCCCAGACCTCGGCAATGCGGCGCCCTTCTTTGGTAATAAAGATGGTGGATTGCCAGCTTTCCTGATCCGGGCTTTTCTCCTGAGATGCCGGCTTCTCGGCACCGGCCGGTTCTTCCTGCTTGCTGCTGCAAGTGGGCAATCCCAATACCCCCAGCACAATGAGCCATCCGATGCAAAATGTTCTGAACATATTTCGATTCATTTTCCGTGCCATCCTGAGTTGTTGACTGTCATCATTGTGTTCCCAATCGGGAGATTGGGAGCAAGTAAACAAGTAATGTTGATGTTGAAACCGGAGTTTCAATCTCTATTGTGTTCTCAATCGGGAGATTGGGAACAAGTAACAGTCTAACAGCCTACCACCTCTAACCGCCTAAATAATCCCCGCCCGCATAATATCGTGTAAATGGATTACCCCTACCAGTTCCTTTTGCTTGTTGAGGACCGGCATGGCGATGATGGCGTAATGCTCCATCTTTTTGTAGGCAGTGTACGCCAGGGTATCTGAGGTAATCATTTTGGGATTGCGGGTCATAATCTCGGTAACCGGAATGTGAAAGAACTGTTCGGTGCGCTCCACCAGGCGGTTTAAATCGCCGGTGGTAATCACCCCCAGCACCCGGCGGTGTTCATCCACTACCATGCAGATGCCCCGTTTGGATGCCATTTCCAGCACGGCTTCCTTCATGGTGGCGGTTGCCGGAACTGCCGGCACCCGCACGCCGGTTTCCATTAAATCTTCCACTTTTAACAACAGCCGTTTCCCCAGGGTGCCGCCGGGATGCAGAAAGGCAAAATCTTCTTTGGTGAAGTGGCGTTTTTCCAGCAGGGCTATTGCCAGGGCATCGCCCATTGCCAGCATGGCGGTGGAACTGGTGGTAGGCGCCAGGTCATGCGGGCAGGCTTCTTCTTTCACGCCAATGTTTAATAGCACATCGCTGTGATGAGCAAGTGGAGAATCCGGGGTGGCGGTTATGGCAATCACCGGCACCTCCAGCCGTTGAAACACCGGCAGCAGGGTGAATAATTCATCGGAACTGCCGCTTTTGGAAAGACAAATGGCAACATCATCTTTGTGTACCACTCCCAGGTCGCCATGCAAGCCGTCTGAGGCGTGCAAAAAGTAGGAGGCGGTTCCGGTGGAAGCAAGGGTGGCGGCAATTTTCCGCCCGATGGCGCCGGACTTTCCCAGCCCGGTGACAATCACCCGCCCCTGGCAATTGAAAATCAGGTGAACCGCTTTGATAAACTGCTCATCCAACCGATCCGCCAGTTGGCGTACCGCCTCGGCTTCCATACGAATCACGTTTCTTGCCACAGCTAACAAATCGACCGGCTGGCTATCCGCTGTGTTCTTTGTTGACACCGCTTATTCCTCCGCTTCGATCGTTTCTCCTGCCTGCCGGTGCAGGGTGCTGAGTCGCTGGATGGTCTCTTCCAACTGCCCCCGGGCGTGCAGAATAAATTCGATCACTTCCCGCACGGCTCCCCGCCCACCGGGGCGTTTGGTGACAAAGCGGGCAGCCTGTTTCACCGGCAGGGAAGCATTCCGAACCGCCACCGGCAATCCGACCTGCTGCAACACCGGGATGTCCGGCAAATCATCCCCTACAAAGCAAACCGCTTCATCCGGCAATGGATACGCTTTCTGAAACTCCAGGTAAGCATTCAATTTATCATACCTTCCCAGGTATAAAATGTCAATTTTCAGGTCTGCGGCGCGCCGTCGAATCGCCTTGCTTTCTCGGGCTGAGATAATACCCACCAGCAACCCCGCGGTTTGTGCCATTTTAATGCCCAGACCGTCATGGGCATCGTAATGCTTGATTTCCTCATCTCCGCTGGTGTAAACAATTTCACCGTTGGTAAAAACCCCGTCCACATCCAGCAGCACCGCCTGAATCTTTTGCGCACGGCGAAACAATTCCGCCACCTGTTCCGGTGCACAAATCATACCGGTCTCCGCAGCTTCGACACCGTTGCATATAATTCAACCAGTTCCTTCATCACATCCGGGAACAAATTTAATGCCAACTGGGAGCGGGCATCGCTGAGGGCGTTCGGCGGGTCCGGGTGAACTTCCATAAACAGGGCGCTGACCGCCCCGGTAGCTAACGCCGCCCGCGCCAGGGGAAGAATAAATTCCGGCTGCCCACCGCTGGCTATCCCCTCGCCCCCGGGAATCTGCACGCTGTGGGTGGCATCATACACCACCGGAAAACCGGTTTTTGCCATGATCACCAGCCCCCGCATATCCACCACCAGGTTGCGGTAGCCGAAGGTGGCGCCCCGCTCCGTTAACAGGATGCGCTCGTTACCGGTGCTCAGCACCTTCTCCGCAGCGTTTTGCATATCTTCCGGGGCTAAAAACTGCCCCTTCTTGATGTTCACGACTTTGCCGGTTCGCCCGGCTGCGACCAGCAAATCCGTCTGGCGAGACAAAAATGCCGGGATTTGCAACACATCCACCACATCCGCCACCACCGGCACCTCCAGTTCGCTGTGCACATCGGTCAGCAGGGGGATGGAAAATTCTTCCTTCACCTTGCAGAGAATTTCCATTGCCCGGGGAAATGCAATCCCGGTAAACCCTTTGATGGAACTGCGATTGGCTTTTTTGTAAGACGATTTAAAGATGTACTGTACCGGCAGGTCCCGAACCACTTTTAAAATCGATTCGGCAGTTTGCAATGTGATGGCTTCGTTTTCGATTACGCACGGTCCGGCAATCAAGGTTAAGGGCTGTTCCAGACCGATGGTGGATGATCCGACTGCTACCGTTTTCATGCCGGATTTCCTTGTTCAACTTGTTTTAAAGCGGCTTTAACAAAATGCACAAAAATCGGATGGGGGTGCATAATCCGGCTCTTCAACTCGGGATGAAACTGGCAGCCAATAAAAAACGGGTGATCTTTCAATTCGATGATTTCCACCAGGGTGCCATCCGGGGATAATCCGCTGAGCACCATCCCATGTTCCTCCAGTATCCTGCGGTATTCATTGTTCACCTCGTAGCGATGGCGATGGCGCTCCATGATGATCTCCGCCCCGTAAATTTCCCTTGCCAGGGTGTTTTCCCGGGTCACACAGGGATAAGACCCCAGCCGCATGGTGCCCCCTTTTTGTTTCACCGTCATTTGAGATTCCATTATGTGAATCACCGGATCCGGGGTATCCGGGTCAAATTCGGCACTGTTGGCATTGGAAATACCACAGACATTGCGGGCAAATTCGATTACCGCGCATTGCAATCCCAAACAAATGCCAAAAAAGGGAATCCGGTTTTCCCGGGCATATTGTACCGCTAACAGCTTCCCTTCTACCCCGCGGGTATCAAAGCCGTATGGCACCAGCACCCCATCCACATCACTCAGGTGGGCTGCCAGGTTGGATGCTTCGATATCTTCGCTGTTAATCCATTTTAAATTGATGGCGGCATCGTTCACCACACCGGCATGCACAAAGGCTTCCACGATGCTTTTGTAGGCATCCCGCAATTGGGTGTATTTCCCGGCAATGGCAATGGTCACCTGCCGTTTGGGATGTTTAATTTTGTTTACAATTTGTTTCAGGCTTGACAGGTCCGGTTTAGCAGTTTGCAGCGCGAGCTTCTCCACAACCAATTGATCCAGCCGCTGGGCTGCCAGGCGGATGGGCACCTCGTAAATCGTTTCCACGTTAATGGCTTCGATCACGGCTTCCGATCGCACATTACAGAAAAGAGCAATCTTGTTCCGGGTGCTCTCGTCAATGGTTTGATCCGAGCGGCACAACAGAAAATCCGGCTGGATTCCAATTTCCCGCAGGCGCATCACACTATGCTGGGTGGGTTTGGTTTTCAATTCCCCGGCAGTGCTGATGTAGGGCAATAACGTCAGGTGAATGGTGATAGCATTGGTCGGTCCTACCTCCAGGGTGAACTGGCGGATGGCTTCCAGAAACGGCAGACTCTCAATATCCCCTACCGTGCCGCCCACCTCCACAATCACTACATCCGCCTGGGTTTTGCGGGCAAGTAACACAATCCGCGATTTGATTTCATCGGTAATGTGGGGAATCACCTGCACGGTTGCTCCCAGGTAATCGCCGCGCCGCTCTTTGGAAATTACCGTGTTGTAAATCTGACCGGTGGTGACGTTATTCATCTGGGTCATATTCTCATCAATAAACCGCTCGTAGTGCCCCAAATCCAGGTCGGTTTCCGCCCCGTCTTCGGTTACATACACTTCCCCGTGTTGATAGGGGCTCATGGTGCCCGGGTCCACATTGATGTAGGGATCGAATTTCATAATGGTCACCTTCAACCCGCGGGATTTCAGCAGCAAGCCCAGGGAGGCGCAGGCAATCCCTTTTCCCAATGAAGAGACCACCCCCCCGGTGACAAAAATAAACTTGGTATTTTCCGGCATGGAAGAATTCACCAAACCGCACTCCTTTGTTTTAATAAACGTTCCACTTCTGTTAGATCAGCCGGCACATCAACCCCCGGTGAACAATCGGTTGACCGGATTACCTTGATCCGCCCGCCTCGTTCGATGATTCGTAATTGCTCCAATTTCTCCTGTTGCTCCAGAATACCCGGCTGCCATCTCAAAAATTTCAATAAATAAGAGGTTCGAAACACGTACACCCCGATATGCCGTAAGAGATTGGGAAGTGGCGAAAAACCGCTGTCTCGAAAATAGGGAATGGGTGACCGGGAAAAATAGATGGCATTCTGGTGGTCATCCAGCAGCACTTTAACCACTGCCGGGTTCCGCCACTCGGATTCCGAGGTGAGCGGGCACGCCACGGTTGCCACCGGCAAGTTTCCATCTTCTTTTAAAGCTGCCATGGCAGCAGCAACGGCTGTCACCGGGACCAGCGGCTCATCCCCCTGCAAATTCACCACGATGTCGGCATTCAGGTTCCGAACCACAAAGCCCACCCGTTCACTGCCGGTTTCAATATCTGCCGGGGTCATCACCACTTCCCCGCCAAAATTTTTTACCGTCTCGAACACCTCAGAATGGTCGGTTGCCACAATCACCGGATGTTCGCCGGGAATTTGGAGTGCCCGCTCATAGACCCACTGTATCAACGGTTTCCCGGCAATCGAAAGCAGGGGTTTACGGGGCAGCCGGGTGGAACCATAGCGCGCCGGAATAACGATGACCGTCCTGTCACTCATTTGATCACCTTGGGCACTTTAAAGAAATTCCCTTCCCGCGCCGGTGCATTCCGCAACGCTTCTTTTACCGGTAAGGAGGGCTGCACTTCATCGTCCCGCATCACATGACCAATTTCGATAGGATGGCTGAGAGGCTCCACTGCTTCAGTATCCAGTTCGTTGAGTTTCTCCATGTAATGCAAAATTTGAGTGAGTTCGCCGGCAAGCTTTTCTTTCTCCTCATCGGAAAAGTCCAATTTGGCTAATCGCGCGATGTAGGTAACGGTATTTTCCGTGATTTTCATCTTGTGCCCCCGGGTTAAGATTCCTGCATCATAATAAAAAACGTGGAAACTTGCGAACCGGAATCATTCGCTGCGTATCCACGATGCCTATTTCCTTCGAACGTCTCCGCTTCCTCCCTAACCCGGAAAAAATAATCATTGGGAGGTGGAAAACCAAATAATATTCAGATAAGATGGAACGGTGTGGGTTTGGAATTGGTTACAGAAGCTCAATTAAGTGCCTAACAATGTTGGGGCGTTTAAGTTAGCTCTCACCAATTCGGGCGCATGACAAATTGCATAAATCAAAAAAGATTAGGGGATTCCTGCCCCAATGACGACGTCACCACGTTGTGGCGGGATCACTTCGTGGCATTCGGAGCAACGCCCCCCGTCGGGGCAGGAATGACAGCCAGGGTGCTGCTTTTTATGTCATTCCGGCTGTATCCCGCCGCGGCGGGAGGAATGCCGCAACGAAGTGGCTCCGTTGGAGGAATCTTCTAACAGGCAATTTGTCATGCGCCCCACCGACTCCCCCCGCTCCCGCAATATCTTCCGAATGTATGTAGATTTGGCAGTTATCGTGTTTTTGTAAAATTTTGCCGCACGAACAAAATTTACCCTAACCGACTGTTTTATCTACAGATAATCGCACAACATATTTTTATGGCACAAATTTTGATAATAAACGGTCAGTTAAAAGAATTAGGCAAAACAGGAGGAATCGAGAACATGAACCTGGAAAAATTTACCATAAAAGCCCAGGAAGCCCTTGGGAATGCCCAACAAATGGTGTTGTCCCTGGGGCAGCAACAGTTGGAACCGGAACACGTTCTGGTGGCGCTGTTGGAGGACAGCGAGGGCTTAATACCGGTCATCTTAAAGAAAGTAGGGGTGGACCCCCCGCACATTTTAAGCCAGTTAAAAAGCGCCCTTGATAAATTTCCGAAAGTTCAGGGCGCTGGCGGGCAGGTATATGCCTCCCCCAACTTCAACCAGATGATTCACCTTGCCACGAAGGAGGCTAAGGAGTTAAAGGATGATTATGTTTCCACTGAACACCTGCTGCTGGCAATTCTGGAATTGAAACAATCGGAAGCATCCCGGATTCTCTCTCTTGCCGGGGTCAAAAAAGACCTGCTTTTAAAAGCGCTTCAGGAAGTTCGGGGAAACCAGCGGGTAACGGACCAGAACCCGGAAGGCAAATACATGGCGCTGGAGCGTTATGCGCGGGATTTAACCCAATTGGCTTCTCAGGGGAAACTGGACCCGGTGATTGGCAGGGATGAGGAAATTCGCCGGGTACTGCAAGTGCTGGCGCGCCGCACCAAAAACAATCCGGCTTTAATTGGCGACCCCGGGGTGGGGAAAACCGCGGTGGTAGAAGGCATCGCCCAGCGCATCGTCAACGGCGATGTGCCCGATTCCCTGAAAGACAAACGCATTGTGGCAATGGACCTGGGTGCCTTAATTGCCGGCACCAAATTTCGCGGCGAGTTTGAAGAGCGGCTCAAGGCGCTGTTGAAAGAAGTTCAGGAATCGGAAGGGCAGATCATCCTGTTTATCGATGAGATTCACACCCTGGTAGGAGCCGGGGCAGCAGAAGGTTCTATGGATGCCTCGAACATGCTAAAACCGGCACTGGCGCGCGGCGAACTGCACTGTATCGGCGCGACCACGGTAGATGAATATCGAAAATACATCGAAAAAGACGCTGCCCTGGAACGGCGCTTTCAACCTATTTTGATTGAAGAACCCTCCGTGGAAGATACCATCTCCATTCTGCGGGGATTGAAGGAAAAATATGAAGTGCACCACGGGGTAAAGATTACCGATGCTGCATTAATTGCCGCAGCGGTGCTCTCGAACCGCTACATAACGGATCGCCGGCTGCCGGATAAAGCCATTGACCTGATTGATGAAGCGGCTGCCCGGCTGCGTATCGAAGTGGAATCTCTGCCGGAAGAACTGGATGAAATCGAACGCCGGATTAAGCAGTTGGAAATTGAAGCAGTTGCCCTCCGCAAGGAAAAGAGCAGCGAAGGGAAGACCCGCTACCAAAAAATTCAGGAAGAGCTGGCAAATTTGCAGGAAGAACGCAACAAGCTGCATGCTCACTGGCTGATGGAAAAACAGACCATTCAGGAAATCCGGCAATCCAAGGCGGAAATTGAGCAGTTGCGGAATGAGATGGAGAAATCGGAACGGGAAGGCAACTTTGACCGGGTGGCGGAAATCAAATACGGAAAAATCCCGGAACTGGAGAAGAAAGTTACTGAATTGACCAGGAAACTTCAGGAAATTCAAACCGACCGCAAAATGCTTCGGGAAGAAGTTGACGAGGAACAGATTGCCGAAGTGGTATCCCGCTGGACCGGCATCCCGATTTCCCGGATGCTGGAAAGCGAGCGGGAAAAGCTATTGAAGATTGAGGAGCGGTTAAGCCAGCGGGTGATCGGGCAAAAGGAAGCGGTTCAGGCGGTATCGGATGCCATCCGCCGTTCGCGGGCAGGGCTGGCCGACCAAAACCGCCCCATCGGCTCATTCATTTTTCTGGGACCCACCGGGGTGGGGAAAACGGAATTAGCCCGGGCACTGGCAGAGTTCCTGTTCGATGACGAAAACGCCCTGGTGCGCATTGATATGTCCGAGTACATGGAACGCCATGCGGTCTCCCGGTTAATCGGCGCCCCGCCCGGCTATGTGGGGTACGAAGAGGGAGGTCAATTAACAGAAGCGGTACGCCGCAAGCCCTATTCGGTGATCCTGCTGGATGAAATTGAGAAAGCCCATCCGGAAGTGTTCAACATCCTGCTTCAGGTGCTGGAAGACGGTCGGCTGACCGACAACAAGGGGCATACGGTGAATTTCAAAAACACCATTATCATCATGACCTCCAATATCGGTGCGCCGCTGATTCTGGAAAAATCCAGCCGGGTAACCGAACACAACCGGGACGAAATCTACCGGGAAATCCATGATGAAGTGATGAACCTGCTGCGCCAGAGCCTGCGACCGGAGTTCTTGAACCGGGTGGATGAGATTATCGTATTCCATAGCCTGCGGAAAGAGGATATCAAACAGATTGTGGACTTGCAGGTGAAACGAATTCAGAAGCAGTTGCAAGACCAGCGGATGAACATCATCCTCACCGGGGCTGCCAAGGAATACCTGGCGGAAATCGGTTATGAGCCGGCATTTGGCGCACGCCCACTGCGCCGGTTAATCCAGCGAGTGATTGTGAATGAGTTGGCGAAAGAAATTTTAGCCGGTAAAATTACCACGGGTCAGACTGTGGAAGTGGATTATGTGAATGGCGAAATCACCTTCCGGGCAATTGAAACGCCGGCAGAAGAACCGGAAGTAGCGGCAGAGGAAATCTAATCGCAGCAACAACAGGTATTTGACCGTTCAATATAGATTCCAAATGCGGAGTGGGATATTCCCCTCCGCATTTTTTTATGCATTGAACAACTCTTTTTCATGTCTTGATAAAAAATTAACAATCTCATGGCATTAGTCGGATTCTTATTTTAAATTTTACAGCCACATTAAAGAATGTGAAGAATCAATCCGGGATATTTGAAATTCGAATCAAAGCTTAACGCAAAGGCTAAGTGGGATATTTTACGTAACAATAACAGGCGTCTATGCGCTGTAATTTCGAGGGAGCAAGGAACCCATCCGACGAATGATTTCATCGTTAATTCAGTGTTTTCATCAATCAAACATTTACAGGGAGAACATATATGAACGGATTTGTCATGACGTTAAACCGGCACCTGGTGGAACAGGAGCGCCTTCATCCCCAGGCAACCGGTGCGTTTACCAGTTTACTGAGCGATATTGCCCTGGCAGCCAAGGTGATTTCGCTGCATGTGAATAAAGCCGGCTTACTCCCAATTCTGGGGTCCGTCGATACAAAAAATGTGTTTGGAGAAGTTCAACAGAAGTTGGACGTTTTTGCCAATGATGCCATGATACGTTCGTTAGCCTTCGGCGGATATGTTTGTGCCATGGCATCGGAAGAGAATGAAGATTTGATCCCCATTCCCGACGAGTATCCCACCGGAAAATATATCTGCTGTTTCGATCCCCTGGACGGCTCCTCCAATATCGATGCCAATGTGAGCATCGGCACTATTTTCAGTATTTTCCGCCGCACTACCCCAGAAGATCAACCGGTTTCCCTGGAAAAGGATGTGCTTCAGCCGGGCTACTCCCAGGTATGCGCCGGTTATGTGATTTACGGCTCCAGCACCATGCTGGTCTATACCACCGGCGCCGGAGTTTACGGATTTACATTAGACCCTTCTTACGGCAGTTTTATCTTATCTCACCCCAAAATCAAAATCCCTTCCAAAGGGAAAATTTACAGCATTAATGAAGGGAATTTTAATTTATGGGATGAGGGCGTACAGAATTATGTTCGCTGGGTAAAAACACCGGCAGCCAACAACGGCAAGCCGATGACCGCCCGGTATATCGGGTCCCTGGTATCCGATTTCCACCGCAATTTGTTAAAGGGCGGCATCTTTCTTTATCCGGCTGATAAAAAAAATAAAAACGGGAAGCTGCGGCTGCTCTACGAAGCCAATCCCCTGGCATTTATCGTTACCCAGGCCGGCGGTAAGGCTTCCGATGGTTTTACCCGAATTCAGGATATACAACCCCGGGAACTCCACCAGCGCACACCGCTTATCATCGGCAGTAAAGAAGATGTGGAAATTGCCGAGGAGTTCATCCAGGGAAAGCGAACTTCCTGAGAATTAGATGGTAACTCATTAAATTTCATTACTTCGTTGCCTACAAAAAAGGGTTGATTTCATCAACCCTTTTTTTTAACATGACTGCTTGCAAGGGAGGGGAGAAGGGGGAGGGTATCGGGATATCCGGAGGTTTAGGATAGGCGGCAATCCTTCATGTTTCACGTTTCATAAGGGAACACGAACCATGAATCTTAGCATACCCGGAGATGGGGGAAATTGACATAAGATGCTTTTTCATTTCAGATAATATGGATAACACTCATTGCTTGAGAGCAAAAAACATCGCAAAGCTCGTTATTAAAAACCTGATGAGGTAATATGGAAACACGGCTGGTGAAAGAAATTTTGCGGGATCCGCAAAAGTTTGTGGATCAAAAAGTGATCCTTTCAGGATGGATACGAACCCTGCGTTCTTCCAAACATTTCGGATTCATCGAACTCAATGACGGTTCTTTTTTTAAAAACCTCCAGGTGGTCTTTAATGAAGACCTTCCCAATTTTGAAAAAATTTCAAAATTAACCATCGCCTCTGCCATTCGGGTAGAAGGCAAGGTGGTGGAATCACCGGGCGCCAAACAGCCGGTTGAAGTGCAGGCAGAGCGCATTACCGTGGTGGGAGAAGCCGGGCATGAGTACCCCTTGCAAAAGAAACGGCACAGCTTTGAGTTCCTTCGTACCATCGCCCACCTGCGCCCCCGAACCAATACCTTCACGGCGGTGTTTCGTACCCGTTCGGTTCTGGCCCATGCTATTCACACCTTTTTCCAGGAACGGGATTTTGTGTATGTGCATACCCCGGTTATTACCGGCAGTGATTGCGAAGGCGCCGGGGAGATGTTTCATGTTACCGCATTCGATTTGAATCAATGCGAACAACTTCCCCGTACGGAAGACGGCAGGGTGGATTTCAGCAAAGACTTCTTCTCCCGGGAGACCAACCTGACCGTCAGCGGGCAGTTGGAAGTGGAGACTTATTGCATGGCGTTTCGCAAGGTGTACACCTTTGGTCCCACGTTTCGGGCTGAGAACTCCAATACCCCGCGTCACGCTTCCGAATTCTGGATGATTGAGCCGGAGATTGCCTTTGCCGACCTGAACGATGACATGGACCTTGCCGAGGATATGATGAAATTTATCATTCGTTATGTTTTGGATAAACTTCCGGAAGAAATCGACTTTTTTAATCGCTGGATTTTTAAAGGATTGACGGAACGGTTGGAAAACATCCTGAATTCCCAATTTGAACGGCTGACCTATACCGAAGCGATAGAGATATTGAAAAAAGCGGATCGGAAATTCGAATACCCGGTAAAATGGGGTGTTGATTTGCAAACGGAACACGAACGCTATCTAACCGAACAGGTCTACCAAAAACCGGTCTTTGTTACCGACTATCCGAAAGACATCAAAGCGTTTTACATGCGGGTAAATGACGATGAAAAAACGGTGGCGGCGATGGATTTGCTCTTCCCCGGGGTTGGTGAGATTATCGGCGGCAGTCAGCGGGAAGAACGCTACGATGTTTTAGTGAACCGAATAAAAGAGATGGGGCTGAACGAAGCCGACTACTGGTGGTATCTGGATTTACGAAAGTACGGCACGGTGCCCCATGCCGGATTTGGTCTGGGCTTTGCCCGCGCATTAATGTATTTAACCGGAATGGAGAATATTCGCGATGTTATCCCTTTTCCCCGAACACCCCGGAATGCCGAATTTTAACGGAACGCCGTTTATTGTGGCCGTGGTGGGCGGCAGTAAGTGCAGTGCAGAAGATTATACAGCAGCCGAAACCGTTGGCAAATTAATCGCTGAGAAAAAGGGAATTGTTATCTGCGGCGGTTTAAGCGGTGTCATGGAAGCCGTTTGCAAAGGTGCCTCTCAAGCTGGCGGGGTTGCCATTGGGGTGCTGCCGGGACCCAGAATTGAAGAAGCCAATTCCTACGTCACCATCCCCATTGCCACCGGTATGGGGATCGGCAGGAATATCATCATCATTCGCACCGCCCGCTCGGTGATTGCCGTGGGCGGCAAATACGGAACACTGTCGGAGATTGCCTATGCCTTACAGTTGGGCATCCCGGTGTTCACTCTCAACTCATGGAACGTCATCCCCGGCGTGGTGCCGGTCAGTACCCCGGAAGAAGCGGTGGAGCGTGCCTTTAGCTGGCATGTTCAAACTTAGCAGTTTCGCGGGAAAAGGGTTTCCCGGTATCCGGATTCAGTTAAAGAGGAGCTCTTGAACAGGATAACTGCTTTGCATTGCACGGAGGAATGATGGATAAAGCTGCTTTTAAAGCTAAAGTCATCGGAATTGTTCAGGGAGTAGGGTTCCGCTATTATACCCGGCATATCGCTGCCGAATACGGGCTTACCGGGTACGTCAAAAATCTTGTCGACGGCTCGGTGGAGGTCTATGCCGAGGGCGAGAGGGAAATACTGGAGCAGTTTTTGAATGATTTGCGACGGGGTCCTTCGACTGCGATGGTCGATCGGGTTGAAGTGGACTGGCTGCCACCATCCGACAAATACCGCCAATTTGCAATCACCTTTTAATTATACCTGCCCACATCCAACTGGAGATGAATATGACAAAGCTGGAAAATTTTATTCGGAACATTCCCGACTTCCCGGTGAAGGGGATTCAATTTAAAGATATTACCACCCTGCTGAAAGAAAGTGATGCTTTTGCCATGGCGGTGGATTACATGTATGCTCCCTATCGCACCCATGATATTACCAAAATTGTCGGGATCGAGTCACGGGGGTTTATTTTTGGAGCGGCGCTGGCATACAAACTCAATGTGGGATTTGTACCGGTGCGTAAGCCGGGAAAGCTACCGGCAGCCACCCTGGCGGAAGAATACCAATTAGAATATGGCAAAGACAGCCTGGAAATTCATCAGGATGCCATTACCCCGGAAGACCAGGTATTAATTGTCGATGATCTGCTGGCGACCGGGGGAACCGCCGCTGCTACCTGCGCCCTGGTGAAAAAGTTAGGCGGCAAAATTGTGGGCTTAACCTTTTTAATCGAACTAAAAGATTTGAAAGGACGGGAAAAAATTTCCGAGTATGAAGTACACTCGCTAATCCAGTATGATATTTAACATGAGTTCAACGCTGAATAGTCACAAAAAATCTGCGAAAATGCGGGTCATCTGCGTTCTCTTTTTATAATGTAGAACTGACGTTATTAACTTGAATGCCGGGCTTCGCCTTTTATAGACATGGAATTCCAACAAAAAAAGCCGGGACTCGTTTACACTTCGTCCCTCCATAATGTGGTCGCTTCGAGGTGGGGCGCCACTTTTTTAATCATCAACCACCGCGCACAGGAGTTATCAACGTGCCAGCAACCAAAGTGCTCATCGTTGGCGCCGGGCGAGGCGGGCGCACCCTGATTGAGTTATTCCACAACGATCCCAATGTGGAAATCATCGGGGTGGCAGACCTGCGCCCTCAAATTGCCGGGATGCAATTAGCACGCAGCCTGGGGATTCCCACTTCCATCAATTTCCGGGAATTCCTGCACCATCCCGCGCCGGACCTGATTATGGATGTTACCGGGAACCCGGAAGTGCAGGAGCAACTCCGAACATTGAAAGCCCCGGAAAGTGAGGTCGTCGGTGGAATTGCCGCCCGACTGATGTGGGCACTGATTAACGAGCGGAAGCAAAAGAAATTGCTGGAAGAAAAATACCGGATGATGCTTCACGAACTGGAATCTCACCCGGAAAACGAATTCATCGTCGGCAAAAACAAGAAGATGATCGAAATCGGTGAACTGGTGTTAAAAGTGGCACCGACCACCGCCACGGTATTGATTCGGGGCGAAACCGGCACCGGCAAAGAGATCATTGCCCGGGCAATTCACTACCATAGCAACCGGAAAGATGAACCCCTGGTCGTGGTGAACTGCACCGCCTTTTCCCCCCATTTGATTGAGAGCGAATTGTTCGGTCATAAGCGGGGAGCCTTCACCGGTGCGGTGGCGGATAAAATGGGCTTATTGGAAAAGGCTGACGGCGGCACCGTGTTCCTCGATGAAATCGGTGATATGCCCCTGGAGATGCAGACCAAGCTGCTGCGTTTCTTACAGACCAATGAAATCCGCGCCCTGGGAGATGTGACCACCAAAACCGTGGATGTGCGCATCGTGGCAGCCACCAACCGCGATCTGGAAGTAGCGATAAAGGAAGGAACTTTTCGGGCGGACCTGTTCTACCGACTGAATACCTTCACCATCACCTTGCCGCCGCTGCGGGAACGCCGGGAAGATATCCCATTATACGCTTATCACTTTTTGAAATTAGCGGTGGCAAAAGTCAACAAAAAAGTGGATGGGATTGCGCCCGATGCCACGGCATATTTAATGAGTTACGATTGGCCCGGCAATTTACGGGAATTGCAAGGGGTGATGGAGCGGGCGGTTATCTTGTGCATGGGATCGCTGATCGAAAAGGAACACCTGCCACTGACATTGCAGGATAATGAGGTTGCCCCTTCCCTTGAAGAGGGGTTGACAGCTGCCCGGGCAAATGTGGTGGAAAAATTCGAACGCCGGGCAATCATTAAATTTTTAACCGACTGCAACGGGAATGTTACCCGTGCGGCACAGAAAGCCGGTATTCCCCGGCGCTCTTTTTACCGCATGATGGAAAAGTTAGGCATTCAGCGGGAATCCTTTCTGAAATCCCGGGAACATGAAGGATAATGGGCAACCCACCACTCCCGGGTTCCTTCCCAAAGACAAAGGATAAAATCGAAACGGGAAAGACTCTCCTTACATTGGCTTTGTGCGAATCGACACTGAAGCATAGCAACGGGGGGGGGGGTAACTTACTGAATCCCGAACGCTAAGCAATACAGCCCATAAGAACCAGGAACTGAATTTGAAAACCAGGATAATTACCAACAACGACCTTCCCGTCGGTATTTTGGCGCTGCCAACAGCACTATTCATTGCAGAGCTGTTCATTCGCGGTAGCGACATTCTTCATTGGTCAATATCCCAATGGAGTATGTACCTTCTCAGTATATTGCTCTCACTTTGTATGTGGCTTCTTTTCTTTTACCTGAGTTGCAGCATCTATCGCTTAAATAAATTCCTGGGGTATAGTTTTGTCTTTATCGTGTTTACCGTAGAAATTTCTCTCTTAATCCTTTCCTATGGTTATTATTTTTATTTCCACCGGATACCGAATTATTACCTCATTGAATTTCTGATTCAGGAGCCAAAGGATTTTTATTCCGGGGTAACGGATACCATAACAATATGGCATTTTGCAGCCCTGGCGGTTTTCACCCTTCTGGTATCATTCTATTGGATACGGTACCTGCAAAACCATATTCACCGGAAAATTACCGCCCGGGTAGTGATCAGTGTGCTGACCGCGTTAGTTCTGAGTTTCATCGCTTTTCAGCGCATCGACCGGTACGATGATCAGTCAATTATGCCCGATTTTAATTCCCTTTATTTTAGTAGCAGATTGACCGCCAATTATCTGATATTAAAAAAGCCGGTATCCTCCGTTGCCCTCCATCCTTCCCGGCGCTTCCGTCTGTCCCCCGTCTCCCGCAAAACGAATGTCAATATTTTGTTGATTCTAAATGAAAGTTTACGCAGGAAAAGCCTGCCTTTTTACGGTTACCCCCGTCACATCACCCCCCATTTAAGCCATTTTTTCAACAATCATCCCGATGAAACTTTTGTGTTTAAAAAATCCTACGCCACCTCGACTTTTACCATGCTCTCGGTTCCTTCCATTCTGACCGGGGTGTCGCCGGTTCAGCCCGGACAGGTGCTGCACACCATGCCCTTACTGTTCGATTATGCCCGGGCAATGGATTACCGCACCTTTTTCATCTCTTCCCAGTCCTTTGCCTGGCGGCATCTGGACCGCTTTTTTAAAACCGCCCAAATCGATTATTTCTGGAATAAAGAAATTGGGAAAGCGCCCCGGGTGCATGATATCGGCACGGATGACCGGCTGATGATTCAGGAATGGAAACAAGTGATAGAGAAAATCGGCTCCCAACCGTTTGTTGGGGTCATCCAGACATACTACAATCACTATCCCTATTTTGCGCCCCGGCAGATAAAAAAACTCCCTCAGCGCTATGAATTCTCCATCACCTGCCTGGATTCCATTATGGGAGATGTTCTTTCCGAACTTTCGCAGCGGAATTTGCTGGAAAACACCATCATCATTTTTACCTCGGACCATGGAGAAGCATTTGGGGAACACGGCTACTATGGGCATTTACGCACTTTTTACGAAGAAGAGAGCGGCATCCCCTTTGTAATTTATGTGCCCCGGAAAATCCAGCAGCTTTATGGCAATCAAATTGAAATTTTACGAGAGAACACTTTCCGGAATATTACCTTTTTAGACGCTTTGCCGACAATCCTGGATTTCCTGAAATACACCAACCTCCCGGATAAAATTCGGAATCACCTTCCCGGTCAAAGCTTACTCCGCCCGGTAAATCCCAACCGAACGTTTTACATGCTGAACAACAATGAGGTATCCAACTACCGGGTGTTTATCAGCATCGGGGTACTCAAGGGGGATTATAAATACCTGCTGTTAAATGACGGCACCGGATTTCGGGAGGAGTACTACCACCTGCCCACCGATCCGGCTGAATCGGAGAATCTGTTTCAACTCTTTCCGCAGCAAATTGAAATGATTCACTCGGAATTACAACAGATACCGCCAACGCGCCGGATTCTGATAACCGCCGGCATCCGTCGTCCCGGGTTGCATATCGCCGAATGAGGAAAACACGCCCCATCATCCGAGATTCCCTCACCCGTAAGGGAACGGAGTGAAATGACGGCTAATTTAAAATCTCTCAAAAAGCATTGACAAACCTGCGCAGGTTTATTAAATTGGCGTCGCTTTGAATGATAGCAGCGAAAAATCGGGGGGCCGTAGCTCAGTTGGGAGAGCGCATGAATGGCATTCATGAGGTCAGGGGTTCGACTCCCCTCGGCTCCACTATTTTAAGCAGTTAAACACGTATGAAGATTTTAATACTCATCAGTTTAGCCGCGCTTAGTATCTGGCTCTTTCGGATTGCCAATCGTCCCAAACGACTTCATCAACAACGCATCAATGAACTTTTAATGCGGGTTTCCACAAACAAGATGCGGAACAAAAACAAGAGTCAGGTTTAAATAAATACGAAAAATTTCAGGCGCCGTACCCAAGTGGCTAAGGGAGAGGTCTGCAAAACCTCGATTCGGCGGTTCGAATCCGCCCGGCGCCTCTA
>CAYYGL010000022.1:0-36702 GCA_964471235.1 uncultured Calditrichaceae bacterium
CCAAACGCCGGGAAGCGAGCAACAGAAAATGTTGAACTCGAAAGAAAATGACCGAGCCGTGGGTTAATAACGTCAGTTTAACATCAGAAAATAGAACCCGGATGGACTCGGATGCCCCGGACTTCCGCGAATTTTTTTATAGGATGACCCATCATCCGTGTCAATCAGCGTTCTCTGTTTCATCGGTGTTCTATTTCAAGTTGCATCGAACGCACGTTTCATCATAACAACTCTGCGACCATCGTGTCTCTGCGGTATATCCCACCACTCACCACGGGATGCCGCCACAACATGATCCCCTCGGGAGCGAGGTTGTCATTGGCAACCGTGACTCCGTTGGCGATGGGTTCACGCTGAGATGAATGAATCAGAATAAGCTCCTTTTTCCATACCCATATTTTCTCGAACTCACCCATCTTTCCCCCTCTCTTTCCAACCTACACCCAAGCGAGGGGGACGAAAGGGGGAAGTTGTATATTCAACCGTAAAAGAATTGTCAACATTTCTATAATCCTTCACGGAATAATGAAATCGAAAACTTGGCATATTTTGCGCAACCGTGCATAATATTTGCGCCTGCCCCTCTATTTAGAACGGCAAATGTTCTTTCCTCGTTTTCCCGTAGACTATATTCTTCCTTCTGTTTTTACTGATGTTATCTCCTGCATTCATCCATCGGTGCATCAGATGGCACAGGGATTGAAGTGATTTGGTTCGGCACCAAACGAAAAGGAGACAATTATGCAGATTGGTACGATGTTTTTCAGACGAACGGCCGGAATTTCTGTGCCGGGTATCGTCTTTACACTAATGCTGCTTTTTTCATTCTCGGTATTTTCGAGTGAGGATGTGGAAACGGAAGGCGGAATCCAGGCAATCGGGGCAGACAGCCTGGTGGTTAACGGGATAACCTTCCGGGTCGACAGCAGTACCGAGGTGGTTGGTCCCACGGGCGATATTAATTTCAGCGATTTGCAGGTCGGTTTTTTTGTGGAAGTGGAAGCGAACATCCAGCCGGATAGTTCGTTACTGGCAACCCGCATTGAGATGGATGCCATTGTCGATGTCGAAGGAGCAATTGAGGCACTTGGCAGTGACAGTCTGGTGGTACGCTCCACGGTGTTCCAGGTAGACAGCAGCACTGAAATTCTTGGTGAGGATGGAACTGACTCCTTGAGTTTTTCGGATTTAATGGAAGGCGATTTTGTAGAAGTACATGCAAATTTTCAGGCGGACAGCACGTACCTGGCATTCCGAATTGAATTGGAGGATACGAATGACAACATCCGTTTACGCGGGCGTGTCCAGGCGGTGGATTCTACCTCCCTTATGGTCAACAATCTGATTTTTCAAGTGGATAGCACTACCCGAATAGAAGGACCTCACGATACAACGCTGTCTCTTGCCGATTTACTTCCGGGCGATTCTGTTAAAGTACGCGCAAGGCTCCTGGTGGATAGCAGCCGTCTGGCAACCCGCATCGAATTGGAAGAAGAACATCCCGATTTCATCGTCGAGAGCCGCATTAGTGCATTGGAGGCACATTCTATTACGGTGGACTCTCTTTCTGCTATTGTTAATGCCGCCACCAGAATTAAAAATATGAATGACGAAGATATTCCATTCTCCAGCCTGAGCGTTGGGGATTCCGTACAAATTCGTATCGCCATTCGACCGGACAGCTCCTTTCTGGCAACCCGGATAACCGTTCGGGAATTTCTCACCGGTCTTCCGGGAAATGAGCTGACCCGGGAAAGAATTGCTAAGCAATTCCGATTGGGTCAAAATTTCCCGAATCCCTTTAACCCCTCAACTTCCATCCCGGTAACGGTTCGAACAACCCGCTGGATGAAGGTAACCATCACCATCTATAATCTGTTAGGGCAACAGATCCGAACCTTGTTTAACGGATTATTAAACCAGGGTGCCTATACATTTCAATGGAATGGAAGAAATGACCGGGGAGCCCTGGTTCCCAGCGGGGTTTATTTCTATCAATTAAAAGTAGACCGTCAGGTTGTGGACACAAAGCGGATGTTGATGGTAAAATAACTGATTTTCAACAGCTTTCTCCTCCCTCCCCCCCCAACAATAAAGCCCTGTTCGGATTATGAACAGGGCTTTATTCATTTTTATCCCAGTGACGGCTATACCTCACCGGCGCCGTGGCATTTTTTATATTTCTTTCCGCTGCCGCACCAGCAGGGATCGTTCCGTCCGATCTTTTTCCCTTCCCGCCGAACCGGCACTTTCCCCCGGCTTTGCTCCGCACCCTTTTGAATGGCGGACTTTTCACCCGATGCATAGCCCATGTTGGTGCTGTCCTCGTGCATCAGCACCATACGCCGCGGGGCACCCCGCCGCTCCTGAGGGGCTTCCACAAATTGCGAACGCCACAGCAATTCCAGGGTCTTTTGATTAATGGTATCTACCAGATCGATAAACATCTCGTATGCTTCCCGCTTATATTCAATCAACGGGTCTTTCTGCCCGTACGCCCGCAATCCAATCCCTTCTTTCAACAAATCCATCTGGTGCAAATGATCTTTCCAATAATCATCAATTACCCGCAGGATCAAATACCGTTCAATGTTTTTCTTAAAATCTTCCCCGACTTTGCTGCGTTCAAATTTGTAATCATAAATTTCCAGCGCTTTCTCTTTGATGTATTCCCGCAGGTCATCGGCGGACATGGTTTGAATTTTATCTCCCATGCTTTTGATATCCACCAGAAGGGTGCGCATCAGGATATCGTTTAAGCCGTCCAGGTCCCAGTCTTCCGGATGGGTTTTCTCATCGCCATATATCTCAAACTGGGCATCCAGGAATTCATCCAGAATATTCAGCAGGTCTTCCCGGGTATTCTCCGCCATCAGGGCTTTGCGGCGACGTTCGTAAATTACTTCCCGCTGCTTATTCATCACGTCGTCATATTCCAGCAGATGTTTCCGGATACTGTAGTTCTGCATCTCCACCCGTTTTTGGGCTTTCTCAATGGCACGGGATACCATGGGATGGGTAATCACCTCACCTTCCTGGGCGCCGAGTCGGTCCATCACCTTAATTAATCGGTCGGAACCAAAGAGACGCATCAGGTCGTCTTCCAGGGAGAGGAAAAACCGGCTGGCGCCTTCGTCACCCTGGCGACCGGCACGCCCCCGTAACTGGCGGTCAATCCGGCGGGACTCATGCCGTTCCGTTCCCACAATATGCAATCCGTAGGGTGTTTCATCATCCCGGGCAGAAGGCGGCGCGTCTTCCCGACGCACACCTTTTCCTAATTTAATATCCGTTCCCCGACCCGCCATATTGGTGGCAATGGTTACCGCCCCGGCTTCTCCGACTTTGGAGATGATTTCCGCTTCCTGCTTATGATGTTTGGCGTTCAGAACGTTATGGGGAATTCCCCGCCGCTTTAGCATCCGGCTCAGGGTTTCGGAGACTTCCACGGAGATGGTGCCCACCAGAACAGGTCTTCCCAATTTATGAAGTCGTTCAATCTCTTCAATCACCGCATTAAACTTTTCCCGCCGGGTACGGTAAATCACATCCTGGTAATCTACCCGTCGTACCGGCTTATTGGTGGGAATCACCACCACATCCAACTTGTAGATATCCCAGAATTCCTCGGCTTCGGTTTCCGCAGTGCCGGTCATTCCGGCTAACTTCTCATACAGACGGAAATAATTCTGCAGGGTAATGGTTGCCAGGGTCTGGGTTTCCCCTTCAATGCGCACATTCTCCTTCGCTTCCAGCGCCTGGTGCAAGCCGTCACTGTAGCGACGTCCATACATGATCCGCCCGGTGAACTCATCCACGATGAGCACCTTGCCTTCCTGCACCACGTAATCCACATCTTTTTCAAACAGAGAATAGGCTTTTAATAATTGATGGATATTATGAAGCCTTTCGTTTTTTCGGGCATATTCATTCTGAATTTCATTCTTTTTTTCGATTTTCTGTTCGGGTGTTAAACTCTCATCCCCTTCTATCTGGCTGAACAACTCGGTTAAATCCGGCAGAATGAATTCTTCAGGATTGTTGGGAGACAACTCATTACGCCCCTTATCGGTCAGGTCGATGACATTTCGTTTTTCGTCGATGCTGTAATACAACTCTTCATCCACCTCATGCATTCGCTTATCCCGCAGGAAAGCGCCTTCGATATCAAATACCAATTTTTTCACACCGGATTGTTGATACAGCTTTAAGAGTCGCTTGTTTTTGGGGGCGCCCCTCTGGGCAACCAACAGTTTTAGCCCGGCTTCTTCCTGTTTTCCTTCTTTCAGGAGTTCTTCCGCCTCGGCAATTAAGGAATTGACAAAACGGGTTTGCAGACGCACCAGCCGTTCTACCATCGGCTTCACTTCATCATAGGCATGAGTGGCATGCTCCACCGGTCCTGAGATGATGAGCGGCGTCCGGGCTTCATCAATCAACACACTGTCCACTTCATCGATGATGGCGTAATGGTGACCTTTTACCTGCACGATGTGTTCCGGTGTAACCGCCATGTTATCCCGCAGGTAATCAAAGCCGAATTCGTTGTTCGTGCCATAGGTAATGTCACATTGATACGCTTCTCGGCGCTTTTGAGGCTCCATATTGCCCAAAATTACACCGACGGTCAATCCCAGGTACTTAAAAATTTCCCCCATCCACTCGGCGTCTCGCTGGGCTAAATAGTCGTTTACGGTGACCAGGTGCGTGCCCTTGCCGGTCAGGGCATTGAGATAGAGCGGCATCGTTGCTACCAGCGTTTTTCCTTCCCCGGTTGCCATTTCCGCAATCTTCCCCTGATGAAGCACAATGGCACCCAAAAGCTGCACATCGAACGGCACCATATCCCAGGTCATCTCTCTGCCGGTGACCATCCAGGTCTTTCCCAGCATGCGCCGACAGGTTTCTTTTACCACTGCAAAGGCTTCCGGCAGGATGTCATCCAATGTCTCGCCTTCCGCCAGCCGTTGCTTAAATTCTTCGGTTTTACCCTGTAACTCGGATTCGCTTAATGATTTGTATTGCTCAAAATGTTCATTAATTTCATGAACAATCGGCCAAAGTTTTTTTAATTCACGCTCGTTCTTATCTCCAAAAATTTTCTTAATGACGGTCGATACCATTTTTAATGTCCTTTTATTTGAATCGGTTTGGTTAAATCAAATATTCTTAGCAGTACTTTTCGAAAGTCATTGCTTCTGCTAATTGCTCTATTGCAACCACTAAAGTTGAAGGGTTCACCGTTCAGGGTTTCCAGTTTACACACCTTATCTTAAATTTTCGAACAGTAAATGAAATCCCCTAATTTCGAATTTCTCAATCCGGAACCGGAAACCTGAATTGCAACAATATTTTTTACAAGATTATTCCATCTGCTTTTTCTAACCCTCAAACTTTCTTTTGTCCAAAAAGTTCAACCTTTTAAAATATGATACAACCATAGATAACGCAATTAATTTTAAAAAGTAACCGGGCTAAAAAGCTCCCACCCCACAACCAGTTAAATCTTGCCGGAGAATGAAGGACTCAGTGAAACCCTTCCCAAAACCAACGGGAACTCAACACGCCCGGGTTATTGTCCGACCAGAATCCTCCGGGCTAAGAAGTATGGCAGCCCGGCGTCCAAAATTTTTTGATGGGTTTTCTCCACCGGGTATTCCAGACGAACATATTCCACGGTTTTTGATTGATCATCCACAATCGTAAAAGAGGAACGAGGGTCGCCATCACGGGGCTGCCCAACACTACCGACATTGATAATGTAGCGATCATTTTCAATATCAAGACGAAGATGTTGTTCAAATAGTCGCCCCTTTTCCAGGGAAAACACGACCGGAACATGGGAATGACCGATAAAAATCACCCGGTTCGGCACCGCTTTAAAATTTTGACGTGCTTCCGCTTCACTGAAAATATAATACCATTCCGAGGGATCCACCGGGCTGCTGTGAACAAACAAAAAATCATTTTCTTCATACGTCATAGGAAGATTCTCCAGATAGCCTTTTAAATAACGATGAAGAGAGCGGCGAGTCCATAAAACAGCAGCCCTGGCATACTCGTTAAAATAATCAATATCGGTCAACCCCAACACAGCATGGTCATGATTCCCCATAACCGTAACCGTGCAGTGTTTTTGGGCTAACTCCACGCATTCGTTGGGATTGGGACCATACCCAACCAGGTCGCCCAGGCAGATAATTTTTGAAATATGATGTTGATGGAGATAGTCTAAAGTGGTTTGGAAGGCTTCTAAGTTCCCATGAATATCGGAAACAACAGCAAATTTCACGATGGCTTGCCTTTATGATGAGAGTGCTTTTTATAAGTAAACGCTTTTTTGAAACTGTTATTTTTGTAAAGTTTGTTCGCCGCTTTTAATTCTTTATAAATCGAATCTAAAATACCATTAATGAATTTGCGACTTTTTAAATTACTAAAATCTTTACTGATTTCCAATGCTTCATTTATCGAAACCTCGACCGGGATATCCGGGAAATAAATCATTTCGCAAAGCGCCAGGCGGATTAAAACCCGGTCAAGTGCGGCAACCCGATTATAATCCCAATTTCGTAAATGCTGCCGAATGATGTTATTTAACTCGACCTGGTGCTCATCGGTTTTTTCAACCAATTCCAGGGTGAAAGGGCTTAACGGTTCTTCCAGGCTCTCTGCCACCCGGTATGCCACTGATTTGGCGTCCTCTTGCAAAAATTCATTGGCAAACAAAATTTGAAGAGCTGCTCTTCGAGCCTGCCGTCGCGAAAGCATGTGAAAACCCCTGAGGCTTAGCAGTTGAAATCAAGAATCGTTCAAAATTAATACTTATTTCAATGAACAATAAAGAATTTTTTCCAGGGTATAAGTGCGCTTAGTCAAGCTAATGCAAAAAAGATTCGTAAAGAATCAAGAATAACACACTTATAGCAATATGAGATGACGGAATAAAAAGCCGGAAAGCCGAATTGACCAGAGTCAATCGACCTTCCGGTAAAATCCGAAAACGGCGTCAAGAAAGCATTTCCACAATTACGGCAACCGCTTCACCGCCGCCGATACACAGGGAAGCAATTCCCCGTTTCCCACCGGTTCTTCGCAAATTATACAACAGGGTGGTTAGTATGCGGGCACCACTGGCACCTATCGGATGTCCTAATGCCACTGCCCCGCCGGCAATATTTACCTTCTCCGGGTCGATATTCAGTTCTTTGTTCGCCACCAGGGTCACCACGGCAAAGGCTTCATTGATTTCAAACAGGTCAATATCCTCAACATTCATATCCGCTTTCTTTAATACCCGCTGAATGGCATCGATGGGGGCGGTGGTAAACCATTCCGGCGCTTTGGATGCCGTGGAATAGCTGTGAATTCTCGCCAGAGGCTGGCGGTTCATTTTGTGGGCGGTGTCCCCGTTCATCACTACCAGGGCGGCGGCGCCGTCGTTAATGGTAGAGGCATTGGCAGCAGTTACGGTACCGTCTTTTTGAAATGCCGGTTTTAAATTGGGGATTTTCTCGAACTTCACCCGTCCCGGTTCCTCATCGCTATCCACAACAATTTCACCCTTTTTGGATTTTACCGTCACCGGAACGATTTCATCTTTAAAATAGCCTTTCTGCTGGGCTTCCAGGGCGCGTTCATAACTCGTTTTGGCAAATTCGTCCTGGTCTTCACGGGAAATATGACATTCGCTGGCACATAACTCCGCAGCATTTCCCATGTGGAAATCATTGTAGACATCCCATAAACCGTCTTTAATCAAGCTGTCGATCAGGTTGCCGTTACCGAGGCGGTATCCAAAGCGAGCCTTGTCTAACAGATAGGGAGCGTTGCTCATACTTTCCATCCCGCCGGCAACTACAATTTCCGCATCGCCCAGGCGAATTGCCTGGGTTGCCAGCATAACTGCTTTCAGCCCGGAACCGCACACTTTGTTGATGGTCATGCAATCCACTGAAGGGGGCAGCCCGGCGCCCAGGGCAGCCTGGCGAGCCGGCGCCTGACCAACCCCGGCAGTTAGCACATTCCCCATGATTACCTGCTCAATGTCATCCGGGGATAATTGCGCCCGTTGTATCGCTTCCCGAATCGCAATGCTCCCCAATTGAGGAGCTGTAAACGACGCCAGGGAGCCGCCAAAACTTCCGATTGGGGTGCGAACTGCCGAAACAATAACCACTTCTGGAAAGGTTGCCATTTATTCCTCCTTCTTTTGTTGCTGAGAATAACGATCATACGCATGAATAATATCCCGGACCAGCCGGTGACGAACCACATCACTGCGGTCGACATAGACAAACTCAATACCCTCCACATCCTGCAAAATTTGTTCAATCTCCAACAGCCCGGATGGGGTCTTTTCGGGAAGGTCAATTTGGGTGATGTCTCCGGTAACAATCGCCCGGGAATTGATACCAAGGCGTGTTAAAAACATTTTCATCTGCATGGCGGTAGCATTCTGCGCTTCATCCAGGATGACAAACGCATTATTCAGCGTCCGACCACGCATGTATGCCAGGGGAATCACCTCGATATTGCCCTGTTCGGTGTATTTGCGAATCAACTCCCGGGGAAGCATTTCTTCCAGGGCGTCATAAAGAGGGCGCAGGTAAGGATCAATTTTTTCTCGGTAATCGCCGGGCAGGAAGCCAAGACTTTCACCTGCTTCCACAGCCGGTCTTGCCAGAACGATTTTTTTTACCTGCTTTGCTTTTAAAGCGGAAACCGCTAACGCCACCGCCAGGTAGGTTTTTCCGGTTCCTGCCGGACCAATGATGACAACCAGATCGGACCGGTTTACGGCAGCGACAATTCGCTGCTGCCCGGGAGTGCGAGGTTTCACATAACCCTTACGGGTGAACAAAATAACCTCATCCAATTCCTGAGACGTATGTAAAGATTTTGCGTCTGTCTCCGTGGTAGCCGGAGGGCTCGATACCGTCACATCATCCGCTTTCAAAATGTGGATCAGGGTATCCACATCATCCGCCGTCAATCGATTATTCTTGTTGGCAATGAAAGTCATTTCACTCAGGATATTTTCAACCCGTTCCACTTCTTTTTGGTCGCCGCGCACTTTCAATTGGTTTCCACGGGCAATAATTTGCACCGAAAAATTTTTCTCGAGTAATTTGAGATGTTCATCCCCTACCCCACATAAGATGAGGGGATCAACTTTCTCTATTGAAAAAACAACTTCGTATTTGGAATTTTTATTCTTCATACACCTCTTTCAAATACTCATGTCTCTTTAAATTAAAAAGGCTCTCAGCCAAAGCCAAGAGCCTTTATAGAAAAACTGTCTTTTATCTTCAGGTGTTTACTGCCCCGGCAGAACCAATACCATATTCGGATAAATCAAATTTGCATCCGAAATGACATCTTTGTTTGCTTCATAAATTTTCTGCCAGGTAAAGGGGCTTCCATAGCGTTTAGCGATTTCCGCCAGATTGTCCCCTCGTTCGACCCAGTACTCATTGGGTCCGGCAACACGAGGAATCCGGAAAATTTGTTGAGGATAAATCAAATCCGGATTTTTAATTTGATCCCGGTTAGAGGTATAAATTCGCATCCAGGCATAGGGATCGCCATAGATATCGGGCATCTTGGCAATTTTCCACAGATAATCGCCACGCTGCACTTCGTAACGACCTGCCGCCGCCGGGGTGGCTTTTTGCTCGGCATCGGCAATCATGTTTTCCACTCGCTGCAATACCTGATAAGGATCAGGACCGAGACTCCTTTTATCTTTCCGTAACTCAGCCAAACGATTTTTATACTGTTCCAGTTCATTCCGACGGTTATATATCTCTTCCGGCGACATTGCAACAAAACTGGAAAGATCACTCTCTAAATTCTTGGCATTTTGTAAAAAGTCATCATACCCGGCTTTGTCGGTTTCCAACATTGTGTAAATATCATTCCAGCAATTCTGTTCCTGCTGATCCGCATCGGCAATCTGCTGTTTTAACTGTGCAATTTTTGCCTCCTGCTCAGCAATAGCTGCCTGAGCGTCTGCTTCTCGTTTTTGCCACTTGCTCAACTCTGCCCAGTATTCATCCATTTTCATATTTTTATAATCATAACTATATTGCTGGGCAAATACCCCCACAGAAAATGTCAACATCAATACTGATGACATAAGAATAATTAACTTCCGATTCATTTTTGCCTCCTGATCATTAACACGGTTTAGCTGCAATTTAAAATAGATTATTGCTCAGTTCCCCAATTATCCAATCGTTTCTGAACATCCGCTTTGTTCGTTTCGCATTGTTGCAGCTCTTTCTGTTTTTGGGCTAATTCACTTTCCAGTTGTTGACGTTGTTTGGTCAAATCATCCAGGCGCTGTTCTGCCGATAGTGCAGCCGAACGGGTCTCTTCCATTTGACGAATTTGATTATCATTCGGATGGGATGTGCATCCAAAAGCAAAAAATAAACTTCCGATTACAGCACCTGATACTAACCATCTTCGAAGTAGTTTAACACCGACCATAGAGTTTGCCTCCTCTTTAGTTGTTTAATGGAAAGAAAATACTAAATTTAAGATATTTTGTCAAGGCTTTAATTGTTAAAAATTTTCACACCGGCTTCCGGCACCTTCGTTTTTTATTCGCAAAAGGCTTTGTTGAACACCATTTCCGCCAATTCTTAGCAAGCTATTGCAAGTTCCCTGCCACCTCATTGCAGTATGAACAGGTGTCCTTAAAGAACCGACAAAGGGTTAGGTTTTTCCTACTCCAGGTTGGAAACATTAACCGAGTGCATCCCTACTGCTTTAGTAGTATAACGTCCGTTCGACATCAGAGAAATGGAACGCGGATACCCCGGATATCCCGGATTGGTGCAGATTTTTTACAATTGTTACCTATCATCCGCATAAATCAGCGTTATCTGTGTCATCTGTGTGCTATTTCAAGATGCGTGGAACTCACGTTAATTTAATATTCAACTCTTTCAATTGTCGGCTATCCACTTCCGAAGGTGTTTGCTCCATTAAACCGACGGCGCTGGCGGTTTTGGGGAAGGCAATCACATCGCGGATGGATTGGGAGCGAGAAAGCAGCATAATCAGACGGTCAAAGCCAAAGGCAATACCGCCATGAGGAGGAGCACCGTAATCAAATGCTTCTAATAAAAATCCAAATTTTGTCTGGGCTTCTTCCGGCGACATGTTCAGTGCGGCAAAAACTTTTTCCTGCACTTTGCGCTGATGAATACGAATGCTGCCACCGGCTATTTCATTCCCGTTGTAAATAAGATCATAAGCCCGGGCACGGGCTTTTTCCGGTTGGGAGTCCAATAAAGGCAAATCCTCTTCTTTTAAAGACGTAAACGGATGATGCCGGGCAACAAACCGCTGTTCCTCTTCATTGAATTCCAGCAATGGAAATTCGATGGTCCAGTGTAGCTGGTGCGCCTCTTGATCTATCAGTGCCAGTTCCGTTCCCAACCGGTTCCGAAGGAATCCTAAAAGCGTCTGGGCAAATTCCCTCCGGGCATCACCAACAATAAACACCAGGGCATCCTTTTCGAGTGGAAGGAGGTCTTGTAATTGTTGCTTCGCTTCCTCACTCAAGAACTTGCTGATTCCTCCTTCAAACTGTCCGGCGTTATACTTAACATGAGCCAATCCGCCACCGCCCAATGAGGTTATCCAGGTATTCAACTCATCCAATTGCTTTCGACTATACGCAGCAGCCTGAGGTGAAACAAGGGCGCCAATGTAGCCTTTTTGCTCCGCCACTTTCCGAAAAATATTAAATGCCGAGGAAGCGAAAACCGGGGTGATTTCATGGAGTTCCAGACCAAAACGAAGGTCCGGCTTATCGGTGCCAAATCTATCCATGGATTCCCGATATGTTAAGCGGGGTAAAGGCCGTTGCACCGGAACATTCAAAATTTCCCGAAACAGGTAAGCCATGAATTTTTCCACCACCGCCATCACATCTTCTTCATCCACAAACGACATTTCCACATCGATCTGGGTGAACTCCGGCTGGCGGTCTTTCCGCAGGTCTTCATCGCGGAAACATTTAACGATTTGAAAATAGCGATCGAATCCTGCCACCATTAAAATTTGTTTGTAAGTTTGGGGGGATTGTGGCAGGGCGTAAAATTTACCGCGGTGGAGCCGGGAGGGCACCAGAAAGTCACGAGCACCTTCCGGGGTACTTTTGGTGAGAAAAGGGGTTTCAATCTCAATAAAATTCTCTCCGGAGAAAAAATTGCGCGTTAATTGGGCAACCCGGTGCCGTAAAATCAATTTATCCTGAAGCTGTTTGCGGCGTAAATCCAGGTAGCGATATTTCAACCGCAAGTCTTCCGATACCTCAATGTAATCTTTGAGTTCAAACGGGGGAGTTTTGCTGGCATTTAACAATTCCATTTCCTGTGCTTCGATTTCGATCTCCCCGGTGAGCATGTCGGGATTCACTGCTTCCGGCGGACGTTTTTGTACAACTCCTTTCACTGCAATTACATACTCAGAGCGTAATTTTTTGCCCTGTTGATAGAGGGATTCCACAGTTGGAGAAAAAACGATTTGCACCCTGCCGTATCGATCTCGCAAATCGACAAAAAAAACGCCCCCATGATCCCGCCAATTATCAACCCATCCGCAAATCGTAACGGTTTTGCCAACCAAATCAGATGTTAACTCCCGGGTAATATGTGTCCTTTTTAACTTCATTCATGCCTCTCTAAACATTAAGTTCTGTCAAATGTCTCGATAGTTTCCGGTCTATATATACTTCTGTTGAAATCTCACGACACAGGTGGCTCGATGGCAAAAATTCATTGATGCCTTTAGCCTCCCATCAGATTCAAATAGATTCCGGACCGTAAGACACGAAGGTTGACCGTATCATGAACACTCTGATATCGTTTTGATTGAACCGGTTTCCCACGATGAAAAACGAAGCAAAATTTACACCGTTACCGTTTCGCAAACAAGTTGAAAATACAGTTCTGCCGGAAGGTGAGCAGGACAGGCAGTTGGTCCATAAAAAAAGCCTGTGGGAACACAGGCTTTTGAACTGCTGGATAAGCGAATTCTCAGAAAATAAACGGAACCCGAATTTTGACCAGACCGGCATTCACCTTTCCAAACCGCCATTTTTTAACATTTTTGACGATACAGCTTTCCAGCCGTTTGTCTTTGATGGAAGAATTGGTGATGCGCGCCTGGGAAACTTTACCGCTGGGTTCAATGACAATCTCCATATCGATCCGCCCGCGAAGATTGGGATTCACCTTTGCCCGGCGTTGGTAACAATATTCCACCAGACCGCTTTGCTTATTAATTGCAGCGGTGATGGCTTCCGGGTCACGAGAGCCGGAACCGCTGGCGAATTTTACATTTTCCGTTTTAAGTTCAATTTTTCCCCGTCTACCGAAATTTCCGGTGCCGCTAACCGTTTCCCCGGAAATCAGATCATCGATACCGGTAGCGCCGCCTTCGGAACGGGCACCGGACCCCTTGGCAGCCCGGGTTCGATCGCTCTTGCTCCCGGCAGTTCGAATACCGGCAGTGCCTTCCACAACCTCACCAATATTTCCGACGCCGCCGGCACCATTGGAAACATCTTGCAATACGTCGGTATAAGCAACATTCCCGGAACCGGCTCCACCCGCCCCGGTGGCTACTGCCAAAATCCCCTGGGTAGCCACTTCCTGCTGCATTTGCCGGGACCGCCGTTGCAGCTCTGCCTGTGTCTGTCGTCGGCGCTGCTGGCGTTGAGTCTGAGACTCCTCTACCCGCTCTTTGCCCCGTTCACTTACTTCTTTCGGCGGGGTCTCTTCTTCTTGCGTTACCAGTTCCCCTCCGATCCCTTCTTCATTTTCCGGCGTCTCCACAGGGGTTAAAATTTCCACATCATAAACTTTTTCGATGATTCGTTTTTTCAACTGGCTTAATTGTTCTTCGCTCAGCTTCCATTCCTGATTGGCAATATAAAATGCCAGGCTATAAAAAATCACAAAGGTCACCAGGAAAATGGCATAGTATCTTTTATCTAATGATTCCCACAGATTCCGTTCAAATTCCTTGGGAAAGCCAGCCAACCGAAATCCCGGTCCGCTTGCTGAACCTGGAGCTTTTCCTTCCATTCGTTTTCCCTCTAAAACGCTATGAATCCATTATTCGGCTACTTTTCTCGTATCGCCAGTAACCTCAATTTGTTATATTCCGATGAGCCGCAGGTATAGATAACCTTGTACAATAACTGAAAGGGGACGTTCTCATCGGCGACAATGATAACTTTGTGAGTAAACGGTATTGCATATTGAACTTCGTTTTGTTTTGCCTCTTTTGCCCGTTTATCCAGTTCCCGAAATAACGGGGTGATAATGGGCGCATCGGCATTCACTTGAGCAAGTGACATTATCTTTTTATCGGATACCAGAATATTTTGTTGGGTTACAGACACAGTCAGTTCTTTATGTGGCGGTTCAATGCTTAACGTGTAGGGCAACTTCAAATCACTGGAAGGGGAAATGATTGCCCCGGAAGTCGAATAGGTTTTCAGTAAGAATAACAAAATGATTGTCATCGCATCCATCATCGAGGTGAGATTTAACTCTTCCTCTTTTATGCTCAAATGTTTTTTTGCTCTGGAGGGTATAAAAGCCATTCCTGCTTCACCTCTTTGGTTAAATTAAATAATTTGACCGATGTTAATTTGCGGAAATAGTTCTTGCTCGTCACCATTTTCATCAGTATAAACCGTCACATAATCAATGGCTTTGATGATGTATTTATATGGGATATCCGCCTCCGCAGAAATGATGACGCTTTTTTCGTCCACAAACCCCTGGTTTTCGATTTTTGTTTTGATTTCTAACAACTTCTTTTGCAGTGCATCGAAATCGTAAGAACCATCTTCTAACACCGGTATCGTCGGTTGCCCTTTGGCTGCTTGTTCTTCCCCTTCCGCAGAAAGATATCCCGATTTATTGCCAATGTAAAACCCATCTTTGGAAATTATCACGGTCAGCCCAAACCGTTTCTCTTTTTCCTGTTTCTGCTGACCGGGTCCCTGTCCGGCAGCCTTTGCCGGAGGTAAATTCAACTCCCGGATCGACAATTTGACGAACTCGGCGCTGTATAACAAAATCGGAATCAAAACAACCATCAGGTTCATCACCGGACGTATGTCCAGGGGAATTTCCTTGAATTTGTTATGTGACCGTTGCGATGGTTTAAATGCCATAATTCCTACCCATTCGTTTTATCGATTTCCGGTAATCAAGTTAATCAATTTCACCAGGTGTTCATCCATGTCATCGATAATCTGTGAGGTTTTGTTTTGAATGACATTGTACACCACAATGGTGGGAATTGCAACTGCCAGCCCAAAAATGGTCGTATTCATTGCCGTGGAAATACCATCTGCCAACAAGCGGGTTTTCTGGTCATCCGGAATATCTGCGCTACCCACGGCACCAAATGCGATAATCAGACCATAGATCGTTCCCATTAAACCGGTCAAAGTGGATACGTTGGCTAACATCGACAGATAATTGGTGCGCCGTTGCAAGCGGGGAATCACCTCCAGGGTGCCTTCGTCTACCGCATTCTGGATGGATCGGAAGTCCAGACTTTCGCTCTCTGCCACTTTCTTCAATCCTGCCAGCACCACGTATGGTAACGCTTTTTGTTTACCGGCTTCGCACAGGTCAATGGCTCTTTTAATATTTCCGCTTGTGACATACTTCCGGATTTCCATCATGAACTTATCGGAATTCACATTGGAGCGAACCATCACATAATAAATGCGTTCGGCGGCAATCGCAATGGCAACTACCAGAAAAAATAAAATTATCCACATGAAGGCAAAACCTTCCGAGGATGGATTAAATGACCCAAAAAACTCATGCCAGAACTGACTTCCCATAAGAAATTTCTCCTTCTTATTGTGTTTGGAAAGAACTTTATCTTCGGTTAAAATCGCTTTTTGTTTAACAGTACATCGATATTCTTGATTGGGGTTATCTCATCTTTTTTCGGTGAGACAAATTTTACCTGCTCCGTTTTACCGCTTAACTCACTGGTAAACTTTTTTTCGACCTTTACCTCATCAAATTTTACCTGTTTGCGTTTATCCAGGATTTGAACCTGCGGTAACTCGGCACGGGCATTAATTACGCGGGCTTCAATATCGATCACTTCTGGCTGCTGGTTCCGGGGTGCCGGTTGTTGCTGAGCCTGGAGCATTCCACCCAAGAGAAAAATAAACACCCCTACCAGCCATACAAAATTTCGCTTCATCATTCCTACCTCACTCGACTATTTTATCCCGATGAAGCACCATCACTCTTCGGAGCTTCACCGGATCGATGTTTTGTTGACCAATTTGCTGACGAATCTTTTCCAATACATTCGAGACATCTTCCGGCAGCAACTCTAATCTCATATAAAATCGAAGCCCGTGGCGGGGCGGTCCGTCAGTATCGGTAACCGAAATCGATATCACATTATCCCCTTCCTTGATTGACTCTGAGAAAGTGGACCAGGGAATTAACTCGGCGTTCTCAAAACCGTTTTCTTCAACCCCAATGATATAGACGTCATTGATATAGAGCCGGTAGCCATCATCTCCGGCAATCGCGATCCAACCCTCAATCGGCTTTTTGTTAAACGATATCGTTTTCCGAAAATAAGCGGTTAATGTATCCGGTTCCGGTGCTCCGGAAACCATCCCCCTGCCGGTATCAGGTTCGGCACCCCCCAGTGTATCCGGAGGATTCACCCCGTTATTCCCCAGAGTATCCGTGGTTATCGAATCAGTCATTGCCCGATCTTCGATATCCAGGGGATTTACAAACCTCTGGTCTACTGCCCCGTTCGGTAAGTATTGTGCCCAGATAGCCCGGGGGTTAATTTGCAAAGAATCAAACAGATGTACTGTCAGACTTTCCGGTATTTGCACGAACAGAGACTGCCCCCAATTTGAGTCATCGGTTTGTTGTAAATTCCAGCCGGGGTAATAAATCGTTGTGGCTTTCCAGGTGGAATCGCTTTGAACCGCAAATTCTTCCCGAGGTAAATCTTGCAAATAGGTAGCCGGGTCAATTTCTACCAGCCGGGCTAAAATCAATTGGGTCCAGATATTTTGAATTTCGAAATCTTTTCCGATTTGATATGCTTTTGCAAAAACATCCTGGGCATGAGAGGCTAATTCAACGCCCTGGTCATCAAAAAAAGTGCTGCCCAATTGGTAATTTTCATTTTCAGTGCTGTCGAACAGTGCGAGCAGTTCCTCGCTTTTTTGTTCCGCCATCTTGGATAATTTTGTCATCAGGTCAGCCGATTCATATCCAAAGTTAAACAGCTTCTCTTCAGTAGTCAACCGGGCATCATTATCGATATGCTGGTCGTGTGCGATTTGAAGCGTGCTTTTATATTGATCCAGTGCGATATTAGCAAATTGTTTCATGAAGAAGATGATTTGCATCACGTAACTGTCCTGATAATCATAATAATCGTAGCCATCGGCCGTTCGGGCGGATTCGCCCTGACTGATTAACTTTTCCAGGGTGGCAATTGATGATTGATAATACTTGGAAGCTTCCAGGAATAACTTTCCGTATTCATCTCCCAGGATGTTTCTGGCTAACAGAACTTTGCGTTTCGACTCTTCTACATAGATGTTATTCAAGCCCAGTTCGGAAGATACCTGAATATTTTTCTGATGGGCTTCCACAGTAGTCGCTACCTGGGGCGCCACCAATTTCCGGAGCACCTGGTCTTTAAAAACCAGCGCTTTCAGCCCGGTATTCGGATTTTCGACTCGCAAATATTCGGTCACAAAATTCGATGCTTTTTCGGCGACTGTAAACTGAATCAGAGAAATTTTTTCTTTAGCCCGGTTTAACCATTTCAAAGCCACCTGGGTGCTGCTATCCTTCTCCGTTTCTTTTTGAACGACCACGGTGGTATCCGAAGGCGGCGGCGGAACTTCTTCGGTTTTTACCTGGGTGGTGTCTAAAGATACATCCAACTTTTCTGCCAGCAGGGGCAAATTTACCAGCACATTCCGATATTCCTCCACTGCCCGATCATAAGCGGGCACGGTGGCACGAAACACCCGGTCTTCTTCTACCAGGCGCTGTTCGCGGGTTAAATTCTCCGGCAGGGTCTGGTTAGCGATGGAATTGGCAAACTCTTCATAAGCCTCGGCTATCCGGTACATCGCCTCAAAACTACGAATAGACCCCATTCGGATCACCTGGGTAAAGGCATCTTCCACTTCTTTCAATTTGCGCTGCTTTTCTTCCAACTGAACACGCAGGCGTTCTTGTGGATATGTCAGATGAATCGCTTTGTATTCATTATACAGAATTTGACCCAATTTATAATTCGCTTCCGCGGCATAATATAAATTGGGGTCCTTCCCTGCTCGGGCAAACTCGTCACTTTTGCGAATGGCATTTCGGAATTCCATCTTTGCAGAATCGATTTTATCACGTTCAAAATAATAAACACCGCGGTTAAAAAATGCCTCTACCGTTAACGGATCATTCGGATAGACACGGGCAAATTGTTCATAAATACGGTTTGCTTCGGCAAGGTTATCCAACTTCAGGTAATATTTGGCATTCTCAAATAACAGGTCTTTCGATTCCACATTTCCGGGATAGGTACGAATATACAAATTGTTGGCGTTAATGGCATCCTGCCAGGCTTCCGCCTTGGCAAAGAACAAGCTGGCGTTATACAGGGCATTCTCGGCTTCCTGAGTTCCCGGAAAGGTCTTAAATATGCGGATATTCGTGCGCGCTACATTCTCATAATCTTCCATCTCTTTATAATCAGTGGCAATGTTATTTAACGCAGCGAGCACCTCTTTGGAATCCGGATATTGATTCACCAGGATTTCATAAGTCTCGATTGCTTTCAGCCACTCTCCGGCTTCTTCAAAATTCCGGGCGCTTTTAAACAATGCCAGATCAACAAAGGTAACATACTCGGCTGCTTCTTCATAAACCCGGCGGTATTCCTTTGCCGCCTCCAGGTGATTTCCCTCCTGCTCCAGTTTTTCACCGTTTTTGTAGATGGATTCCCCAATACGGCTTTTGGCAATCTCGATTTGATCCGGTGGAATATCCACTGATTCCAATATTTTTCGGGCAACAATTTCCGCATCACCATACTGCCCCAGGAAAAAGTAACTATTCATCAAGGAGACTAATCCTATACTCTTTTGCTGGGCTTTGGGAAATTTGGTTACCATGGTTTTGTAATATTTTTTCGCCAAATCATATTGGCGATGGTTGTAATACAGAGCACCGGCAGATGCCAAAACGGTGGGGGTCTCCGGATTATTCGGAAATAGTTTGATGAAATTATCGTACGCCTCCGCCAGCATCTTTTCTTCCGGAAGGAGTTCCTGAACCTGTAATTTTGGAGATACCTTATCTCCCCCCGAAACCGAAGGGTTCTCCACAGCTTTGGCAATTTTTACCAGGGTGTCGGCAACGTTAATAGCATTGATCGCCGCATCAAACTGATGATCCGTTTCCAGGTAGTCATTACTCACCCGGATATATTCTGTAAACGCTTCCTCGAACCGTTGCAATCGGGTATCCAGCACATATCCCAACGCCCAGTTAATTTCATAAGCGTTCTCATCCGTCGGATAATGCGCCAGGTAATCCCGACACAATTCAACAAACTTTTCATAATCAGCTCTTGCCGATTCCCCATTTTTTTCTTTATTAATGGCAACATTATACAAGTAGGTGATATTGGTTCGGTAAGCTTCTTCGGTTATCCGATATGCCTCATCCAACACGGCGATCCGATCCGGAATATCTCTTTCCTCTAACTGGGCATACCAGGCAGACTTGGGATTATAATTTTCAAAAAGCAAGCGCCGTTCTTCAAAAGCCCGATCGTAATCTTCCAGAGCAATAAAGGCATCGGCAACTTTTTTCTGAATCCGGGGAGCATATACATAATCCGGGTACATGTCTAACAATTGATTATATGCATTGATAGCATCTTCCCAACGGACGATTTTTGCATAGCGATCTCCCAGGTGTTCCATGATTTGGATACCATAAGATGGTTTCCCTAATTTCTCCAGAAATTTTCGGGCATTTTCAACGCCATTGTGAGCATACTGAGGATCCACAAACGATGCGGCAATAAACTGCAACGCTTCCGGTTCCACATCCGCTCGAATCATCTCTCCCTTCGGGTCTACTTCCTTCAAATTTTCAATATCCCGCACCACCGCCAAAAAATAAACAATGGCATCGGTATAATATTCCGGAGTTTCCCCGGCAAGCCGGTAATAGCTCCATCCCAGCTTATAAAGCGCTTCATCATAACGGGGAGAATCTTTATATTGGAGTACATTCTTATACAATTGAATGGCTTTGTTTAATTTCACAATCGTTTGAGGAAGACTGTCACCCGTTTCCGGGTAAAAATAGCTTTCTGCCAGCTTCATATAAGCTTCCGGTGCATAGGAACTTTCCGGAAACTCATCAATAATGGATTGATAGATTTGCCGGGCAGCCAGCTTTTCATCCATTTCTTCCAGCAAAAACGCTTTGCTGTAATAAGCGTCATCTACCAGGTCCGACTCGGGAAAGTTTTTGATAATCAAATCATATATCGCAATAGCCTTTTCATAATTCTTATGGGGAATTGCCGGTTCTACCGGGGGAGTCTTCAATTTTCCCTGATCGTAGGCTTCCAATTGTTTTTCATATTCATCATACTGTGCTTCATATTGATCAAAGAGTCGATCGAATTCATCATTTGCTTCTTCGATATAATATTCCGCTACCCGAATTAAAATTTTATCCTGATTGGCATTTTCTTCCCGGGTTTTCCCCAAGAATTCCTGGGTAACCTCTACTCCCCGTTCGGTTATCTTTTCCTGAGTTTTTAATAATCGTTGCCGCTCATTGGCTAAAACTTTCCGGAGTTCAACCAGATCTTGCACGGAAAATGCCGCCAGGCTCGAGTCTGACAGCAATGCCTCCTGAGCATACATAAATTTACTGCCTGGCACAATTAGCACAATCAATAAAACAAACGTCAGGCGAATGTAAAACCCCACATTTTCCTTCATTATGATTCTTCCAGGATTTAATCGTGTCATAAAACTCGTGGTAATTATTCAGATTTTATTCCGATGGTCGGGTGATCTTATGAACAAACACCCGGGCGATCATTGTTGTTCGTCACGTTCGGAAGTTCGGGTATCAAAATAAGACTCCCGAAACGCCCGTTCCCGTTCGGCACGTAAACGAGCACGTTCTTCCATTCGCGCCTTCATGGTCATAAATCGAATTTCGGCTTCAATTTTCTTTATTTTATCCTCAATTACCTGCTTTCGCTGATTCAATTGTGTATTTACCCTACTTAACAATTCCCCGGTTTCGACCAATTTTTCATTGGTTTTTTGTTTCTGCTCAAAATACACATTGATGATACCGAATGCCCCTAAATCGCCCCATTTATTAAAATCCGGGTAAGGATTTTCGTCGACATTTATCTGATAAGTGGCTGCTAACAATTGGTCATAGCGACGTTTCAAATTTTCCAGTCGTTTTTCCTTCTCTTCCAGTTTCGCCAGCAGCAAAAAATTTCTCTTATTCCGGGCTTGACTTTTTTCAGATTCGACGGTTTGAACCAATTCATTAATCCTAGTTATCTCATTCTTCATCTCATTCCGACCGGCATAAATCTGCTGCGCCCGGGACTCTTCATCCACGATATATTTACTCACCGGGTAATCATCAAAGAGGTTTATCTCACTTGCCCGGTTGATCAATTCCGGCGGAAAAGTTTCTAAAACAGCACCCAGTCGAAATTGGAGGCTGTCAATCTTCGCTACCGCTTTTTTATTGCCGGTTTCTTCGGCTTTCAAACGAAATCTATTCAGCTCTTTCAATTGTTTGATAATGCCGTTTATCTCCCGGTAAACTGCTAACCCGGCTCCACTGCTCTCCGATAAATCCAGTGATTCGATACGGCTCTGCAACTTTTCCACTAAATCATTCGCTTTTTTAAAAACAGATGAGTTTTTCGATTTCAGTGCCTGTTCCCGGGTGGTTAGCGCTTCCCGATAGAGTTTCTCCAGTTTTTGACGCTCATGGGAATATTTTTCAATCTCCCCTTTCTTCACTTTGGTCTGATAGACATCCCGGTAAAGCTTTAACGCCTCGTTGGGTTCTTCCACTAATTGGTTGATATACGCCAACAAACTGGTGGCTTCCATCCGGTACGGTGAGGCATAGTATTCATCAACCAGGCGCTGGGCATACATGGCAGAGCGGGTAAAATCATGAACTTCCTGTAACGGCTTACTCCGTTCCAGTTCCAGGTACGACCAGGCAAGCGCATTCAAAACTTTGTCGTAGCGGCTAAATGTCTCTGGTATTAATTCCAGATAGTGAATGGCTTTTCCATAATTTCCCTGTTCATATTCCAAAATGGCTAACTTATATAAAGAACGGGAATGAATATCCTGCGGAACCTTCTGGTCGGTAAGAATATCCGAGTAGGTCTGGATTGCTTCCTGATACAATTGATTTTCCGTATAGGCATTCCCGATATAATAGCGCGCCAGGTAATAATAAGGATGTCCGGCGGGGATATTTTGAAATAAATCAACAGTTCGATCATAATTCCCCAGTTGATAATGGGAGAGCGCTGTGATAAAGATGGCATCCATATAACCGGATTCGGTAGTTGAGGCAATGTTTAGATAGAGATCGGCGTACTCCACCACTTTGTGGTAATCTTCCAAATCATAATTAACCTGGATTAAGCGTTGGTATGCCCGGGGCAGGTATGTGGTACTGGGATATTGCTCGATTAATGCCTGGTATCGTTCCCGGGCATGTAACAATTCATTCAACCCATAAAAGCATTCTGCATCATAAAAATAGAGATCATCCAAATTCTTAAGTCCCCAGGGCTCATAAGTTGTTATCAAATCGGATAACAAACGCTCGGCAACGTCATAATCCCCCAGGTTAAAATAAGTATACGCTAATTTTAGCTCGTCATTAAACATGCGCAATATTTCTTCCAGACCACTGGATTTGAGCAGATTGGTACGTGCCATCTCCACATCGGCAAGGCGCAATTCATATTTCACCAGGTCGGTTTTTTTCCATTCCACAAACAAATCGTAAATTGTAGGGGGATTGACATTCTCCGGCACTCCCTCCGCGGGAATTTCACCAAATGCATTTAGCAATTTTTCCTTAGAATGTTGAATTTGGCGGCTTAAATCGCCCGGGCTCTGAGTGCGGTCCAGTTTAATCATCTCTTCGGAGACGTAAAGCATCTGCAAAGCGTCTTCGAATACTTTTTTCTTCTTAAAATCAACGATTCCACTTTCCAGGGTGTAATGAATGCGGGCTTCCAGGTCTTTAACAAAAGTATCCAGATCACGAATACCGGCGTTTCTCAGGCGGATTTTCACTTGCTGAATATTCTGGAGCATCCCGTGCAATTCCTGAAAATACTTTTGCCGGGCTTCCTTGGGATTTTGCAATCGCCGCGCTACTTCCCGATTAATTAAGTGCATTAGATCAATCAAGAATTTCTCTTCCGGAATTCTCTTCTCACCATATTGCAAATAGAGATCGTAAACATAATCCACGATCGCAGCCCGTAGCTCCAATTCATTGGCATACTTTATCACATTTTTCAGTTCTGTCGTATCAGTGGGAGGGGGAGTATTTGCATAAATAGTGGAGAACATAACGAAGAGAAGAGCCGTACAAAGTAAAAAACGCCTCATGATCACATTCCACTATTTAAATGAAAGGTTGATAAGTTAGTGAATAACGAACTGCTATACAGAGACGGTTACTTTTTCGGCTACTTTGATTCGATTTAGCGCCCGGGCTAAGGCTGCCTGGGCGCGGGGAATATCAATCGAAGTATCCGGATGTTGAAGACGTTCTTCGGCTCTTGCTTTTGCCTGAAGCGCTCGCTCCACATCAATTTCTTCTGCGGCTTCCGCACTTTCCAACAATAGCAACACCTTATTATTGACGACTTCTAAAAAACCCCCGCTCTCTGCATATAAAACGGTCTTATCCGGAGTTTCTACCTTTATTTCGCCTATCGCTAACTCACTGATAAATGCTGTATGGTCCGGCAAAATTTGAAAATCTCCTAAAACCCCGGGCGCTGCACAACTCAACGCTTTTTCAATCACATGTTGTCTTACTGGAGTTACTATCTCTACATTTAAAAATTTCTGTGCCATAATAATAACACTATAATCGAGTTTCGCTTATTGAACTTTAACGAATTTTATACATTTTTTATAAATTTTTCAAATCCGACTGCTGCTTACTGTTCCTGCATCTTCCGGGCATTTTCTACCGCTTCATCAATTGTACCCACCATGTAAAATGCCTGTTCGGGCAAATCGTCATATTCACCCTCAATGATGCCTTTAAATCCACGGATGGTTTCCTTAAGCGGCACATATTTGCCCGGGGTGCCGGTAAACGCTTCCGCAACGAAAAAGGGCTGAGAAAGGAACCGTTGAATTTTGCGTGCCCGTTGAACAATTAATTTGTCTTCGTCTGAGAGCTCATCCATCCCTAAGATAGCAATAATATCTTGCAAATCTTTATATTTTTGTAAAATTTGTTGCACGGTCTTGGCAGTATAGTAATGTTCCTCTCCAACAATTTTCGGATCCAATATCCGGGAAGTGGAATCCAACGGGTCTACCGCCGGATAGATACCCATTTCCGAAATTTGCCGGGAAAGCACGGTTGTGGCATCTAAGTGGGAAAACGCCGTGGCCGGCGCCGGGTCGGTCAGGTCGTCTGCCGGCACATAGATTGCCTGCACCGAGGTAATAGAACCTTTTTGAGTAGAGGTGATCCGTTCCTGCAATTCTCCCATCTCCGTAGAAAGCGTGGGTTGATACCCCACTGCCGAGGGCATTCTGCCTAACAAAGCCGATACTTCCGATCCTGCCTGGGTAAACCGGAAGATGTTATCAATAAACAGGAGCACGTCTTTTCCTTCCTGATCGCGGAAGTATTCTGCCAGGGTCAGCCCGGTTAAGCCCACCCGTTGCCGTGCTCCGGGCGGCTCATTCATTTGACCGAACACCAGAGCCGTTTTTTCCAGAACCCCGCTTTCCTTCATTTCATTCCACAGGTCGTTTCCTTCACGGGTTCGCTCTCCGACCCCGGCAAACACCGAATAGCCGCCGTGCTCCGTGGCAATGTTATGGATTAATTCCATAATCAGCACGGTTTTACCCACCCCGGCACCGCCAAAAAGACCGGTTTTCCCGCCTTTGGAATACGGTTCTAACAAATCGATTACTTTAATTCCGGTTTCCAGGATTTCAGTCTCAGTGCTCAGGTCTACAAACGCAGGAGCAGGGCGATGAATCGGTAATTTCCCCGGCGTATTGATGGGACCCAATTCATCAATCGGTTCTCCCACCACATTAATCAACCTGCCCAATACCTGGGGACCGGCCGGCACCGCAATCGGCTGCCCGGTGTCAATTACTTCCGTACCACGCACCAAGCCATCGGTACTGTCCATCGCCACGGAACGAACCATATTCTCACCCAGATGCTGCTGGACTTCCAGCACCAGTGTCGGACTACCCTCGCGTTCAATTTGCAATGCGGTATAAATAGCCGGCAGTTGCCCCTCCGGAAATTGCACATCAACCACCGGACCAATGATCTGTTTCACGATACCCTTTGTCATGCCTCTCAATTCCTTCCTTTTGTTTTTCGATATATCAGATGCGTGTGTGACAGCTATGTTTCAAAATGATGAAATAAAAAACGAACCGTGCAAAAGAGTTTTATTTCGCTACATCCTCACACCTTTTCCCCATTCTCTTGCAGTTATTTTCTCCCATGCTCCTGCTTAACTGATTCATTTTTCTCCCGGGCGTCCCGCATTATTCAATACGTGGTGCTGGGCTTTAATTTACGCCCGCAGGGCTTCTGCGCCGCCGATGATATCAAGAATTTCCTTGGTGATCGCTGCCTGGCGGGCTTTATTATACTCCAGCGTCAACCCGGCAATTAACTCCGATGCATTATCGGTGGCATTTTCCATGGCGGTCATCCGGGCTGCCTGCTCGGAGGCATAAGACTCTAACATGGCGTGCCATATTTGCATTTTCAGGTGCTGGGGAATCAGGGCTTCCAACAACTTTTCCCGGGACGGTTCATACAAGTAGTCAATCGATCCCTGCTCCGGCATTGATTCATCCATCGTAATCGGTAAAAAGTCTTCAATGATCAGCTCTTGACGCAATACGGATTTAAATTCATTGAACACGACCCGAACCGCATCCGTTTTCCCGCTTAGCACTTCGTCAATCAACAATTCCGCAATTTCCTCTGCCAATTCGAACCGCAGGTTATTAAAGATGTTCACATAATGATGGGAGATATTATAATTCCGTTTTCGGAAGTAATCATACCCTTTTCTGCCAATGCACACCAGGTTAATTTCTTTATCTTTAAAGATGGTAAATTCATTCACTGCTTCCCGGATAATATTATGATTGAAAGCCCCGCATAACCCCCGGTCTGCTGTGATGACCACCAGGGTTATTTTCAGAATCGGGCGACTTCCGAACAGCGGGGATTGGGGAATCTCTTCCAGCGCACTTAACAATCGTTGAATCAAGGCTTTATTTTGTGCGGCATAAGGGCGCGCCGCAAACATTTGTTCCTGGGCACGCCTCATTTTGGCGGCTGCCACCATTTTCATTGCCTTGGTGATCTGCTGGGTGCTTTTAATGCTTCGGATACGTTGTTTAATCTCTCTTAAAGTCGCCATAACTGCCTCAGTACGATGCCTTAAATGTTTTTAGAAATTCTTCCACTGATTTCGCCATTTTTTCCCGCAGTTCATCGGAGATGGTCTTCTTCTCTTTGATTTCGGCTAAAATATCGGAATACTTGGTTTCCATGAACTGGAGATATTCTTCTTCGAAGCGTTTGACACTTTCCACCGGCAGTTCATCCAGATACCCGCCGGTTCCGGCAAAAATAACTGCCACCTGCTGTTCCACCGGCATGGGTACGTATTGATCCTGTTTGAGCAATTCTACCAGCCGCTGACCGCGGGTCAACTGTGCCTGGGTGGCTTTGTCGAGGTCCGAGCCGAATTTGGCAAATGCTTCCAGGGCGCGGTACTGTGCCAGGTCCAACCGCAGTCGCCCGGCTACCTGTTTCATGGCTTTAATCTGAGCATTGCCGCCCACCCGGCTCACCGAAATTCCCACATTTACCGCCGGGCGCTGACCGGCATAAAACAACCCCGGTTCCAGGTAAATCTGACCGTCCGTAATCGAAATTACATTGGTGGGGATATAGGCAGAGACGTCCCCTGCCTGGGTTTCAATAATGGGCAGTGCCGTTAAGGAGCCGCCGCCGCTATTGTCATCCATTTTGGCAGCCCGCTCTAACAGGCGGCTGTGCAGGTAAAACACATCGCCCGGGTAGGCTTCCCGACCGGGAGGGCGCCGGAGCAGCAATGACATTTGTCGGTAAGCGTGGGCATGTTTGGAGAGGTCGTCATAAATTGCCAGGGCATGCATCCCGTTGTCCCGGAAATATTCTCCCATGGCTGCCCCGGCATAGGGCGCCAGGTATTGCAGTGCCGCAGCTTCACTGGCTGCCGCGGTCACCACCACGGTGTATTCCATGGCACCATGCTCCTCCAGTGTTTTAACTACTTTGGCAACCGTGGATGCTTTCTGCCCGATTGCCACGTAAATACAATACACTGGCTTTTCTGTGGAATGGGTTTCCTTTTGATTGATAATGGTATCGATGGCAATTGCCGTTTTCCCGGTTTGACGGTCGCCAATGATCAACTCCCGCTGCCCCCGACCAATGGGGATCATGGAATCGATCGCCTTTAAACCGGTTTGCAGGGGTTCGTTTACCGATTTTCGGTAAATTACCCCGGGGGCTTTCCGCTCCACCGGTAAAAATTCGGTGGCATTGATGGGACCTTTTCCATCCAGGGGTTGACCCAGGGGATTGACCACCCGTCCCAGCAATTCCTTACCCACCGGAACCTGCACAATCCGGTTGGTGCGTTTAACGGTCTCGCCTTCCTTTACATCCTTGTCTTCCCCCATGATCACAATCCCAACCGTCTCTTCTTCCAGGTTTAACACCATCCCAAACACGCCGGATTCAAACTGCACCAACTCCCCTGCCATCACTTTTTGCAAACCGTAAACCCGGGCAATCCCATCCCCGACCTGCAAAATCGTGCCGACTTCGAAGATATCCGATTCTTTCTCAAATTCTTCCAATTGTTTCTTAATTACAGCCGATATTTCTTCGGGTTTCACATCTACAGCCATCTTTTATGTCCTCTTCAATAATATGACCCTTAAGACTCACTTAAATAACTTCTTAATTTATTCAATTGCTGCTTTAAACTGGCATCGAATACCATATCCTGCACCTTCACCACAAACCCGCCCAGCAATTGCTTGTCTTCCTGCTGGGTTAGTATTACTTTTTTCCCAATTCGAGATTCCAATTGTTCCTGCAGGATGGCGAGTTGGTTCGGTTGAAGCTGTACCACGGTTTTCACCATGCCTCGCACAATTCCCCGGTGTTCATCCAGCAGGTCATGAAAATGAGTTACCACTGCCGGAAGCAGCCCTTCCCGGTTTTTCTGAATAAGCAGGGAAACAAATCGGAAAGTAAGACTATTCAGCCGTTCTTTAAACAACTCCGTGAAGGTGCTTTGCTTCAATTCATTGGAAATTACCGGAGAATCGATCAGCAGCTTAAATTCTTTCACCTGTTCATATTCCGATGCCAGCAGATCTAAATCGTATTCCACCTGCTCCAGGGCATTGGAATCCTGAGCCGCCTCGAATAAGGCTTGCGCATATCGTTTGGCAACACGAGAGCGTTTCACAAAACAATTCCTTATTTTAGCATATTTTTATACCGCCCGGAAATTTTGATCGGGCAGCCGTATTGAATAGACGCCGGGTACCACTTTCTTCGCTACACCCGTGATGTTGAAGATTGACGGTGAAGCACCATTCGCCGGGAGCTTTTTCCCGCATTTTCCATGATGAGCCTTCTCTGTAGCACATCACATGCCATCGCCGGTAAAAATGCCACCCGGTCAGCATTCAGTTCTGCTGACCACCAAAACGAGCCAGGGCTTCATCTATAATTTGTCGATGACGTTCCGTATCCACCACCACGCCCACCAACTTGGAGGTGGTTTCCACAACCAGATCGGCAACTTCGTTTCGCAAGGCGGAAACCAATTGCAGGCGTTCCTGTTCAATATCCGCTTTGGCGCGTTCAATCAGTTTTTCGGCATCTTTGCGCGCCTTCTCCAAAATTTCCGCCCGCATTTTCTCCGCCATCTCTTTGCTTTCCTTCAACATCTGTTGCACTTCTTCCCGGGCGGACTCCAATTTTTCCTGCTGTTCAAACAGCATCTTTTCCGCCTGTTCCCGCGCCTCTTCAGCTCTGCGTAACGCCTCGCCAATCTTATTCTCTCGGGCTTCAACGGCGTTGAGGAGCGGCTTCCAGGCAACCTTTTTAAGAACCAGCAACAACAGGAGAAAGGTCACCCAGGTCCATATCATCATTCCGGGATCAAGTTGTAACATATCAGTCCTTTATCGCTTTATTTGATACCTAACAACAGACAGATGACCAAACCAAACAGCGCCACCCCTTCGATTAATGCGGCGGAAATGATCATGGAGGTACGGATGTTATTGGCAGCCTCCGGTTGACGGGCGGTGCCGTCCATTGCCTGACCACCAATTCTGCCGATCCCGATTCCGGCACCGATGACTGCCAACCCAGCTCCGATACCTGCCGCTAAATAAGATAATCCAACTGCTTCCATTATTCCTTCTCCTTTCCTCGGTTGATTCAATTAACAATTAGAAATCATTTTGCTTAGAAATTCAACGGGTAACACAAGTACGAATGTTTGATACGAATATTAATGTTCCGGAAACATTGCCATCCCGATAAAGAGGGCAGACAATACGGTAAAAATATATGCTTGAATAAAGGCGATCAGAATTTCCATCAAATTAATAAACAAAGCTAAACCGATGGAAATTGGGGAAACCAGCAGGGTTGACAAGACAATAATCAAACCCAACAGAGAAAAGATAACGGTATGACCGGCGGTCATATTGGCAAAGAGACGAACTGCCAGAGCAAAGGGTTTGGTGAACATTCCCATGATTTCGATGGGAATCATAATCGGGAGCAGAAGAAAGGGCACTCCATGGGGTACCAGGGATTTCCAGTACCCGATAAAGCCATTTTCTTTAATCCCATAAAATTGGGTCAATAGAAAGGTCAGGATTGCCAATCCGGCCGTCACGCTAATATTACTGGTAGCTGTCACAAAGAGTGGGATAAGCCCCATCAGGTTTAATGTCAGGATAAAGAAAAACAGGGTTGCTAAGTAGGGTGTCATTTTTTTGCCATTTTTTTCGCCCATGTTGGGGATGGCGATATCATCCCGAACGAATAGAACCAGGCTTTCCAAAATGGTTGCTAACCCTCGCGGCACCGGCCGGGGTTTTCGATACGACCACCAGAACATGAGCACCACAATCAAACTGGCAACCCAGAGCATCACCAGGTGCAGGGTAATCGACATATCAACCTGCATCCCCAAGATGGTAAACGGTTCAAAAGAGGGAAGGTGGACATGCCCAATGAATGGGAGATTCCACTCGTGGGAATTCTGCATGTGATGACGCAGGAAACCACCCAGGCCTTCATTGCCCTGTTCTTCCGGTTGCAAAAAGAGTAACGATGCATCCATTTATCATTCCTTCTTCGACGTATTCAATTTATGTAACTGGAAGATTTCCAGCCCCAGAAATAAAAAGTATGTTATCATCAATGAAGACACCAATTGGACAGCGTCCAAATTGAAAGCCCCAATTAAAATAAATAAAAGTGAAAAAATCAACAAGAATCTAAAAATCATGCTCCCGTAAACGGAAGCCAGGAATTTATGTTGAGAGCGATGGAAGCCCCAGCTTATGGCAGCATAGCCGATCAGAGCATTTCCGAAAGAGATTGCCACCCCGCTGTAGATAGTTCTCCGGGCACTCCCGAGATGAAAAACCGCAATGAATCCTTCTGTCATCACGATGATGATCAACAAGAGAAAGATTCCGGGCTTCAGGAAGTGCCGGAATTTCATTCGTCATTCCCTTTGTTGTCGTTATGTTTTTTCGACTCGGCAAACACAATCTTGAAGAATTGGTAAAATCCCACAACAATCCCCAGAATTGCTCCAAGCAGCGTAAACCAGGGGGCGGTCCCCTTCCATTCATCCACTTTATAGCCGATGTAGGTAAATAACAAGACCACCACCACAAAAATATAGCCGATATTCAAATATGGAGAGAGTTCTCGATAGACTTCCGATAAATTCTTTAAGGAAGATTTTTGAGACGATTGCTCAGGTTTCGAGCTTTTTTTGGGAGTCTCCACCGATGACCTCTTGGGAAGCACTTGATTTCTCAAAAAGTCCCTTTTTCCCATTATGCCCTAACGCTTTCCCTGCGCCCATCTCCGACTTACCATTGAAAAAGGCTCCTTCATCGATAATCAATTTACCGGTGCTTAAATTACCGTTCAAAGAGGAAGTAGATTCCAGGGTAATTTTTTGTTCGATACGGACATCGCCTTCTATTTTTCCGCCGATAATTGCGCTTTTCGCATAAATCTCGCCGTTCACATCGCCGGTGGAGCCGACGGTTAACCGGTCGCCCACCTTTACAATCCCTTTTACGGAACCGTCAATCCGCAAACTGCCCCTGGTTTCAATTTTTCCTTCTACGACCGTACCGGCAGCAATAAAATTCATTTCATTGTTCACGGATGTATCAGTCGTTTTCATCTTTAACGCCATTTTATTCTCCTACATTTAAACCGATTAATAATTGCCTGGGATTTATAGGGTATCCGTCTTTCCAGATTTCAAAATGTAAATGGGGGCCGGAGGATGTTTCCCCGGAATTGCCGGAATAAGCAATCACCTCTCCCTGATGCACAATTTGGTAATTGTTGACCAGGTTGCGGGAACAATGTTTATATAAGGTAGAATATCCGCCGGAGTGATAAAGAATAATGATGTATCCGGCTTCGTAAGTCCATCCGCTGAAAGCCACGATCCCGTCGGCAGCGGCTTTGATTGGGGTGCCTTCCGGGGCAACGATATCGAGACCGGCATGCACGGGCCATTGAAATTCCTGCGAAACAAAACCGCTCATTGGCACCAATTGAGGAATACTCGTAAAAATAGAACGCTTCCGAACATCCTCGGGTAAATAGGCTTCGGAAATGGCAGGATCGTTCTCGGAAGCATCATTCGCTAAAGAGACGTATCCCTGCAGGCTGTTGCGAACTCGTTCATTGTAAGAACGTAACAAGTCCAGCTCCGCTTGCAGTTCATTCACTTTTTTTAATTGCTCTCGTAACTGTTGATTCTCCCGCTCCACTTTTCCTTTCTCCAAAGCAGACTGCAACACCCGGCTGTAAGAAAATATTCCGAAAATCATACTTGCTACCACAATTACAAAAACGGTTAATAAACCATAAACTGCTGAATACCGGATTTTAAAATTGGATGAAGGCGTCTCATTGTCCGGTATCAGGAGAATATTCAAAAACTTTTTTTTGTTCTTACGATGCACAGCTATTTACCTAATGTTCAACGCTACAATATTGGTTTAGAACTTCTGCCGGGTAGCTTGGAAACGTTGCGAACGCTCCAACGTCGCGGCTGGTGTTGGCTTCACCTTAATGAAAAATCCTGCCCAAAAAGGCAGGTAATTTAATGAATAAACCAGGCGAACAAAATCCATTTTGTTTCCGGAGAAGAAATTTTAGTCATTGAGGTTTTCGGTTGAATCCGGTAAAAGATTAGCTTCGGCTCAGAATTTGATCATATCGAAAATTTCCATCAGCCGTTCCAGATCTTCCGGGGAATAGTAAGCAATCTCGATAATTCCGCCATCTTTTTTGGGACGAATTTTAGCCTGGGTTCCCAATTTCTCCCGGAGCTTGTTTTCCAATCTGTTGTAATAAGCAGCTTTTTTGCTACGGGTAGTTTTGGGCGGTGAAGGCGTTTTCCCTTTGTTTTGTTCTTTGCGAACCAGTTGCTCCACAGCACGCACCGACAAAGAACTTTTAACGGCTTTTTTCCAGATACGTTCCTGAACAGCGGTATCGTTGACGCCTAATAACGCCCGGGCATGCCCTTCCCGGATTTCCCCTTGTTGTAAACTTTGTTGAATTTTAGCGGGTAGTTTTAAAAGTCGGATGATATTGGCAACTGTGGTTCGGTCTTTACCGATTTTTTTGGCAACATCTTCCTGGGTCAACCCACATTCATCAATAAGCTGTTGATATCCTTTTGCCAGATCAATTGGGTTTAACTGTTCGCGCTGTACATTCTCTATCAAGGCGATTTCCAGCATTTCTTCGTCACTGGTTATCTCCTTGATATAGGCGGGAATCGTCTTAATTCCTTCTTCCACACAAGCCCGAAGCCGACGCTCTCCGGCAACCACCTGATAGCGACCGTCAATACCCGGTCTCACCAGAATTGGCTGAATGACGCCGTTTTCTCTAATAGATTTTCTTAATTCCTCGAATGAAGCTTCATCGAATAAGAGACGAGGCTGGAACGGATTGGGATCGATTAAGGCAACCTCCAACTCCTGGATTGAGTCATTTGTCGAAGCATAATTATCAAGACTGGCACCGGCGATGAGCGCTTCTAACCCCTTCCCCAAACGTGTTTTTTCACCCATCAGGCAGCATTTCCCTTTGCTAAGATTTCTTCTGTTAATTTCATATAATTTAAGGCACCTTTACTGGTGGCATCAAACATAATGATTGGCATACCGAAGCTGGGGGCTTCGCTTAAGCGCACATTGCGCATGATCGTGGTTTGAAAAACCTTTTCCTTAAAATAGTTGCGCACCTCCCGCTCCACCTGGTTGCACAGGTTTAATCGACTGTCGTACATGGTTAACAACACCCCGTAAATCGAGAGATTCCGATTGAGATGCTTTTGAACCAACTTGACAGTGTTTAACAGTTTGCTCAACCCTTCCAGGGCATAATACTCGCACTGGATGGGGATCAGCACGCTGTCTGCAGCGGTAAGTGCATTAAGGGTTAAAATTCCCAGCGACGGAGGGCAATCGATCAGGATGTAATCATACTCATCCCGAATCTTCTTCAGCGCCTCGCGCAGAATTTTCTCCCTGGCAATCACCTGCACCAGTTCTACTTCAGTACCTACTAAATTGATGTGAGAAGGAATCAGGGAAAGATTGGGGACTTTAGTGGATAAAGTTACCCTGGAAATATTTTCTTCGTTTATAAAGACATCATACACACTCCGATTTACCTCCCGAGAATCAATTCCCAACCCCGATGTTGCATTTGCCTGGGGGTCCACATCAACGAGTAAAACTTTTTTCTCTGCTACGGCAATACATGATGCTAAATTGACCGCAGTAGTGGTTTTGCCAACCCCGCCTTTCTGGTTGGCAATTGCAATAATTTTTCCCATAATGGCCCGCCCTTGTTTTGTAGATGAGTGCTCCCTGAACGTCCGATGAATATACAGGTTACCCCATAAAAAATCAAGAATTTTTCCAAACGGAATTTCGGGATTTAATCTATTGATTAAAATTAACTTAATTGCAATTTTATGAAGAAAAAAAGATCCCTCCCTGGAGGTGGTCAACTTGACCGAACTGAGGCATGCCGCAACAGAATGCTTCCTTATGATAAGAATAAAATTTGGGAAAGAAAATCAAAAAATTTTGTGATGGGTGACAGGTAAGATTACTACAAAAAAATAAAGAGGCGCTAATTTTTATGAAGTCTTCTATTTAGAAAAAAACAGATTGCCGCTAAGTTGTGTCCGCTACATCCGGATAATAAAATTTAAGTGGCAATTCGTCACATTCTCCTTCCCATTTCCGGCTAAATCACGACGGGAGAACCTCCTTTTTCATCTCCGATCCAACGGAGTGTCCGGGTGGTTGGTGGAAACGTCGGAGGAAAACCGCTACCCACGGGCAGGTTACTGTGTGAGAAGGAACTCCCTGGACGAATGACCGTGTTTTTCAAAGAGCTTTCGAACCGACTTTTGGGACGTTCCCCGTGCTATCATTAACGGGAGGCGTCCGGTATCGGTTGTTTCGGACCGCTGCCGGGGGCTCCGTTCATCTTTGCTAATTCCCGGGCACTTTGTTGTTTTAATTCCAGCGCTTGTTTGCGTTTCTTGCGGGATCGTTTCCGGACATCCTCCGTTAAAGAGAGGCTCAGCAACTCCGAAGTCAGCTTTTCGACCCCGGCGTAATGTGCCCGACGGTATTCGATCTCTGCCATCCGCAGCAGACAGACAATCTCATTATAATGATTGTTCTCCGGCAATTGCCGAATCTCTTGCAGGAGCTGTTGGTAAAGCCGGAATGCTTCTTCAAACTTCTCGCTGCGGTAATAGGCTGCTACCAATGTCCACTGGAAGAAACGGCTCTCCGGATACAAACGATAATTTTCCAATGCTAATCGCAATGCTTCTTCCGGTTTACCATCATCCAAATATACCCATGCCAGTTGGTCCCTGCCAACCAATCGGGTAAACCGTCCTTTTGAAATTGCCAGTTCCATCATGGGAATGGCTTTGCGCCGCTGGTCGGAGATAAATGGCAGCCATTTCAGGCTTTTCATTTTACTGCTTTTCCAATATGTAAAACTCCCGACTCCCAGGTAAGCATCATAAAAGGTGGAATCATACTTTAATATTTTTTTCAACCGCCCCACACCTCTTGAGGCATTTCGATAACTGCCCCAAATTTTACCAAGTTTGCTGTCGATAAAGCTGATGTATAGATAAGCACTCCCCTCAAAAAACAATGCCCAGGTATCGTTTTTATTTTGTTTCAACAATTCTTTTGCCCGCTGGATGGCGGTTTTCATCACCTTCCGAAATGCCTGTAGGCTATCGTAATTTTCCCGGTCTAACATGAGAGCCTGGTAGGTGGCGCCCAGGTAAAAATAACCGGCAGGTCGCCGGGGGTAATCGGCGATTAAATCCCGAAACACCTGTTCGGCTTGATGGAACTCATTTCGGATCGTGAGAATAATTCCCCGTTCGATACGCCGGGCAATTTCCGGGTTCTCCGGCGTCTGGGCAATCAGCCCCCACCACCATCCGGTTGCCATTACCAATAACAGAATCTGGATTGTTTTTTTCATTCCAAACGCTCACCGTCCACCCCAAAAACCTGGATTTCACCAAAGGGGCGGAGCTGCGATTTTAATTGACGGGCATCGCCAACTACGGTTATCACACTTTGCTCTATCCGCAGATATTGCCGGGCAACCCGTTGCACATCTTCTGCGGTAACATTTCCGATTGCCCGAAGATAGTCATTCCAATAATTCTCAGGCAGGTTATACAATTTTAAGCTAAGGGAGAGAGATGCCATCGAGGCGGGGGTTTCGTTTTTTAACGGGAAGATGCCTATCATGTAGCGTTGGGCAGCCTTTAATTCCGCCTCATTCACCGGTTCTTTTGCCAGCCGCTCGATTTCCTCAAAGATCAGATGAAGGGATTTATCCACCACCTGGGGGCGCACTT
>CAYYGL010000023.1:0-36379 GCA_964471235.1 uncultured Calditrichaceae bacterium
ATCTGTTCGTTGCGAACGTTGCGTTCGTTGCGGTATAACAACCTGAGTCGTTACAATAAAACAGCACAATTCGATTAAAATTTCGGAAAATGAAATAGAATGATATGATCATCAATTTCTCAATTGGTACCCGTTCTTACCGTGCGAATCTTTCTCAACCGCGGGATATTTCCATCCCTCTGCACTTTAATGGTGCCCAGCCCAGTCATTTTGGCGCACCACCGGCAAGTGCCCATCCGCTGAAAACAGACAATTTTATTGGCAGTGTTGCCTCAGGAGGCAGTTGCAATGTCGGGGAATACCGACTCGTTCCCCATTGCAACGGCACGCATACCGAGTGCGTGGGGCATATCACCCGGGAGCAAATCTCTATACATGAACAGTTGTTGGAGAATGTATTTCCCGCTACCCTGATTTCCGTATCTCCGGTGCCGGAGGAAGAGACCCCGGAGAGCTATCTGCCGCCCAAAGAGCCGGGGGATATGTTGATTACTGCGGCGGAGTTGAAACAACGATTGTCAGGGCAGGATTCCTCCTATCTTACCGCTTTAATCGTTCGCACCCTTCCCAATGATTCCGAAAAAAGTAGGCGAAACTATCTGCAGATACCGCCTCCGTTTTTTTCCTGTGAGGCAATGCAGTTTATTAACCAATTGCCAGTGCAACACCTTCTGGTTGATGTCCCCTCAGTGGACCGGATGTTCGATGAAGGACGAATGACCAATCATCGCCAGTTCTGGAATATCAAACCGGGCAGCCAGGACACCAGTGAGGAAACTTTTTTTCACAAAACAATCACCGAGATGGTTTTTGTGTCAAATGATATTCCTGATGGTAAATACCTGGTGCAGATCCAAATTCCGAATTTTATGGCGGATGCCGCACCGAGCCGGGTATTTCTTTTTAAGTTGGAGTAATTCCATGCCCAGACTTAGTATCTACATCATCCGTGCTTCACTAATCTATCTTCTCGTCGGAATGGCAATCGGGGCGCTGTTGTTAGCCCAAAAAGCGCTGCCGTTGTATATCTCCCTGTGGCGATTTTTCCCAATGCATATCGAGTTCGTGTTAATGGGCTGGATTGTTCAGCTTGTCATCGGCGTGTCTTTTTGGATGCTGCCTCGTCTGCCAGGGAATGTCCGACGACAGGAGCGGCTGGTGTGGTTTGGGTTTATCGGGTTGAATGTTGGGATTCTTTTGGTGAGTGTGGAACCGTTTTTTCCGGCTCTTTCGTTCCTGGGATTGGGAGGGCGATTCAGTGAATTATTCGCAATGGTGCTGTATACGATTCATGTTTGGCGTCGGGTACGACCCTTCGGGGATAGTGTTTAAAAAACGTTCCGGGAGGATGGAATCGAACCCGAGCCAATTACCGGCAGCCGGACAGCCACTGGCAGAGCCGCTCGATGGCGGTAATGATTTTAGGGCAGTATATATTTAAAAATTCCACATCCAGCGATTTTTTTAACGGGACTTCATCTGCGGCAGCCAGCACTTTGGCGCCGTCAAAATCTACATAGGCAATGCGGGCAGAAAGCTCTTCCGGCGGTCTGCCAAACACACTTCCCGGTAAAATTGCCACACCGGTTTCTTCTAACAATCGTTCACACAATTGCTCACTGGTGTAAATCCCCCGATGGGTCATTTCATCCCGGAACGCATTAAAATTGACAAACAGGTAGAATGCTCCCTGGGGATCCGGCAGTGAAACGCCAATTGCCCGAAGTCTTTTTACGAAATATTTCCCCAGGGTTCTCAAAACCCGTCGCGATTGTTGTAGATAGTGTTCAATTTCTCCGCCTCTTTTAAATGCCCGTACCGCTGCAAACTGAATCGGCGCCGAGGTGGCGGTGAATGTCTCACTGGCAACAACTGCCATTGCATCTCGTAGCCAGTAAAGGGACTTGGGGAATACAAAGGTGCCCAGTCGCCACCCGCCGGCGCCGCACCACTTACTTAACCCGCCACTGATAATGGTGCCCTCCGGGTAAAAGCGGGCAATGGAAACATGCTGCCCCTTGTGGTGTAATTCGCCATATATTTCGTCCGACAATAAAATAACCCGGTATTTCCGGGCTATCTGGGCGATGGCCCGCAACTCTTCTATCCGGTAAGTCGTCCCACTGGGATTATTCGGATAATTCAATATCAGCAGCCGGGGGCGGTTGGGGTCTTTGGCACACAAGCGTTCAATTTCCTCCGGGGAAATACACAGGTTGTTGGCTAAGTTGGTCGGCAGCCAGCGGATATGCCGACCAATTATCTGTGCCTGGGGTGCATAAGAAACCCAACTGGGGGTGGGAATCACCAGGTCTCCGTAATAGACTAATTGTACAATAAACATCAATTCTTTGGAACCCGGTCCTATCAGAACATCGTCAGCACAATAATCTATTCCATCGGTGTTCCGATGATAATCCGCCACTGCCTGCCGCAACATGGGAAGCCCCATGACCGGGAGATAATCTTTTTGGTGGGCATTGGCTTTTAATTCATCCACCACCGGCTGGGGAACCGGAAATGGGGATTGCCCCAATCCCAGCTTAAAAACTTCTTTGCCTTCCTTGAGTAACCGATTACTTTTTTCATTAATTGACAGGGTAGCCGATTGCGGCAGCCCGCGAACATTTAAATTTAAATTAATATCGGGCATGAATATTCGGCGAGATTTCAAATTCTTCATGATGTATGGTTACTCCATCACAATAAATTAAATTTGAATAGTTGTTTAGCCTATATTGTTCACCACCCACGAGGTAGTCGCTTTGTGAAGAGGCGCCAGATAACGCAGCGGTTACCGAAAAACAATATATTACCACCCTTTATCATAACGTTTGCGTATGTTTGCGTGCCAGGGGAAAAATCTATAAATTTAATAACAACTACTCTGCGACCGCCGCGTCTCTGCGGTTTATCCCAAAAAGCTCCCGTTGGGATGAATTAATCAGGTTAGATGTCGTCCTTCATTCCATTTTCTTTAATTGTCCCTCTGTGGCAGCCACAATCACCGAAGCCGTGGCATCACTGGTAACATTCACTGTGGTGCGAAACATATCCAGAATACGGTCCACCGCCAGGATTAAGGCAATACCTTCTAACGGGATGCCCACCTGTTTCAGCACGATCACCAGCATTAAAATGCCCACCCCGGGTGCAGCGGCTGTGCCAATAGACGCCAGGGTAGCGGTTAAGACGATGGTGAGTTGTGCCGTTAAATCCAGCGGTACGCCATACACCTGGGCAATAAAAACCGCCGCTACTCCCTGATAAAGGGCGGTGCCATCCATGTTTACCGTTGCACCCAGCGGCAATACAAAACTGCATATCTCGTTGGAAACACCCAATTTATCTTCACAGCACTCCATGGTTACCGGCAGAGTTGCCCCGCTGGAACTGGTGCTGAATGCCACCAACTGGGCATCCCGAATCCCGCGCAAAAAAGCGCCGGGACTCATCCCGGAGAAAAGTTTTACCACAAAAGGATATAAAAAAGTTACCAGGAGCAACCCCGCGGTAGTTACCAAGGTATATTTTAACAGGGAAGCCAGAATTTCCAGACCGAAATTACCGACCGCATCGGCAATCAGTGCAAACACACCATACGGTGCAATTTTGATTACCTGTACCACAATCTTAATCATCGCCTCGAAAATACCGTCAAAAAAATCGATCACCGGTTGTGCCTTTTCTCCGGGAATCAGAGTCAGGGCAATCCCGGTGACAATAGAGAAAAAGATAATCTGGAGCATAGAAGCGCCGCTCAATGCTTCAAAGGGATTTTTCGGGATAATATTTAAAAAAGTATTTACCGGGGAGGTTTCCGTCTGTTGGGCTGCGGACAATTTCTGGTGGGCTACTTTCTGGTAATTTTCCATCAACTTCGCCTGGACATCCGGCGACATGCCGCTTCCCGGCTGGAAAATATTGGCTAAGACCAACCCCACGGTAATGGCAAAAGCGGTCGAAGCCAGGTAATAAACCAGAGTTTTGGTGCCGATTCGTTTCATTTTTCCGATGTCGCCCAAACTGGCAGTGCCGGCTAACAAAGAAGCAAACACCAGCGGCACCACAATCATTTGTATCAAGCGGATAAATGCGGTGCCGACCGGTTTCATTTCCACAATGTTATTTTGAAAAACAAATCCGGCAAGGGCACCCAGGAGCATCGCCACTAAAATTTTGGTATGCAATTCCATCTTAAAAAGTCGTTCGAACAGCAGATACAGTGCAATTAACATCGCACCGGCGCGAATCAATTGCATTACACCCGGCGTAAGCCAGGAAAATGAGTCGGCAGGTTGGGTATACAAAAAAATCGATAAAACAGCCGAAACAACAAACAGTACGATAGTGGGAAGCGATGCGGTGAGTTTAATTGCCATATCTAATCTCCGGGTTTCACTGGATGAACAGCACTCTTCTCCTGAACAGGTATCATTTTAAAAAAAGAATGATGTTAACCAGGAAAGAAATAAAACACAAAATATTTTTTTGGAAAGTTGAAAAAAAACGCTACATTTTTTTCTAAATTGACGCTATCAATTCCTGTATACCACACAGGAGCATATAGTTTGCATGGAAAAGGAGAGAAACGATGAGTTTTGTTACAAACCTGGAATGTTCTTTTTGTCATCATAACTATCACGCCGAGGATCTCCACAATTTATGTCCGAAATGCCAAAAACCTTTGCTGGTGCGGTATGATTTGGCAGCAATTCGAAACGCGGTTGGGAAAGAGCAGATAGCTCAGCGCCCTTTTAATATCTGGCGTTACCGGGAAGTGCTGCCGGTAAAAGAGAGACGCTGGATGTTAACCTTAGGAGAAGGCGGTACTCCCTTGATTAAAGCGGAGCGGCTGGCAGCGCATCTGGGCGTAAAGAATCTTTATATCAAGGATGAAGGGCTTAATCCCACCACCTCATTTAAAGCGCGGGGATTGGCGGTTGCCGTTTCCCGTGCCGGTGAGTTAGGTGCAAAAGCGCTCTCCATTCCCTCTGCCGGAAATGCCGCCGGCGCCATGAGCGCTTATGCTGCCCTGGCAGAACTCCCCGCTTATGTTTACATGCCCCGGGATGTTCCTCTTCCGTTTATTGCCGAATGCCAGGCTTTGGGCGCAAAAGTTACCCTGGTGGATGGTCTTATTACCGACTGCGGAAGAATTGCCGCCGAGAAAGTTGCTCAATACGGCTATTTTGATGTCTCCACCCTCAAAGAACCGTATCGGTTAGAAGGTAAAAAAACGATGGGATACGAATTGGCAGAACAGATGGACTGGAACCTGCCGGATGTGATCATCTATCCCACCGGGGGCGGTACCGGGTTGATTGGCATGTGGAAAGCCTTTGCGGAAATGGAAGCCCTGGGATGGATTGAACCCGGGAAACGCCCCCGAATGGTCACGGTGCAGGCGGATGGGTGTGCCCCAATGGTATACGCATTCCGGGAAAAAGCCGAGACCGCTACCCCCTGGCAGGATGCCCATACCATCGCCGATGGGCTGCGGGTACCGGCGGCTGTAGGCGACTTTCTGATTTTGCGAGCCCTTCGGGAGAGCAATGGCACTGCCATAGCCGTATCCGATGCGGAAATGTTGGCAGCCGCCAATCTCATCGGGCGTACTCAGGGGATTTTTGTCAGTCCGGAAGGCGGTGCCACATTAGCGGCTTTTCGGAAACTGCTTGCACAGGGATGGATCAAAGCAACTCAGCGGGTGGTGCTGTTCAATACCGGAAGCGGGCACAAGTACGCTCACTTGTGGCAATCGGACACGGCTTCCGGTTCTATGTAAAATTTTACACGGGAAACTACCCGGTACGCACAGGAGATGACGTGAGAAGATTGCAGGCACTTTTTCAACTGAGCCGACCGATAAATGTATTGATTACCATGCTCTCCGTCTGGGTAGCAGCGGTAATTGCCCGGGGGATGTGGTTTACCTCCCCGGTTTTGCTGGCGTGTCTGTCAGCCGGTCTTATTGCTGCCGGGGCGAACACCATCAACGACTATTTTGATATCGCCATTGACCGCCTCAACAAGCCGGAACGCCCGCTACCTGCCGGGAAAATTTCTCCCGAACTCGCCCGATTATCAGCTCTCGGCGAGTTTCTACTGGGGGGGGCGCTATCCCTGTTTATTTCCCTTCCGATGTTTGGATTGGCAATCGGTTTTTCCCTGCTGTTAGTCTGGTATTCCGCCTATCTGAAACGCACTGTCTTATGGGGGAATGTGGCCGTCAGTTTGAGTACCGCAGCGGCATTTATTTATGGGGGGCTTTCCGTCGCCCATCCGGAAGAAGCGGTCTTTCCGGCATGCTTTGCTTTTTTCTTTCATTTTGGCAGGGAAATTATTAAAGACATGCAAGACGTGGCGGGAGACCGGCAGCATCAGGCAAACACATTTCCGGTGCGTTTTGGCAACACCCCTTCGGTGGCTTTGGTATGGCTGAATTTCGGGGCGCTAATCGGATTGACGATTCTCCCCTTCTGGAAAAGCTGGTATGGTGCTACCTATATGATAATTGTGGCAACAGGGATTTATCCGGTTATCGGCTACGTGTTATACCGGCTGCTTCAACATCCACCGCCTGTAGTGTTGGGGAGGCTGAGCAATCTCCTGAAAGCCGATATGCTGGTGGGATTACTGGCAATATACCTGCGGTAGGAGTCGGAACTTGGGAAAAGGTGCCCCCTGTTTCCATGTTCAGGGCTGGAAACGTAAAGGACAACAATGATACTCGAAGAGAATACTTCGTCAATGTGCGTTGTTATGATGAGTAAATAAAATATATAGAAGTGAGATAAAACAAACAGAAGTTTTTCCTCTATTTGCAAAAAATATTCTACGCCAGGATAAGTTTAACTTAAGCAGGGGTCTCGTTCGCGTGCTACTCTTTTACCATTATGTTTCCGGCTTTCATTACTCCCCAATTTGCCAGACCGCCATTGTCACCGCTATTGAGTGCTGAGTGGAACATTCGGTCATTTCACTATACTGCCAGATCAAACGGCAAATCACTGATATCCCGCAACCGCTTCCCTTCTACCAGTATATTCAGCATGTCTAATTGACTTTCGTCTTCTATCTTCTGCACGGCATCGATTAATTCGTGAAGTGCAAAATGATATACACAATCGATATCACCGGTTCCCAATGCCAGGCTGGCAATTCTTGTCAAAGTAGGTTCAGCGGTTACGGCAACGATATGTGGCAGTTTTCCCTTTCTATTTCTGATAAGGTTGAAGGCTTCTGTTCGTATGTTCTGTGCTCTATCGCTCCGAAGCGTCCATTTGCAGGAGATGCTGGCATGTAAAATCTGTTTGGTTTCATTGTTTTGTTTACGGAATGGTGTGAATTTTGCGACTGCCTGATCTTGATCCACAAGTATATTCTCTTTATTAATCTCGTCATCACTTACAGCTTCTCTTCCAACGATAATATCCGACTTGATGATATAATCCTGTCCGAAAGTCGTAGCTAATTTTTTGTCTTTTTTTAATGCCGCTTCCACTTCTGCCAGATCCCGATACTGTTCAAACTTTGAAATCTCGGTTTCAAGAAAATAATGCCATTTTCCGGGACGGAGATGCTGCAATAAATTAAAAGTGTTCTCAATAAAGTCTTTTGTGATTTCCTGAAAAATCTTACCTGCTGTCTGACCGGAGAGATTTCCGTAAATTGGTTCTTCACAAATTTGTTTCACAATTTCCCAGGCAATTTTCACACTGATTTTACTATCACCATCGGCATTATTGGGATAATCTCCCTTTTGAGGATTTTTTTTAATCCGAATTAGTTTTTGGCAAATTTGTTTGTGATAGCTCTGTCTTAGCTTCTGAATCATCCTGAAGAAACTCGGTTATTCCTTCTTAAGGCTTATAAAACCCGATCACATATTCTTCATGCATTCTTTTTTGAATCTGGGAGGTTAAATCCGTTGTTGAACCCGCCGGGAGCATCCTTTTGTTCCTGTCTAATTTACGGACACCAATGTAGGGCACTCTGAAACCGATTTTTTCTCCAATTTCCGCCAGGCATAAATGTGTTTCCGTATCAATTCCTTTCATAACGGAACTGCCGACTACCACAATCGCTGCCTTTTGGGGTCTCAGCACCCGATACATCTCTCGAAGCGTTCCGGTCATTTCCGTGAAATATCGCCTTAAGATATTCCCTTTTTTAGGGTCGATTTCGGAAATTCCGGAGACTTTCCGGGAAGTAAACCCGGGTATTGCTTCGAACGGATAATCCGTGGTGGACTCTCCGCCAATATAACTTTTTCTTTGGGTGGTTAAATCGTCGATTGAATACCCAAACCAGACCAGGGAAAATTTATGTGCCCGCATGTAATCAATCGCGTTGGAAGCGTAAGGCGGAGAGGTCACAATCAGGTCCACCGTCTCATCGGTCAAACATAACTGCTGGGCATCACAAAATCGGATTTCCGGCGCTATCCGGTGGCGATCTTCAACGAGAATATCTTTAATTGTCTGATGAAATTTCTTCTCAAATTCTTCCAGGGGAGACCGAATCATTTTCGTCACATGTTTTCCCCTTGCGCTATCCCGGTATTCTTCTCCGAAAACCACATTCCCGGATTTATCAAGTAAAATTTTTGCCTTGTGAGGTCGGGTATGCCCTAAATCAAGAGCGAGAGAAACGCCTCCCGATTTGGTAATGATAATGGAAGAAAAAATCACTTCAAAAAAATTACGGATCTTATCTTCCTTGATATCACGGATATTTTGTAGAATAGCAAACAACTCTAATTGTATTTCCGGGAGAAACCAATAGTCCACAAACGCTTTGGTTTTCGGATCAAAGAACGAGTTCAAAGAATTTTGCAAATCGTCACGATTTTTCGTTAGATCGGCTTGAGCCCTTAAATAAATATTCTCCCACTGTTTCATCAACTTTTTACGATTGACGGGTGTCGTTTTTACCGCAGAAAGCTTTATTGCCAGGGGATCGATATCAAAACCGATAGCTTTCCTGCCAGCCAAGAAGGCTTCCACAATGGTCGTGCCGGAACCGACCATCGGGTCTAACACCACATCTCCGGGGGTGGTTAATTCGTTTATAAACAACTTGGGTAATTGTGGTGGGAATTTAGCCGGAAAGGAATGAAAATTATGGGAAAAATACAAGCTGTCCTGCCGGTGGAAATTCAGGTCGCTTTTCAATACGGCAGTTAACCTATCAAAATATGTTGCTTTCCCGGAGGTGATTTTCTTCTCTCCGAATAAAGTCAACTGTTCCCGAACGCTATTCGCTCGTTCCTTAGCCATCAATCACCGGACCTTTTAAATGCCTGAAATTGAGAACTCAGTAAATAGTGTCTGATCGAAAAATGCCCGATCAAGATTAACACGGTGCAAATTTCTCTCGAAGTCAGTCATGCGACTCTTATTTTCCCTTCTGCCGAGCCCGGCGGCGCCGCCTGGCTTGGGTCATCTTAAGCGATTTTACACCGGTAGCGCATACGCTTCCCTTCACCCCCGGGGCGTCTCACTTTCCTTACATCTATGTAGTGCCTCTTAAGCCACCTGTTTACAGCGAACCGATTCCGGAGCGGCTCGCAGCAACACATTGCCCAACCGGTGCAAATTCAAAGAGAGGATCCCCAAAGCAGCATAGCGTTTGAAATGGGGCAATCCCCTATCCGGGCAGCGATTTAAGCCATGATGTTCCAAACTATTTATATCCGATTCAACCGCCGCATGACGATACCGTAATCGCTTAAATTCCTTGCTGCCTTCCCGTTCCTGCTCCTGTTGGTCTAAGCGCCCTTTCTTGGGCATCACGAACTTCCCCACACGATGAGATAACTTGCGGTAGTTCTCAGGGCTCCAAAACCCTTTATCAAAACTCAGGCTATCGATTTTGCCCCACTTCAACACCCGCTCTGATAAGGGAACTGCTACATCTACATCCACTTCCTTTTCCATCACCTGGTGCTCTAAAATAAAACCATACTGGTCACTGGCAATCGCAATCGGCAGACCCAATTCGATGCGACCACTCGATTTGCCTTTGTTTACCCACCGGGTGTAGGGTTCAAACAAGGAAAACACTTTCTCCTCATGGGGAATCTCTTCTTTGAAGATAATCCGACGCCTCACCAAATTAATATGCTTGTCTAACATCTCTTCAAAGTATAGTAACTCCATATATATCAAGTTCTTAAGCAGGCTCTCTCCTGAGAGACCCCTCAAAGCCCCTTTCGAGAGTTTTATCTTCCTGCTCAATTGGCTACTCAATTTCAAATAGGCTAACACTCTCTCTTGCAAACGCTGCTCTCGATTACGACCACCCCGAAACATCACCCGGTTAGCAGCCTGAAAAAGACCCCGGGTCTTAGATAACCACCATTTGTATTTGCGCCAACCACAACTCCTCTCACCCTTAATGAGCCTGCCAATAAGCGTCAAACACTTGCGAGCCGCATCCCAAAGCAAATTGATATCGGTCGGAAAATGAACATTGCTCTCCAATACATAGCTGTCAACCTTTACCTCAAGACCTTCTTCCTCGTCTTTTTTTTAACAAGTGATGTCCCCTCTTTACCACCAATTCGTTCATCGCTTTGATCGTCTCTTCATCCAGCAAACCCACATTATCCTTCAACGTCTGAAAGAGGATAACGCTTCAATTTCTCACCAAAACTATTAATACCCAAAAGCGGGCGCACCAGGCTATCATAGTTGGCGATGTGTTCTAACCGATCATAGTCAGCATCTAACGTTAGGCGAACCACTCCCAATACCAATATCTCCCACAAACTCATTCCCGGACAACCACTGCAACGATGCTCCACCGATGGAAAAAGTCGCTGCTCTAACAAATCAAATACCCCTTTGTTCAACTCCGGAGTCGTGTAGATATACTGGAGGGCACGTAAAACCGGCGGTAATTCATCCCGGCTCCGCTCAGGAATCTTTACCTGTTAATCGGCTGACCACCTAACTCATATTGAACCTCGAATCGTTTTCGCATCCAGCTATCCCTTTCATTAAAAAATGGTGAATGTTCCCACAAAATATTGAACTTACACCAAAGATAGTACAAAACAAAGCCACATTCAAGCCATATTTCCAGCGGTAAATGCAAGTACTATATGTACTTGCCTCTTTGCAGCCAATCACTATATACCGTTCGCAGAACAGCGGGAAGAGGTGGAATGATTTGTTCGGCGCTATATCTCAGGAGTGGGTACATCACTCCAGGCCGTTTTCGAGTCTACTGGTTTTTTATTGATAATTTTGCCTGTTTTGGTGTTGACATCTATATAACCAACAGGGATCCTTTTAGTGTTAAATGCAAATAATTCCTTTCCATAAATACTGTGCTTTGACGGATTATCAATTTCCACAAAAATTATTCTTCTAAATTCACAATTATTACAATTCATGTTTGGGTCATGAATATTTAAAGGACAATGATGCCGTCTCGCCATAGATGGTTCGACATTTCTTATTTTTGCCATTTGCGCTGATGGAGAACGCCTCAAGTGCTCAAACGGATGAAGAACCCAGTCGACAATAAGACCAATTGTGTGATGCTGTTTGTATAAATGATGTTCATTCCCTGTGTTTGCAATCATTCCCTGCATGATATAGTCCACCGGCATTTCATATCCAAGATACTTCCGGTCTTTGTTTATAAATTCTAAGTTTTCAGACTGTATTGCATTCAGAACAAAGGCTTCTCTTTCGTTGTCTTCGGGCATAATAGATACCAAAGTAACATTTTCTTTTGAGTGAAGGTAGAGTGAATTCAGGGTGATATTCCTGAATACGAAACCGCTTCCGATAATGACGATCACAACAGTTGCCAAAATGAGCATATTTTTCGTCTGAAATGGATTTACAGATAATTCGTTAGAGGATTCTATATCTCGAACACGTGGGAAAAACATCCCGGTTTTTTGCATATAATCTTTATATGAATCACCATACTGTCGAATCATTCTACGTTCTTCATCTTTGGCTAAGAAGTAATAAAGAATTAACATCACTGATAAAGTGGAAAGTACTATAAACCGAGGCCATAAAATCGCCATGCCGAGTCCCCATAATCCAAGAGAGGTGTATTGTGGATGACGCACAAAGCGATAAAGTCCACGATTGGCAATTCCCCATCCGAATATCTTACCAAGATAAACTTGTAGGGCACAAACTATAAAAGTTGTTGAACCAATAACAAACAGTACAGAACCCAGTATCCGGATAGTCTTGAGGAGAATGGTAGGTGGCAATATTATATGGGGCAGGAAAAAGTGAGTGAGCCATCTTGTCATTGGATAGGCATCCAACCAATGGAATATCGGATTGAATACCGAATAGAAAAAGAAAGCAAATGGGCTTATCATGATCATTACTTCAAACGCCATAATGAAAAAAACAATAATTCCTCCCTGGGCGATAAGACGTTTACCCCAGTCTTTAAAATCTCCTGTTTTCATTGACCGTTACCTCTACTTGTTGTTTTGATGTTAAACGGATTGGGTATCACCTGTTGCTCCAACTTCACCCAAAAAGCTTTTAACATATACCAATGAGATTAGTTCCGGTAATTTCAATTACAAAATTTGCTGCCGCTTCCCACTCACTTACGGCACTTCTCAAAATACATTTTCTGGAATACACCGTGCGTCTTGCCTGGATGTTCTCCTTGCCCACCCCTTCGCCGCCCTATAGTCTCTCATCCTCCGGGGTGCGCCCGGCCTTGCCGGTCATGGGGACAAAACGCACCGGAATTTTCCGCAGTTTTTCCACCCGGTTTTCGTGTCGGATAATTAACATTAATTCCTGCTGCTCTAAGCCCACCGGTACGATCATTCTGCCGCCAACTTTCAATTGCTCCACCAAAGCCGGGGGAATATAGGTTGGAGCGGCGGAAACAATTATTCCATCGAAAGGGGCTGCCTCTTCCCACCCTTCATATCCGTCACCGATTTTGAAAAAAACGTTCCGGTAATGGAGTTTCTTCAACTTTTCCCGGGCACGGCGGGATAAATCCGGTATAATTTCAATCGTATATACTTCCTTTGCCAGTTCTGCCAGTAACGCGGTTTGATAACCGGAACCGGTACCAATTTCCAATACCTTTTCGTCGCCGCTTAAATGGAGCTGCTCAATCATATAAGCCACAATAAAAGGCTGGGAAATGGTCTGGTTCATCCCGATGGGAAGGGGTTCATCATTATAGGCGCGATTTTGCAGTCGCTGGGGAATAAAAAAATGGCGGGGAACTTTTTCCAGGGCAGTAATTAATCGCGGATTTTGAATGCCCCGGCGAATAATTTGTGTTTCGACCATCTCCTTACGTTTGGCAGCATACGTATCCACTCCCTTTGTCTGTTCCGACTTCTTTTCTCCCATGGTTACTTCCAACCCGTTATAGGTCTACATCGTTAAGATAGCGGCAATGCGCAAAACCCCTTTTCCACCCATATTTACTGACTGCAAGAGGAAACGTTTCCATGGAATTTAGCACTTCGCCAGGTTATTTCAAAGTAACTCCGGGTGTTTTTTAACGAAACGATTTTACTCTTCCACCAGGGCTTCCAGGTGGGCAACCACACTCTCTGCCAGGTTCTCATGATGATAGCCGCCTTCTAAAACGGAAAGTATTTTACCGCCATTGAATTGTTTCATCTCCTTGCGGAGCAGCCGGGTCATCTCCCGATAGCAGTCTGTGGAGAGTTCCATTTCCGCCAGAGGGTCATCTTTATGGGCATCAAAACCAGCGGAAATAATTAACAAATCCGGGTGATAGTGACGGAGCGCGGGCAGGATTTGTGCCTCCAGTACCTGAAGGTAGACCTCATCGCCACTGCGAGGCGGGAGGGGGAAGTTCAGCGTGTACCCTTTTCCCACTCCCCTGCCGGTTTCATGCGCCATCCCGCTGCCCGGGTATAGCGGGGATTGATGGATGCTGCAAAAAAATACTTCGGCGACATCATAAAAACTGTGCTGGGTGCCGTTGCCATGATGAACATCCCAATCCATGATAAAGACCCGTTGCAGGGAATAGCGATCCAGAGCATAGCGAGCAGCGATAGCCACATTGTTAAACAGACAGAAACCCATGGCAGCGTCAAATTCGGCATGATGACCCGGGGGGCGCACCGCGCAGAATACTGAATCGGTGTGCCCGTTTAGCAAATCATCCACCCCTTGCAGGCAGGCACCCACGGCATGAAGTGCCGCCTCATACGAATGAGTGGTTACCAGGGTATCTCCACCGTCTAAAACCATTGGTGCATTCTCACATGCCTTCTCTACGGATGCAATATAATCGGCGCTGTGATTGGTTTTAACCCAGCGGAGATCCGCCGGCTGGGGAACTTTCAGACTCAATTTTCCCCAGATTTGCTGCTCCTGCAAATGTCGGATGATGACATTTAACCGTTCCGGATTTTCCGGGTGACGAACATCCGCTAAATGTTCTAAAAAAATCGGGTGGTAATAAAAAAACAACTTCTGCCAGGGGAATGTCATGAATGTTCTCTTTTTAGTTTTTTCGGTTGTTTGTATTCAACGGAGAAGCCATTTCGGGTGAGGTGGGTTTCTTCCTGTCACCGCGTAGCTCCTCCGGTGAAGGGGGGGACAAAACAAGTTTTGGGGCTCCGGTGATTCTCCTACACAACTGATGGTCTATCCCTTATGTTCCATTCTCCTTACTTCTGGTACACCGGCAGGAAGATACGAAACGTAGCCCCTTCACCAGGTTGAGAATCTATCTCAATTTGCCCCTTATGCTCCTCGATAATTTTCTTCACAATTGCTAATCCCAATCCGGTGCCGCTTTCTTTGCCACTGGTGACAAAAGATTCAAAGAGCCGGTTTTGAATTTCCCGGGGAATTCCGGGACCCGTATCAGTAAACTCAAACACAACCCGGTCATCCCGGTCAAAGACATGAAAAGTAAATTGACCGCCCTTTCCCATGGCTTCCATTGCGTTCTTGGTGATGTTATAAAAAACCCGGTTTAGTTTATCAATATCCACATACACCATTTGACGGCTATTTATCTTTGTTTGGAGGGAGGTTTGATTTTGTTGACAGATCTGTTCCAACCGCGGCTTAAATTGCTTCAGGATATCGACTACATTCGTTTTACGAGGCAGGATGCTGGTTTTCCCTTTGGCAAAATCCAGCACCTCGGTAATCATGTTCATCATGGATTGAATTTCATTGCGGATGATAGCGGCATACTCTTCCCGTTCGGCATCAACCTGTTCATCCCGCATTAAATCCACAAACCCATAAATGGTATTCACCGGTCCCCGCAGGTCGTGCACAATGGTGCTCATCAACTGCCCGATGGCAGATAGCCGTTCCCGCTTTACCAGGGTTTCACGCAGGGAGTTCAGTTCGTGTGCACGAGAAATTTTTTGAGCAACCAGTCCCAGCATTTTCTGCTCATCCGCAAACCGTTGCGACCGCCCCACTTGCACATCCAGTGCTATCAAAATCCCCCGGTGCGTTTCATGAATGTCAACCGTGGAAAACAAAACCGGCATATCGGACGGGAACGTCATTTCGCCGTTCAAACGAAAAAAATCTTTGATATCTGCCCAGTGGCTGTGGAGTTTATCTTTTGTGGGATTTGAGATTAAATCGGTGAGAATAGCCGGCAAAGCGGGAGTCGTATCAAAAAAATGTTCACCCCGATGATTCGATGCACAGAGGATGGCTTCTTCTTCCGTGGGATAGGCAGAAAGGACCCACTGGGCTTGCAGATGGGATGCGGTTTGTGAAAGAATGCGGGTAAGCATCCCGGAAATATCTTCCACACTGTTCAGCATCTGCTCCAGTTCGTAAAGCAAATCGATTTCTTTAAATTTCTTTTCCAGACGATGATATAGTTGGGAATTGGAAATCGATATCGCCACCTGGGATGCCAGGGCTTCTAATAATGATTCATCTGCTTCGCTGAATACACCTTCCTTCTTGTTAAGCAATTGCAGAACCGCAATTATTTTCCGTTCTGCCCCCGATGATACGGGCTCCCAGACCGGCATACAGAGAATCGACCGGGTTCGGTAGCCGGTTTTTTTGTCGGTACTGGGGTCAAACCGGTCATCCTGGTACGCATCTGCTATGTTAATGGTTTCTCCGGTTTGAGCAACCACCCCGGAAATCCCCTTGCCGATTGTCTGACGGATTTCCTTAACTTCCGCTTTCAAAGCAATTTTTGACCATATTTCCCCTCGTTCGTGATCGACAATATACAGGGTGCCCCGGTCAGCATTCATCAGGGTGGTTATTTCCTGCACGATTAACCGCAATAATTCGTCTAATTGCAGAGTGGAACTCAGCGCCTTGCCAATTCGCTGAATGGAATAGACTTCTCGCTCTTTTTGACGGAGTGCCTCTTCCAGTGTTTTCAAATTTGGTATATCATTTTTTTCCGCTCCCATAATTCCCTCCGTTCGGTTTTTCAAACAATGTGGAGATGTTATTGGTTCAATAGGCAAAAGCTAAAGCAGAGGTTGGCGCTCTCTATGCCTTTGCTTCAGCTTTTGCCTTCCGTTTGCCATTGCTCCCGATACCGGTTGGCTGCCTGATGCGCCATTCGCAACGGCTCCGGTATCCGGAATCGGCGAACACAAGCCATCACCAACTCTCTGGCATTTTCAATGGTCATTTTATGCCCGGGAGAAACAAACACCGGTTTTACATTTCGGCGAGTGCGCAATACCACCCCAACCGGTTTTCCGAAAGCAGTCAGTTCGCTGAAACTTCCTTTTTCCGGAGCCGGTTCCACATATTCACCGTAGAGATGTGATTTGGCACATCCCAAGCTTGGTTTATCCAACAGCACGCCTAAATGAGCTGCTAATCCGAATTGCCGGGGATGGGCAATTCCCTGCCCGTCACACAAAATCACATCAACATCATTCGTAATTTCTTTAAAAATCATTAATAACGGGGGGATTTCACGAAAACTTAACAATCCCGGTAGATAGGGAAAGTGAACCGATGAAGTAACCAAATGAGATGCGAGGGGATTCATTCCCGGAAAACGAACCACAACAACGGCAGCAAACAATTGTTTGTCATCAGGAGAATAGGAAACATCTGCCGCGGCGATCGTGCCAATCGATTTCAAAGAGCAATCGACCTCGGTATTCACCCGGGATTGCAAATGACGTTGAATATGAACTGCTTCTGTAAAGGTAACTTTCCAGGGATGATCATGAATGATGTTCATGATAAAAAAGCTCCCCTTCCGGGGAGCCGGCGAATTTTTGTGTTAGGATAACCGAATCAAGATTCGTGTTCTTCTTTCAGGAACTGGGCGACGGCTCGATCTGCATTTTCGTATGTCTCGAAAATTTCAATCAGTTTGGTGATCATCAAAATGCTTTTCACCTTATCGGTAACACTGGCTAATTTTAAGCTGCCCCCGGCATTCTGAAGCGATGTCATGCATGCCATCAGCGTTCCCAGTCCGGAACTATTCATCCATTTAACCCCTTTAATATCAATCACTACCTTTTTAAATCCGTCGGCTAACAAACTTTTCACTTTATCATGCAATTCAGTGGATTCCGGACCTCCCATCAAATTTCCGGAAACAGTTAAAACGGCAACGTCTCCTTGAATTTTTTCCTTAATCTTCATAGGCTCTCCTTCAAGCTAATTATATTTGACTGGTAGATTAATCACATCTCCGGGAAATAAACGCTCTAATTTATCGAAATCGTTGAAATAAAGCAAAAGATTTACCGGAAATTTATACTTTCGGTGAGCCAAATTCCACAGATTTTCTCCTTTTTGCACCCGATGAGTGATTAATCGGACGCCGGAGCTTCCCTGCAAATATTTTTCTAATAAAGACAAATGATACTGTAACCGTTGTTCGAAAAAACGGGCGGGGGTGACATGACTGAAATCCAGCACCAATTCCTGCCCGGTATAAATTTTTTTGCGCCGGGAAAGATGATTTAAGCGCCGCAATTGATAGATGCTAATTCCCAGCCATTCACTGAAATGACCGAGTGTCTCCTTTGGCATTACTTTTATTCGGTTTCCATCCATTTTTAGCTGCCGTTTGAGGAGGATGACAATTTCCGACCGATTTAGCACACCATGAAAAGCCACTGGTTTCGAAGCAAACCATTGCGGGTTCGTTCCCGAAGCGGTAGCCGTCATTTCCAGCTCCCAACCGTTGGATATTTCCGATTTTGCCAGCGGTACTGCTTCACCGGAACGGGGGGGTTGGGCACGGGTAAATATCGGTGTATTGGCGTCAACACCTTCTACCCCGGGTTTGGGAGAAATGCGCCCGACAACCGGGTTCCCTTTAGACACCATCGGGAAAATATCAGGGGAAAACGATGTTCTCACAGCTACCAAAATCGGCTCGATGGACAGCGGGATCCGGCTTTCCTCCGGATCGGCGATCACTCGAATTTTTGGAAAATTGATAGGATGAGTTTCTGCTGCCCCGGAACCAATGATTTCTTGTAAAGAATACTCATCTTCCGAAAGAGGTGGGAGCAGCAGGGAATCCGACACGATATTACCGGGGGAAGGAGCAGAGGCAACTGCTTGCAGAAACGGATCATAAAAGTCACCCTGCGGGAGTAGAAATGGCAGGCTTCCCCCGGGAGGCGCCAGCGGCAGATTTTCGCTGGCAATGGGATAATCCGATTCCACCCCTGGTTTTGCAGATAAAACGGATTGGGGAGTCTGGTAAGGCAGAGATAAGTTACTCCCGGCGGTGATATTCCCATCCACATTTAATAATGCTGTTTTTGTTTGAGGCAATGGAGGTGCCGGTTTCTCAGCCAGGATGGAAGTCGCGGTTTGCGGTGCCGGAGCCGCGCGATGAGGTGAAGTGCCTGCTCCCCGCAGTTGTGCGGGAGCTTCTGCCGGTGGTAAGTCGAAGCGGGCGTTATTCCAACCGTTCGTTCGGTTAGTAGTCATTGCCAGAAGAATCTCATCCGGTGCGGAAACCGGAGAAGATGATTTACCGGGCACAGTCGGGAAACTCACCCGGGCGTATAATTGAGCCGGCGCTTCAACCGGAGCAACATCGGGCACTGGTGAGTAACGGAAAAAAGCACCTTCGGGGATACCGCCATCGGAAAGAAGTGCCGCCGTGGAAAGTTCCCTCTCTGTCTCGCTAAGAGGATATGCTTCCGTCCAATCTATTTTCACCCGGGTCATTTCCGCTTCGGATTCCCCGGAGGAGGGCAACAAAACCCGGTGGGGGGTTCCATTACCGAAAACGCCGGTTTCAGGCAACCATTCATTTTCCGGAATGGGAGCCGCCACATTGGCAATTACCGGGAAGTTCGGCGCCGCCTGCAACCACCGGGAGTAGAGCGATATCGCCCTGGTTGGGGCGCCCGGTTCCACAAGGGGGCGGTATCGGTTCGGCTTTACAGTGGAGACACGCGATTGGGCTTTTGTCAGCACGTTCCGGTGGAATTCGCCTTGCGTCTGTTGCTCAAGTTCTTGTCTCCTGGCTAAGAGCGTCTGCTGCACCAGTTCCCGTTGAGCTTCCAGAGCAGCCAGAATTTTATCGGCATCTGCATGGAGGGGAAGGCGAATTGTATAACCAGCCGGTATTTTTCGGGAACCACGCCAAACCCGGATGCGAAAGCCGGGATTGAGCCGTTTCAGTTCATGAATATCCAACTGAAACTGTTCGGCTAATCGGGTAATTTTTATCGGTACCGGTAATTTAAATTTCTGGAAGCGGAATAATGAATCCCTGGCAATATCGGGAAAATAAAAATCCAGGCTGTCCATAATATCCACCACGGCGAGGAACTCCGGGTAGAAATTTTTGGAGGCAAAACCGAAACTCCGGCGCAAATAGCGGTCCCGGATTTTCAGGTAATTTCCATACCGTCGCCGGGCGCGCTTCATTCCCGATAATCCATGATTATAAGCCGTAATCGCCAGTGCCCAATCGTGTAGTGTGTTGTAATTTCGTTTTAGCAAACGGGCTGCTGCACGAGTGGAAATAAGGGGATCAAAGCGTTCGTCTTTGACCCGGTTAATCTTCATGAACTGGCGGGCGGTACGGCGCATAAATTGCCACATCCCAACTGCTCCAACATGGGAAACGGCATGAGGGTTAAAAGACGACTCCACATGGGGTAGATAAATCAGTTCCTCCGGCACCCCCTCTTCCCGAAAAATTTTTTTCAAGTATGGTAAATAGGCATAAGAGCGGGTAATACCGGCAACAAAGTTTTCTCTGATGCCCTGCTGAGTCCGTATCCTCCGGGAAGCTCTCAGAAACTTTTTTTTGCCGGGTATCTTCCGGAATTGCTCATACACATATCGCTCCCAACTATCCAGGCGAGTGGTATCGATTTTACCGGTGTGAAACCGCAGCAGTAATTTCTTAATATCTTTTTTGATGGCTTTAAGTTTTTGTTCCCGCTGCCGGTCGGTTAAGGTCGAGTCAAAAGTGACCACTTTATAAATGATAGTTAAATTCTCCGAATCGTGCAGGATGTAGTCCTCCTGGGAATAGCGGGTAAACACCAGTTTCCAGAAAGCAATTTCACGGGATAGAGCCTGCCGGTAAGGCATGTGGTTCCGAAGCAGGGGGGCGCTGTTCATCAACTGGAAGGAAACGAACAACATTAACAATATCGGAAATGGGCGCAGCCGTCGTTTGATTGTTCTTTCACGGAAATTCATCGCAGTTCCACTCCATCAAACCAGGGCTCCCGGGCAACCTTTTCCGGAAAGGGAATTACATATTCCGGTACTTTTTGGGGATGAATCATTAAATGATATGTCCAATAGAATTTCATTACTGTTCTCACATACACCCGGGTTTGTTCAAATTCAATGTTTTCCATGAAAAAATCATCGTCTTCGGTGTTTATTTCTTTACGCCAGCGGTCTACCCGCTGCTCCCCGGCGTTGTATGCAGCCAGTGCATAGTAAAGGTTACCTTCATAACGTTTGATCAGTTCCGCCAGGTAATAGCTCCCCAGGAAAATATTGAAAGATGGATTGTACAACTGTCGCACATCATCCAGTTCTATCCCCAGGCTTTTTGCCAGCCGCTGCGCCGTGGGAGGGATGATTTGCATTAATCCATAGGCATTGGCATAAGAAATAATATGGGGCTCAAACGCACTCTCTTTTTTGATGATTGCCCAGATACTTGCCGGGGTAATATTCCATTGCCGGGCGTTTTGCAAAATCTCATCATTAAAATAAAATGGGTAGAGCCGGTTAAACAAGAAGACCCACTCCTGCCAGTCCCGGTCCGAAAAATAACGGTTATAAACCCGACGAAATCTCCGGTAAGCACGCCCATAGTTCTCCAGACGCTCATTGATTTCCCCCAGGGCATAATCCATTTCCCATTCGGCATTCTTATGTTTCGATTTCGCTGATACATTGAATAGCTCCCTCCGGGCATACCCGCTCCCCAACAATTCCTGAACCTGCAATGCCTTCTTAAAATGTTGAACGTAGCGGGGGAGTAAATTCAACTGTTGTTCATGCATCTCCCACAGCAAGGAATCGACAAACTGGTGGATTTGGGTGCCCTTGCGAATCAACAGAAATGCCTTCAGGTTGTAATAACTATCAAATGGTTTTTTTGCTAACTCTGTTAACAGAGACAGATAATTGGAAAAATTTTTCTCCTGGGCATAAGATTTAGCAATCCAGTATGTTACCCGGGTTTGAACCGCTTCGCCAGGACCATCGTCCAAAAAGGCTGACCAGATTGCCCGGGCGGTCTGAAAATGATGCTGCCGGTATTCACTCAATCCCAGTCGGAAGCGGGCTTCATATAAGAAATCCGAATGGGGATATTGCCGGATTAATTGATGATAATAGCGTTTTGCCCGATCAATCTTACCCTGACCTTCGCTTAACCAGGCGAGCACCCATAGCACTTCATCTGCCAGGCGGTCTTTGGGATACCTGCGCTGAAACGTCTCGTATGCTTTAATCGCTTTATCCACGTACCCCAGTTTCAGGTAACAGCGGGCAAGATGGAGGTCAATTTCCCGCCAGTATTTTGTTTTATGAAAATGCTCCCGTTGTTCCCGACAGGCACGAAAGGTCTCCCGATAGCGTTTTTGATCATATAACTTGCGGATTTTTAACCAGCGTATTAACTCGGTTTCACCGCCTAATTTTTGGTAGCGGTCGAGCACCCGGTCGACTTCCCGGAATTGCCCTGTCTTTGCCAGGTATCGAACCACTTTCCGAAGCTGGCTCTCCGGCATCAATCGCCCTTTATATAACCTGGCAATGGCGCGGTATGCCGCTTTACTTCGGGGATGGAAGGGATAGGCAGCGATCAAACGAAACGCATACTTTTTTACCTCACCATTGTCTCTCCGTATGGAAGCAATGCGAACTAATTTCCCGTAAATTTCCCCCTTATCCACTCCCGGGTATTTTAAATAATTACGATAAAAGATTCTGGCAGAATCCCATTGGGAACGCTGGAAATACAAATCGGCAGAAAGGGAGTCTGCAATCTCCATCAAAGCACTGGAGGGGAATTCTTTCCGGAAAGCCTGCAACTGATGCAGGGCAGCGGTAGTATCCCCCAGGGCTAACCGGCTTCGCAGGGTAAAATAAGCGAGATAATCCGGAAGAAATTTTTTGCCCTTAATCTTTTGTGTCAGAATGGAAACCGCTTCTTGGTAGTGCTGCAAGCGGTAATAACAATAGGCAATTTTAAATTGAATCTGCGGCGTTCGCTCCATGTAAGAAAGATTTTCTTCCCGGGCACGCAAAAACAATGTTAATGCCTGATCATATTGATGGGCTTCATACAGCCGGGTCGCTTCATAATAATAATAGGTGAAGGCATCCATCTCCTGTTGCTGGCTGAAAATCAAATCCAGAACCAACATTGTCATTAGCAAATAGCTAATTGAAAAGTAACGAACCACTCCGTATGTTTCCATAAAACCTTTCAGCCTCCTTGCCAGCGATGCTGGTATCCGGAACCAATTTAGCCACATGCATTTATTCTAATTTCAAAAAATAAGGTCGCCCCACCCTTTTATCATCTCATATACAACTTATTGGAACATCTTAATTGTTCTGTACCGAAACTAACAGAAACCAAAAAGTAATTCTTTCGGTGAGATACAAACTCCCCGAATCTTAAAAATTAAATATTCGGAAAGGGGGAAATTAATTGTTAGTGAACAGCCTGGTAAACATCGATTTACCGGATTGTTCGGTGTTTAAGACCAGAAGCTGAAACGGGTATCGTTCGCCGCAAATGTCGATCGAACTTGATCCTTGTCAACTTGCGGGGTACGATGGCGAAGTTTGGATAGTTTCCCACATTTATTCGGAAATAAACGGGACGGGAAGACACCGTCCCGTTTTTAAAGGCTGGATTATTTTATGAACATCATTTTTTTAACAGCGGAAAAGCCACGGGAAGTGGACAGGCGATAGAAATAGATGCCGGTTGATACGCTATTGCCACTGTCATCCCTGCCATCCCATTTTACCGCATAGCTGCCGGGCTGATACACCCGGTTTGTTAAGGTGCGTATTTGCTGCCCAAGGCTGTTATAGATGCGGATACGAATTTTTTCCGCTTTTGCCACATCAAAGGGGATGGTAGTGGAGGGGTTGAAGGGATTGGGATAATTTTGCTGCAAGGCAAACTGTTCCGGTATATTCCGGGAAATGACCTGCGGTTCATCAATGCCGGTAATTACTCCAAAATAACCCAGGATGTTGCTCAATATTTGATCCCGAATCCCGCTGCTGTTATTGATGGTTTCCAAACCAAAGCCCAGGAAAACCGCTTTCCAGTTGTTTGAGTTATTTTCTACCCGAATACCGGCAATCCCGGCGGTTCCGCCGGAGCCGTAATTAAAACTGACAATCGGGGAACTGCCAATCGAGAAAATATCTTTGGAATTTTGGTTTCCCTGCCCGCCGGTGGTCAATACCAGCAGGCCGTCACCAATCGGGTCGCCGGCAACCCCGCGAACGGTCGGGGCAACATAATTCCCATTGTGGCTTACTTCCAGATAGTTGGTTAACAGCACGCCGGCGCTGTTCGTTTCGGCAATATCTTTTCCGGTGAGGAATAATCGCCCGCCGTTATCCAGAAATTCCGCCAGGCTTTGCTGTTCGGCGTCGCTCAACACATTGGAAGACGCTTCACCGGTATACCAGATTACCGTGCGCGGCTGGGGAAACAGCAGGTAATCGGAAAGTTGAGGAATCCCTTTTTCGGAAATCCGCCAGGTGTGGTAACTCTGCCCGAGATTGGCAAGCGCTTCCTGGTAATAGGTTTCGTTATTGGTGTTTACATCATCATCAATCAGGAATACCGCTGCCGGGGTTAAGTCGATGTCCAATTGCAAGCCGGTATCCGGCAGATTGACCACATCCACCGTTGTAACCGGGTAAGGGGTTACCGGAGTGACAGTGATTTGATAGTCTTCCGCTGCGGGCACGGTGAACGAGTAAGTGCCGTCGGTAGTGTTTACGATGCCCAGGGCGGTATCCGGGGCACCGGGTTTGGTGCTGGTGGTAAAAATCTGCAATTCACCGGCTATTGGGGTGCCGCTCTGGGCATCCATTACCGTACCGGAGATGGTTACAATCGGACTGGGTTGGAGGGCAAAATCCTGGGTAATCACCTGGGTTTGCCCAATACCGCCCGGGGGGTTAAAGTTGAGCGTCGTGGTTTGGGATTGAAACCCGAAGAATTGCACGGAGACATCCACATTCTGAAATAAAATGACCGCATCATAATCGCCATTTACATCCGTGGGGATGGCGCTCACAGCAGCACCGGGCTTTTCATAGAATCCCTGCTGCGGCGATTCCACCGGTCCGGTAATGATACCGGCAAACACCTGGTTAGCGGTAACCGCTGCCCCTTCAATCGGTTGATTGGTGGAAGCATTGGTAATACTACCCTGGAGTTCCCAGACCGGGTAGAGCATGGCTGCTCCGGCAATGTCATCGATATGAAGAGAACGCTGGGTGGTATCCCCAAAGGAAACCGTGCCATACATGGTGGCTTCCGGAATCAATTCTCCACATCCCGGGGGACCCCCAACCGGTCCGGTATGTCCTAAGCCCATGTGATGTCCCAATTCGTGGGAGACGGTTCCCTGGAGATCAATCAAACCCGGTTCCCCGTTTAATCCAGGTGGAAAATCCCGGGCGTTCCAGATTAAATCCGATTCCAGGGCATGGTAGCTCTGCCCGCCGCCGGATGTCCAGGTGGATGAAAAGGCAATGGTATTGGTGCCCGGGGGGAAGTTGTCGCCATTTATATCAAAAAAGACCAGGTTTACCCCGTCAAATCCTAAAGTGCCGACCAAAGTTAAGCCCCCGTTTTGAAATTCAAAATAGCAGGATGGGATGTTCTCCCAGGCGTTGGCACCGGCATCAATGACCGGAATCCAGTTGGAGGGCGTGACACTATTTAAACTGTAGGTGAAAGGGAGATCGGAATCCAGGTAATGACGCGGAAAGCCCTGGGAATTTGTGATGATGCAGAAGCCTAACAGAAAAATCCCGAAAATCAGGATAATAACTGTTAACAGGGCGCGGTAATGAAAACGATGCTTCATATTGATTCTCCTACTCGAATAAAAGGTGGTTAGCGGATATAGCGGGTTATTTCGGAAATAAAATCATGCAATGGAACAATCGGAAAAGCCTTTTCCGCTGCAACTCGGGCTCCGGTGTCCGGGTCTATCAATTCTACATCCTGAAGATGGTTCACTATCAGTTTCTGCCCGTTGTTCTCGGTTATAATGGAAAAAGCACCGAGGGCAATGGAGTGAATCCAGTATTTGCCATGGTATTCCTGCAAAAAGAAGAGCACCTCATCGCCGACGTCAAACTCAGGTGTGCCCGCTATCTCCATCTTTAAATCCCCCATTTGACCTCCTAACTGGGTGACGATTATGGAATTGCCGCCGCTCCCTTTCAGATACTGTTCTACCGACACGGTCAACCTGGTTTCTATGGTTTTCCGACTTTGATCCTGCCACTGGTAATCGATTGCAGTGATATGACCGAGCACAATTTTGGCGGATTCGGTGGTTAATTCTTCCAGATCGGCTCTGGCAATGGACAATGACCATGCCTGTTGAATGAGAAGGCTGAAGCCGAACAGGATGATTAATCCGAGCCATTTCAAAAAACGGTGATTCATCATCATCTCCTTAAGTTAAGATTGCTTTAACAGTATAGTGGAAAAAAACATTTCTTAATTGATATACGTCATGTTGTTCAAATTCGGTATCAGCAAGATGCAAATGGGTGTGAACCGGTTTACCGGGCGACATAAAATTGAACGAATGAATTTCCCGCCATTGTTTTTATCGAAATCAATTTATTTTCCAAATGCTTGTTTTGCAATAGTTTTTTGGCATAAATAGTGGTGAATTTCCAGGAAGGGCATGAACCGGTGGGGAGGGCCATAAAAAAGGCTGCCCATATATCCACGGGCAGCCCTTCAATTAAAGATGACGCTAATTTATTTTCGCAGCTCAGATACCGATTTTGATGGTAAAAATGTTATTGGAATCAAAGAAATCGGTCACCTGGCGGAAGGCATAGTCGAAGGTGATGTCGAAATTACCGACCGGCACATCGGCTCCAAAACCGAAGGTGGCGCCAAAAATCTGATCCTGAGGACGCTGCGGTTCATAAACATAGCCGCCTCTGAGGAAAAAGAAATTCTTAAAACCGTATTCAATGCCGCCATAGAACTGGTCGGAAGAATCATTAAAATTGGAGAAAGCCGCGCTGGCAGTCACGGTATTTTCCTCATTGATATTAGCAGTATACGCCGCGCCAAAGGAGAATAATGAGGGGATATCGGATTTGAGTGCTACTCCCCGAAAGGGACCATTATCCACCTGGGTGCTGGTAGAAGGCAGGGGGAACTGCCTTTCCAGGTTGGCACCGTTATACTGCATTTTTCCACCGACATTTTTCATTACCACACCAATCCGCAGTTTACTACTGAAAGAATATTGCACGCCCAGGTCAAAAGCAATCGTGCTGGCATTGGTCTGAAGGACAGATTCATAGACCAATTTGGCGGTAACGCCGGCGGTAATCCGATCGGTCAACAAACGGCTATAAGAAAAACCCGCCACAATAAAAGTGGGGGAATAAGTAACGCCGGTGCCGTCTGGCTGATCTTCAGTCGTTTGTTCGATATCTCCGAAATCAAAGCTTTTCAGGTGGAATCCGAAAGCTCCGATATTCCTTCCGTTATAAGTGACGGCAAGATAATTTAATTTGATGTCGGCGATATATTGCATGTGGTTCACCAACAACTCGGAGCGGTTTGAATAGGCGATTCCGGCTGGATTCCAGTAGATGGCTTCTGCACCTTTGACGGTTCCCAGGGAAGCGCCGCCCAATCCAATGGACCGGGCACCTACCGGCACCAACAGTTGCGCCCCGCTGGTGGTTCCAATGCGATTGAGATCGCCGGCATACATGATATTCCAGGCTGCCATGGCGATCAACAAACTCATGATGATGATTATCTTCTTCATGATCTTTTCCTCATTCTTAAAGCGTTACGGGTTTAAAAACTCTTTAGAATCGATCGATTCGTTCTTCTCGTTGAACGACCATGAACTTGAGAACCTTCTGGCCGACTCCCTGGGCGTCAACGTGAGCGATATACATTCCGGAAGCGACTTTCAAACCCGCACTATTCTTCAAATTCCAGCGAAGTTCATTTCGTTCATCATCTTTTTTCAGCACTTTTACCAACTGCCCGGCAAGGTTGAAGATATGGATGGTCACTTTCCGGCTGGGCAGATGGGTAAACCGAAGAATCGGGGTGTCAAAACTGGTTTCATAAGTGCTGGTGACAAAATACGGATTGGGTACGACTCGCACATTCTGCAACAATCCTTTAGCCTCTTCGGCCCTTAACTCCGGCTTCAAATCCTGTCCCTGAATCCGGAAGACATCCACATCGGAATTGGGATAGAATGGCTTAATGGTCATTTCCAGCGGATTAATCAACCGTAAGGAATCATCGGGCACGGCAAAGCTGCAAATCAGATAGGCTTCGGCTTTAAAGAGAGAGTCAGTACTTGCTGTCGTTCCCAGGTAACGCCCGTTGGGATCATAATCACTGGTAAAAATGATGATTTCATCCTCACCCATAAAATCCAGGGGACGATCCGCTGCGGGCGGACCGGATTCCAGATAAGCGACATTCAGTTGTCGGGGGTTATTGGGATCCGTTACGTCAAATGCTTGTAGTACAGAAGATTGGAGGAAGTTCGTCGTCAATCTCCAGGAGGTGGTAAAATAGCGCTCGGCAACTGTATTCTCTGCCAGGGTGGAATCAATCACCAGTTTCACCGGAAAGTATTTGTCTTTGGTTAAGCCATTGGCAATGGTGGGGCGAACATTCCAAACAAAGTCAATTCCTTGATTAAAAATGCTTGTAGCCGGCGTTCCGGGGAGGGCTGAGCCCTGTAACCAGGCGACGTCACTGGTATCTGCCAGAATCACATTGGCAGTATCCAGTTGATCCGGCACATTATAAACCTGGACGGAGAGACCATCCACAATGGGAAATGTCCAGGCTTCATCCTTGGCTAAGGCTGAGGCTTGAAATTTCATGCTATCCACAAAGACCGTATCGCCTTTAAAATTCACAAAGAAGGGGATGGTGCCGGTGGTTAAATCCGTGAGGCGCCAAAAATTGCCGTTGTCAAAGAAGGAAACTTCGTAATCATGCCCGGTGTAATCCTCACGGCGGGCTAATTCCACGAACACCCTGCCTTCTACCTTGCTTCGGGAACCGGCATAAACGGCGCTGTCTGCCCGAAAAGGCAACAGCTCATCACTTTCCGGCTGTGCCGCGATCAGACTTATATCATTTTCCAACAACGTGATTCCGGCCGGTTTGCGGGAAACCCAATTGTTCAGCCCAAAATCCGGATCCTGATATAAAATCGGTTCCTCGGTAGAGGGAATAATCCCTTCATTCAGGGAAAATGCGGTAACGGCAAAATAGTATGTAACGCCGTTTACCAGGGGCAGGTTATTGTTGAAAGCATCTGTTTCAATTGTGTAACGAAAAATGCCTGCTCCTTCATCGATAAATGAATTGGGATCGAGGGAGTGCCGGAAAGAGGAATCGTAGATTTTGATAATTTCACCGGTTTCGGTATTTCTGGCAAAAATGTCGCCGTTAAATTGATTATCCAAATCGAAAGTGGCTAACAACTTTTTATTAATTCGACCTCCCACGTTTTCAGAAGTTGTATTGGAGCCGAATTGATAAATTTTTATTCCTTCGAATACCTGACGGCTTCCCAGGGGATCGCTTTCGTCGTGTTCCAGGGTGCCGTTGGCTTCCAGATCGATGATCAATTCGATCCGTTTATCAAAGGTGCGCACATCCACCCGGGGTGGGGGAGGACCGCCGGCTATCTGGAAATTGGCATTGTATGCACCCTGGGCAACATCATCGACTACCCGCAGCTTGGCAACACTGCTGAGTTGGTCGGTCGGTCCCTGGGTAACCACATAAGCCACGACCACATCCTGGGTGTCTCCGACTTCTAACTGAAACGGACCGGTATTGACCATAAACCGTTTGTCTGCCGGGGTAATATCCAGCCATCCGGTGCCGTCTTCCGGGGTGCCGCTATAAAAAAAGCGGTTGTCGGTTTCCGGGGTTCCGCCCTCACCCCAGGCAGTGGGGTCAATCGGGTCCCCATTGCGGTCTTTCCCGCCTTCCTGATAGTTGCGGGCAATACCGGCATTGCTCGGGTCGCCAATGGTGGGGTCCCCGTTGATGTAAAACATAAAGGAGGTCATGGGTAAGTTTTTCCAGCCGATCAGGGTATCGACGCCAAAAAAAGGACCGCGGGATTTAAATGCGGTATCCGTTTCAACTCCGGTAAATACTACCGGTCCCTGAAAAAAATCCACTCCGAATGCCGGCGGGTTGGGACCATATTGGGCATCATCACCATCATTATAGATATACCCCAGGCTGCGGGTGGTATCACTACCAATCAGGTCATCCTGGAAATCACCCAAATCCGGGTCATCCCAGATGCTGAAAATCAAATCCGTAATATCGTTATCGGTGGCGTTAATAAATCGATAGCGTAAAAATACCACATCGCCCAATTCATCGCTTCGGGCAAATGCCCATGCTTGCTGATGAACTTCCAGCCCAATGGGGTTGGTGCCCAGGCGGGGAGTGCGAACATTAATGGGAGTATTATCATTATAGACGGTCCAGATAATCCGATCCCCAATCATGTCCGGTCTATCCACATTGGGGTCGTATAAACCGTCTTCATCCAGGTCCTGGAAATTGGCACCCAGGGCAACGGCGTCTGCCCAATCTTGATAAGCTTTGCTGCCAAAGCCATCGGATTTATTGACCACGTAAAACTTAGCTAAAGGGTCGTCATCATCCATTCCCCATTTGCCGGGCTGAAATTCCTGAATTAACGACGCCTTTGCCATCCAGGATGCCCGCAGCTCGCCATTGACAAATGCCGTAGCAGCAATACCGCCCTGGAATAAAAAGGTAATGCCGCTCCCCTTGGGGTAATACCCCTGACCATCTTCTCCGAGACTCCCATCATTTTGCATGGGGAGTTCAATCCGGTTTACGTCCATTTTAACGACATCACCGACAATGGCGCTTTTTTGAAAGCTCCGTTTCCCGGCGGTGTCTTTTGCCAGGATTGCCGGGGCAATGAACATAGCGATCAGACTCAAGATTAGTATTTTATTACGCATTATCATGCCTCACTCTTATAGTTTGCTTTTAGAACTTTATCTTCAACCCTAACCGAATTAACCGGGGAATCCCGTAATTGGTCGGGTTCCGTTCCAGGGCTTTATAATCCAACACAAATGCTTCCGGGTCCGCATTGGAACGAATTTTCTGCTGTCCTTCCGGAGTATTCAGAAATGCGGTGTCATCCGGTTCCCCGGTGGAACGATATACATTGATGAAATTATCCCGATCAAATAAATTTTGCACCCACAGGTAGGGGTTGAATCGGAGTTTGCCTAAAGTGAACACTTTGTCTAACCGCATATCTACCCGGAAAACGCCTCTGGCATAAGCGGAATTAATCGTCTGGGTTACCGGACCAAACAGGGTGGAGCCGGCAAGCAAATTTTGAGACTCGATCGGAGTGTAAGGACGACCACTATTGAATGAAATCAGGAAACTCGCTCCGCTGTTTTCCAATAATTTCATCCCGAAAATTTCCGGTCCTTCTCCTTTATTAGAGCGGATATCCACACTTGCCGTTAAGGTATGGCGTTGGTCGAAATCCAGAGGTGCAATGACCTTGGGGGTCTCATTGTCCGGGTTCCGGAAAGTTGCCACAAAGGAACTGCTCTGGCTGGAACCGGTGCCTTCTGCCAGTTCCAGGGTGTAATCCAGCTTTACACTAACCGGTCCCAAACGACGCAGGTTAAAGCTGGTTGCAATCCCTTTAATGGTGCCGAAGTCTGCATTGATAGTGGTGATATACTGAAACTGGGTGCTTCCGCGTTTGCTGGTAAGGGTGTTGACGTTGGTCAATCCCTGAACATTTTTATAGAACGCGGTGATGTCCAAACTTGCCTGGTTCCCAAATTGCTGTTTGAACCCGAATTCATATTGGGTAGTTTTTTCTGATTTCAGATGCCCATTGTTTTGCCCCTGACCATCAATAAATTCCAGGTCATCTAAATTTACCCAGGAGTCGTACAAATCAAACAGGCGAGGTTCCTGGCGAAAAATTCCATACTGGGCATGAAAAACGGTGAATTGGGTGACCGGGAAAGCAAACCCGATGCGGGGGCTGATATAATCTTCAGTAGGCATCGGTTCGAAGTCGGCTTCATCCAATTTGGTAGGATTTCCGAAGCCCAACACATTGAAGGGGTCTTTAATCCGAATGTAGTCCGGATCAAAATGATCCCAGCGCGCCCCCACATTCAGGATAAAATCCTGAAACTCGATTTTATCTTGAATATATGCCGCGGCGGTAATCGGCTGGGGCGGAGCAGCTTCCAGAAAGCGGTCCCCGGATACTGTGCGGAAATTATCGCTCTCGATGGTGTTTCCGAATAGGTCGTAACCGTAGAAGAAATTGATTCCGGCGAAATAACGTTCTTCCCGCGTTCGAGAATCTTTAAATAAGGCTAACTGCACCGGGGCAATGCTCCAATATCGAACTTTACTTCTTTCGGCGGTACCGCCAAATTCCACCAGATGATTTTTAAACTGCTTGGTAAAGTTAAAGTCAGCCCCGAAGGTAGTGATTTCATACTGGGTAAAATTATTGAACACCCTGCCAAATCCATGAAATACGCCGGGTACCGGGCGTTCCACCCGACCGCCATTCCCGAGGTTATTGTCCGGATCCACCGCCCGGTCACCCCCGGTTAACTGGATTCCCTGTTCCTCGAAATTCTTCTGAAAATCTCCATAGGCAAGAAGATTGTGTCTCCAGAATCCATCCATCCGATCCCACTTGGTATATTTGCTTCGCAACGTCAAATCCCAGAAAGCGGTTTCCGAGATAATGTGGGAGATGCGAAAAGACCCGCTCAGGATGTTTTCATCCACCTTGGGGTTGTGAAAAGAATTAAATTTGGAATAGGAATGCACATATTGGCGGGCATCGCGAAAAGAACCGGTAGTGCTGAGAGTTAATTTCATCTTCCCGTTCAAGATGCTGCCATCCACTTTGCCGGTGTAACGAAGGACCTGGCTTTCATTGTCCGGCAGGTACTGCTGACTAATGCCGGCACTGGGAATTTCCAAACCACTGGCGCGTGGGTCATCGTCGTTGGTTTTCACTAATTCTACCGACCCGAAGAAAGTGTAATTCTTACCAGGAATGATGGGTCCGCCAAGATAACCGGTGAACTGCCGATAACCGTAATCCTCCAACCTCATGATGATGTTGTTTCCATATCCACTGGACTTTTTGGCAACCTCCACCGGATCTACCGGACCGACCAATTGGGGGTTCTGGTCTTTTAGATGAGGATTGCTGAGATAAGCAGGGGTTTCGGAACCAAAACCGGAACTTGCCACATCCAGACCGCCAAAGAATTTACTGCTTCCGCTTTTGGTGGTTACATTAATCACAGCGGACTGGGCACTTCCGTATTTGGCGCTAAACCCACCTAACTGGGAAGATACCTGCTCAATGGCAGCGTCGGGGATTGTTCCGGCAGTGTTCCCGAAGATCAAATCATTATACGGCACGCCATCCACTACAAAGAGCGTTTCATTACCCCGGCCACCGCGCACATTCAGGGTAGCATTGTCGGTCTGCCCGCCGGAACCATCCTGAACCACCACCCCGGCATTTACCGAGACGATGGAACTGATTCCCTTGATCGGCACCCGTTCAATTTCTTCAGCGTCTAATACTCGAACCGTATTGGTGGCGGAAGCCTCAAAAAAGGGCCGTTCTGCAACCACCACAATCGCAGAGTCAAGCTCAATCGTAGTCGATTCCATTTCTACATCCAGGCGCTTGGTCAAGTCAGTTACCACCCGAACATTTTGTATTTCCAGGGGTTGGTAGCCGATATAACTAAATGAAACCGTATAGGTGCCTGGGGGAACATTTAAGATGACAAAGAAACCATCCACATCGGTCGATGCCCCTAAAAAGGTGCCTTTTAACACCACATTCACACCCGGAAGTGGCTCACCGGTGGCTTTGTCCTTTACAATACCACTTATTTTACCGCTTTGTCCGAATACCAATACGGACATACCGGCAAGCAGTACGATAGCAAGGAGTCTCCTAAACATACTTCCTCCAAATTTTAGATTGAGCAACGCTTAAAAATAATTAATTTTGCTCAGCTCTTCGTCATTGCTCTGCAATCCCGAAAAGCCAAACGAGTCTCCTGAAAACCAATTTCATTAAAGTATGAGAGCCTATCTCAATGATTTAGACTCTCATGCTTTAATGGACATTATCTGTCCAGAAAGCGACAGGTAATATCTTCAATGATGAACGATCGACAATATTGTCAAACATAACAAAAACAGGAATGGTCAAACCCGGGGGCTTGACCATTCCATAAAGAAGAACTTATTTCAACAGCATCATTTTACGAGTCTGGCTAAAGTCGCCGGAGGTCAGTTTGTAGAAATAGACACCGGAGGAGAAATTGGTGGCGTCGAAAATCACACTATACTGGCCGGCAGCCAGCCGGTTATTCACCAGGGTGGTCACTTTTTGACCTAACACATTATAAACTTCCAGGGTCACCTTGGCGGCTTTTTGCAGACTGAAATCGATTGTGGTAGAGGGGTTGAACGGATTGGGATAGTTTTGTTCCAGGGTAAATTTATCCACCACATTCGACGGATTGTCATCGATGCCGGTCAGATTGACACTGGTATAAATATAGGTTGTAAATCCGGGCACATATTCGAACAATGACATACCGGGAACCGGATCGTAGTTGTAAGTCACCTGAATTTCGCCGGATGCCGGGATGTGGGGATCAACACTTACGTATTGGTCAACCCAACCGGGGGCGCCGGCAACGTAAACCGGGGTGTTCCAGGTTGAACCGTTATCCAGGGAGACTGCCATGTAGATATCGGTCGCACCAAAACCGGGGTTCGGAGCGCCGCCCATGGAGTCGTCAAAAGCCGGTACCCAGGTGGTGGAATCGGGAGCCCCATTGAATTCATTTTGCTGCCAGAGGGCAACCACCATCCCATTACCTGCGGCAATACTCGGATAGGCATTCCCCATGGCATTCCGGCTGTTGATGCCGCCAAAGAAATTGGGATCTAACACCCCGCTTAAAGCCGGATTGCGTCCGACGCTCGGATCGGTTACTTCGACCAATTGCTGATCGGTGCTATTCCAGTAAAGTACCGGATAGATGATATAATCGATAGTATCGGGTCCCACATCGACATGACCACCATAACCATTTAATACAATATGCACCACACCGTCTTCACCGACTGCCAGGTTTACCTGGGCAAAATTATCCACAAAATAGGTGGCGTCATTAACGATGGTGCCTTCCTGGTAGAGCAGGTCGACTGTCCAGGTGGCACCCTGGTCGCTGCTGCGTGCCAGAGCCAGGAACCCATTACCGGACGGAGCATCTAATGCAAAAGCAGAAACAAAATCGCCATTGGTGGGATCAATCACTAAAGGAACTTCGGCCGAGCTGATATTCAACGAGTCATTGATGGTTTGAGGAAGGTCGGCATACGTCCAGGTGGCACCGTAATCATTGGATACCAACATGGTATCCGGGACGAAATCGCTGTTCCCATCAAAAGCAATCGCAATCGTATTTCCACTGACATCAAAACCAGGGAAAATCCCGCCGCTGGGAATTTGTTCCGTAAAGCTGTAGAATCCTTCACCGGCGTCCATTTGCAGGGCAATGCCGCCGCCATGATGCACAACCAGTGCTTCATCGCTTTGTCCGTTGCGTACAGTCCCCCAACCGGTACGACGGCTCGTGACGATTTCCACATCGCCAAAGAAGATTCCGGAAGCATCATCCCAGTAATTATATGCCTGATGACGTTCAAACGGGGGTTCAGTACCGCCCAGGCGCATGAACGTCGTGTGTACGCCATTAGTAGATTTTGCCACCATCGGTCGGATGACACTGTTAGCAGCATAGTCATACCAGGTTACTCCAAAAGAATCACCGACCGACTCGGTTAAAAATGCCCAGGGTTTTACCTTGGCGGCTAAATTCTGCTCATCTTGCTGGGTGGCAATACGGGCTCTAATATTGGAATGCTTCCCTTTTACTCGTCTGCCTTCTCCAAAGAGCATGCTGGTTAAAGACAGCATAAATAATACCATCAAAACGGCTGTAAAAAATCTCCTAACCATAGCGTCTCCTAACTTTGTTAATTGAACACAAGTGAATTTAAGTTATCCTTTTTTACCAGCCCCCATCCCTGGATAACCTGGTAACTCCATTAACACTTCATCCTTGACAATGAAAATCGGTTGAGTTGTCTTTCTTTAATTACCACCTCCTTTAAACCTTTTTATTTTAAACAACAATCATACCAATGAATTTGTTTGTTTTAATTAATATTAATAATAATAAGGGATTATGCGTGCAACATTCCGACTGCATTACTCATAAAACGAACCGCTTTGCCTATGAAAATAGGAAATTGTTTTCCGCTTATGTTTTGATTTTAAAAGGTATCCATGTGGTTTTCCCTACAATCTAATTATAACCATTCTTGGCAATAAATAGTCTTCAGGTACACAGAAAGTGGTGTACTTCGGGTTGTAAACTTAGGTTGGCAGGAAGTATCGATTTTTCATAGCCTCTCCGGTTCCAAATAAGTTTCAATAATGCGGTGAGAATAT
>CAYYGL010000024.1:0-36282 GCA_964471235.1 uncultured Calditrichaceae bacterium
GAATATTTCTCAGGCGGGTTAATACACTGTCCAACGCAACCGCGGCGGCTTCTGCATCCGTGCCGGGATAGGCATCCCCGCGCATTTCCACCCGGGAAGTAATCGGTTTAGCGGCTTGCTCCTCCAGGCTCTTTACCCTGCCATCCCAAAACTGAAAGCCCTGGTAGCTTGCCATCCCGCTCTCATCGGCATTAAAAGCGGTATTGAAGACAGTGGGGGCGTTCCGGGGAGTTAGGTTGATGGGTTGACCGCTAATGGCGGAAACGGAGATCAGCCGATCGGGACCTAATCCCACACCACTGACCCCCACCGGAAACTGACGGCGATCGCCAAAGGCAAACTCCGGATGATGACAGGTGGCGCAAGCCACATCCTTCTCGCCGCTGATTATCGGATCAAAAAACAACAATCTCCCCAGGGCAATTCTTTCCTGGCGAGGCGGGTTGTTGGGCGGGTAGGGAATGCTTCCCAATGGTTCCAGATTAAATCGGGTACGGAGATCCTCACTGGTGTTCAACGGGGTATTGTCCGAATTGCTGCTGCATCCTGCCCAGATCAATAACCCGAGAAGTACCCAGCCCAATTTAAAAACAGACCTAACAACAGACCTCCCTCGCTCTTTAATTTGATGAAAGATAGACTGCATAAAACCCTCCGTGTGTTTAATATATTGAAAATTAAGCCCTTTCGGGACATGGTGGCAGGAAATTACCAGCCGGATTTGCCCTCGGGTTGGCTATTTCCAGGAAAAACTAACCGTCAAGTACAAGCGTGGTAACGGCATCTAATAAGCCCGGTATTCACCAAACCCCCGGGTTCCATTGTTGAACCGGCATGCTGGCTGGTGTTCTTACCACTGTTCCGATTCGAGCTATCCCCTATAACGAAAAAATATGAACAACCATCCTCCTTTGTTTTGGTTAAACGACTCTATTTATTAACAGACGTTGGTGATATTTGGGTGAGGCCTATTCCCGGAAAGCACAGGATGGATGAGAGATACCCCGGCACCTGATTCGGTACGCGATGAGATGGAGGAAAACACAATGCCATTGTGCCCTGCAATGCATATCTATTTTGCAAAATCTCCGGTGCCGCATGACGCGGTCCACATCCCCCGGGGATGCTCACTTTCCATATCCCAAAGCCTGTTCAAATCTTTACTTTACTGAAAAAAAGTTGCTCCGCTTTTTCGATAGTCTACGATTTTTAATTCATGCAATAAATCGAAAACGGAAATTCATTGAAAACGTAAGATTATGGGTATGCCTGCTCCTGTCTTTACGGCTAACAGGACCGATTTGATGTTATCAAACTTTACAATTCTGATTGATTCAACTTTCCCCTCAACATCCCAAGGAATGAAGCAGGAGAGATTCGAAATTGCGGAAAAGGAAAGTTACGAAAACAGTTAATATTTCATTGTAAGAATATACCACATTAATTTATTTTAAACAATTGTTGTGGATCATTTTTTTAAACTAAATTAATTTAATTAAAATCACTATTACAAAAACTGTCTGCTGCTAAATTTTGTTTTCGTCTCAGCGATAAAGAGAAAATTATGAGAGTCACGTACAATGCTCCTTTTGTATTAACTTTTACCCTGATTGCTTCGTTGGTGATGTTTCTCAATCAACACGTGATACCTGGCATCACCGAGCATTTTTTTGCCTTGTTGCCTGTTATGTCTTACAAAGATCCTCTTACCTACCCGCGGTTTGTCACCTATGTTTTCGGGCATGCCAACTGGAACCATTTGATGTCTAACCTAACCTTTCTGCTGCTGTTGGGGCCCATGTTGGAAGAAAAATACGGAAGTAATAATTTAATCATCATGGCGTTGATAACCGCCCTGGTTACCGGATTCTTAAATCACTTCCTTTTCTCGACAGGTTTAATTGGAGCCAGTGGAATTGTTTTTATGATGATATTATTGAGTTCTTTTACCAATGTTCGCGCCGGTTATATTCCCTTAACGTTTCTCCTGGTTTTGGTTCTGTTTTTAAGCAAAGAGGTGATGAATGCGTTTGTTCAAAACAATATTTCCGAGTTTTCCCATATCGTGGGCGGTATTTGCGGAAGTGTTTTCGGATTCTGGAAGCGTAAAACAAAATGAGATGAAACCGATAGTTACGGGTGATTGATAGAATAATGCCCCCGCCTGCCCCGATGGGGAGTGGGGAAATTCGGTATTCGGTTTGTTGGGTTTAGCGGAATTCCCCCGGTTTCTCTTCTGGAAAGAGAGGGATTGGGAGTGAGTTTAAAAAAAACAGACAACATGCCGAAGTTGAAAATCCGGAAACCATTTAAGGAGCACCCCCTCAGGAGCGATAATTGGTGCCGTTAAGCTGCACATCCAACAAAGGAGAGGCAAATTATGAAACGACAGACCGAAAGGCAGGACCTCCTGGAGCAAGCGGAGCGGTTTGAACAATCCGGGGAATGGAACCGGGCGGTGCAAATTTATCGGAGAATGGTCAAGACAGAAAAAAATCCGGCAGTCTGGGGTGCTTATGCCTGGGGATTGCTTGGCAACCGGCAATTCAAAGAAGCATTGGAGGCTGCCAAAAAAATGGCGGTCCTGCTGAAGAAGCACTCCTCTCCGACCTTACTGGCATCGGTAAGAGGGTTGATTGGGTATGTGCATCACTGTGCCGGGAGGCGGGTGTTGGCAGAACGGTATTACCGGCAATCCATCGAGCAATATCCGCGTGCGGAGATATATGTGTTGTTAGGTACCCTGTTACGGGAGCAGGAAAAAAACATCGAAGCAAAGGTTTGTTATCAAAAAGCATTGGAGATTGAACCCCGTTATGTGGAGGCACGCTATAATCTTGCCCTCTGGTACCGCCGGCATCATGACATGCATCGAGCAGCAGAACACCTTCGGAAGGTACTGGAAATAAACCCCTCCTATGCCCCGGCATTGTCATTATATGCTACGGTGTTATGGCAGGAGGGTGGGAAAGGAATTGACGAAGCGAAAAAACGGCTCCACCAGGCACTCCGGTTGCAGCCGGGGCGTTCTGAGAGTCATGTTTTTCTGGCATATTGTTTGATATCCCGGGGGAAGATTCATCTGGCAAAACAGCAACTCCAACAGGCAATTGATAAACTTCCGGATAACAGTACCTTATGGTGGAGTTATGGCTGGTTATTGGGTGAATTTTTTGATGATGCGGAACAGGCGGAAGTCTGTTTTCGTCGGGCGCTGGAGTTGAACCCCCGGGACGGTCTGGGATATTTTTACTTTGCTGAATTTTTGCAGCATCGGGAGCGGTTTTCGGAAGCCCGGGCAGCCCTGCAAAAAGCAGCCGACATGGGGGTAACAAAAGCCCGGGAGCCAAGAGAAGCATAGGTGAGCATTCATCACCTGCCCGCACCGAAAGCAGCGCGACGCGACACCCAAAAATGTTCCGGGAAATGAGTGCCCGTCAACGGTCAATTTTGCCTCCGCACTCTGCCTTCACGTTATCCGAGTCGCTTATCCACCTGCAGGTCCTTCAGGGGAGCGAAATCATCCCTTTTTCAAAACAATCCGAAAAATCGAACCGCTCCCCACCTGGGATTCCTTCAAATAAATTTTGCCGCCATGATAGTTCTCAATAATTCGCTTTGCCAGGCTTAACCCCAATCCCCAGCCTCGCTTTTTGGTACTGAAGCCGGGTTTAAAAATATCTTTGCGGGCAGCATTGTGAATCCCCTTCCCGGAATCCTGAACATCAATAAACACCTGGTCTTCCCCCAACAAGCCGCAGGAAATGGTTATGACGCCGCCATCCTCTTCCAGGGCATCAAGGGCGTTCTTGATTAAATTTTCCAGCACCCAGGAGAACAGATCTTTATTGAACCGAACCAGCGGGATATTATGATTCGCTTTAAATTCCAGTCGAATTTTGCCATTTTTCTGCGGAATACGATTTCGGAAGTATTGCACCGTTTCTTCTATGGTTTCCACAATGTTGCCCGGTTTCATATCCGGCAGGGACCCGATTTGAGAAAACCGTTTGGTGATGGTTTGCAAACGGGTCAGGTCTTTTTCAACTTCCGGGAGCACCCGGGAAAGATGGGCGGGATCGCTCTTGAGATATTCCAGCCAGCCCATCAAAGACGATAAAGGAGTGCCCAGTTGGTGAGCCGTCTCTTTTGCCATGCCTACCCAGATCAACCGCTCTTCACTTTTTTTAATCGAGTTGAATCCGGCGTAGCCAATTAATATGAACAGGGCAACCACAATAATCTCGATGTATGGCAGCCAGCGCAACCGACGAATAATTTCAGACTCCCCGTAATAATAATAGCCCAATACCCGTCCTTTATAAGAGATGGAGATGGGCGGGTTTTCCTTCCCAAATTCCCGAATGAGATGATTGAGAAGACGCAGGGTATCCGGCGGGATTGGTTGAATCATCTCCGGTATACCAATATTTTTCCAGAACTGGGGGCGCCTTTCCGCATCGGTATAAATAATGGGGTAATCTGCGGTCTGGATGACATTCTGAAAAAAGAAGCTGAGGTCAACTATCGATTCGTTATTGATATTTTCTTCAAAAATTTTGACTTTGAAATTTAAAAATTCCCGGGATTGCTCCTGTAAGACCTTTACCAGGGTTTGGGTATAGTACAAAAAGCCGATGGTAATGAGAATCGCCAGCGCAAATAAAAAGCTTTTGAAATTTCCCTTAAAACGATATACATTTTTGGTCATGAAAAAAAGTCCTTATGCTGTTCCTTTTCATCTTTCCGGAATCCATAAAGATGGTCGGGATAAAATTTTTTTTCGCTCGGCAATGGAGTTGAGAATCGTTTTTTTTATCTCCCGTCCTTTCATTCCGCAATGTTCTCAAAGCGCTTAATTTTAATGGAGAAAAGAGCTTAAATCAATGGATAAAGATAGCACCCGGAGAAAATTTAACCGAACACCCCGGCAGAAGGGGTTCAGGTCAGGCTAAAAGGAGGGGATAAGGTATAGGGGAATATAGTTGTCGGGGTTGTGTAAGAATGGTTAAGTTTTGCAATTGGTCATTTAAATTTTCATCTTAAATAAAGGAGGAGCGGATATGCCGCCATTGACATTCCTGAGTTGGGACGAGTATTTCATGGGAATTGCCATTTTTACGTCTCTGCGCTCCAAAGACCCCAACAGCAAAGTTGGCGCGGTAATCGTGAATGCGGAAAATCATATTGTGGGAACCGGTTACAACGGTTTTGTCGCCCATGCAGACGAATCGCTGTTCAGTTGGGAACGGGAAGGGGAGTGGATAGAGACCAAATATCCTTACGTGGTGCACGCGGAAGCAAATGCCATTTTAAACTCCACCACCAGTGATTTGCGCAATTGCCGGATTTACGCCACGCTGTTCCCATGCAATGAATGCGCCAAACACATTGCCCAAAAAGGTATTGCCGAGGTAGTATACCTTTCCGACAAGTACCGCGGAAAAGATTTCCATACCGCTTCGGAATTAATTTTCAAAGCCGCCGGCATCCGGGTACGAAAATTAACATTACCTCCGCTGAAAGATATCCTTGAAAAATTTTCCGGTTACATCGGGTAAGAATGCCAATCCGGGTGCGCAAAAATCAACCATGCTGTAGAAGATTTCGACTAAGGCTCACTGCCCAATATGTCGTGCTTGTGGGAATTCTCGTGGGGAAAACGTTTGCCGTCCGGGGGAAGCCGGTTGTTTTTCCCCGGGGGTAAGACGCTGATAAATTAGCAGATAGCACAATATTTAAAAGGCTCGGATAAAGGGGTGGAAACCTGCAATTCTTTCATTTTTCAAAACGGAGCAGCGGTAACCGATCAGTATAAACCATGGGTTTGTTTTTGGCACTCATCTTGCACCACTACAAATTACCTGTACTCATACTTACCTCCATCAACCAAAGGCAGGAGTTTTTTTCTTCTGCCTTTGGCAAATATGCTGAGGTGCACTTTCTCCAACCGACAATTTCAATTTCATTCATGCTTCTTAAAAAGTTTTTCCCCGGCGGTCACCGGAAAGGGGAGATGATTTTCCGGCGGAGGAATGGCGCAGGTATAAGCCGGGTTATAGGCACAATATGGATTATATGCCAGGTTAAAATCGACCACGTAATAATTTTCCTCGTTCTCGGTTAAATCTATATACCTGCCGCCGCCGTACGTCTCCTTGCCGTTGGTTTCATCGGTAAATCCCAGAAACAAAAGATGTTGCAGTTCCGGTTCCTCGCGCAACATTTTGTAAATTTGGAGGCGATATCGCTGCTGCCGGTATACAAAATCAAAGTATCCGTATTTGAGTGCCGGGCGCAAATCCCCTCCGGTGGCGCGTATCGTATCTATCATTACCGAATCATAGCGAATGATAGGACCTTCAAAACGAAACGAAATATCCACCGGGTAATAGTGTAAGCCGGTAAAAGACGCTTTATCCTCCGGCAGCAGTGGGGAATTTTCATTGGTTTTAAACAGCAAATCTTTCTGTTTCCGATGCTGTTCCACAAATGCCAGTTCAGCTTCTTCTTCCGGGGAGAGGTGGTGGCAATTGGGCAGGAGGAGGAGAAGGAGAATCCCGAATAGGACCTGCAGAAAAGCTTTTTGCACCGGCACTTTCATTGTACGACCACTGCCGTTCCGGATGCCGTCACCATCAACATGCCTTCCCGGATCACCTCGTAGTCGAGGTCCACTCCAACCACGGCATTGGCGCCCGCCTGAGCGGCGTGTTGAGCCATTTCGTCCAGGGCAATTTGACGAGCCTGGATGAGTTTGCTTTCATAAGCGCCGGAGCGCCCGCCTACAATGTCGGTAATACTGGCAAAAAGGTCCCGAACAATATTCGCCCCCATAATGGCCTCTCCCGCTACAATGCCTTTGTAAGCGGTGATAGTTTTCCCTTCAATCGTGGGCGTGGTGGTAACGATCATTTTTCCTCCGCTTGTTTTGTCTTTTTATACCATCCCGGCAACGCCGCAATGGAAGATAACAGATAATTGGGAAGTTTACTTTTCCGGGTGAGTTTCCGTTTGCGGAACTTTCCGGTTTGCACGGCAATGGTTTGCAATCCCAGCCGGGCAGCTCCTTTGATGTCAGCTTCCATATCATCTCCAATCATGGCAATATTTTCTGCCGGCAATCCGATTTGGGCAATGGCATGCCGAAAGAACCCCGGGCTGGGTTTGCCAATGACAAACGCCCGCTTTCGGGTGGCGTATTCCAGCGCTGCCACAATCCCCCCGGCATCAATTGCCAGACCGTCACCCCGCTGCCAGTAACGGTTCTTCTGAAGGGCTAACATCCGGGCACCCCCCATTATCAACCGAAATACCTGGTTCAGATTATCATACGTTAAATCTTCTCCCACATCCCCGATGACCACATACTCCGGTTTGTTGGCAGTAATCCGAAAATCTTTAAATTCCCGGTACACATCCCCTCGCAGGTATAGATGGATGGCTTTCACCCCTTTGGACTTCAGCCACAGGGATGCGGCGTAAGGGGCAGTGTAAATTTGCTCGGGGGTCAGCTTAAATCCCATCCGCTGTAAATTGGTATACAACGACATCCGGCTCCGTCGGGTGGTATTGGTGAGCAGCATATAGGGGATAGAATTTTTGTTCAGGAAATCAATCGCTTCCAGGGCACCGTGGATTAATTGTTTCTCAATCAGTAGCACCCCGTCGATATCAATGAAGAACCCCTTTACCGGTGCCCGGGAAGTCGAGGCGGATGTGGTTTTTGTTTGATCCATAATCGCCACATTATTTTTAAAAGCCATCCGAACAGAGTTTACAACGAAAGAAGGACTTTCTCAAGAAGTTTTTTGGGGTGATTCCCCGGTTAAAGCGAACAAGAAAAGCACCCCGGGCTAATCTACCGTAGGAGGGGAACGATTATACTTCATAATAGGACAGGAAGGATACAACAATGTACAGCAACAAACAGGAACAGGACAGGCGCCCCTTTTTTGAGAAAGAATTTTCCTGCCCGGTCTGTGGCAAACCATCAATCCATTATTACTTGCGGGATCGAACCTATGTGGTTGATCGACGGGAGGACGACTATTTTATCAGCCGGTATACCTGGCGAAAGCCGGAACATAAGCGCTATCATATCTATGCCTTTCACATCTGGCATTGTCCTCATTGTAAGTTTACCGATGAAAGGACAAGCTTTTTTCAAAAACAGTTCAAAAAGGCGCGGGGGCAGTTTGAACATTTACAGCGAAAGGTGCTGGAAGAGGCATCGACGGATCCGGTGGTTAAACTGATCAGCGAGCAAATCGAATATCCTACCGTAGAATTGCTGTCGGTTCTGAATCTCCATTTATTAGCCACTTATCTCCAGCTATTGGCGGAGGATAAATACCGGGATTACGAAAAACTGGGGAGACTGTACCTGCGAATTTCCTGGATTTTCCGAATCCTCTCCCCCGATCCGAAATCTTCCGGGATGAATCAGTTCATTATGGAATTTTTCAATTTGTTCGATCATCTCCAAAACCACATTTTAAACACCTTAAACCACCTGGAAGATTTAAACTGGCTGGTTCGTCAGGAAGCGGAAAGCGCCCCTACCCGGGCATGGGATTTATACCTGAAAAAATACGATCCGCAATTTCGTCAACTTTATCAAACAACTCTGAGGACCAGTGAACAGATGATTCACCATCTGGGAGAATACTCAACCCTGGGGGAACGGATAAAATCGGACTTTCTCACGTCCACGCACACGATGTTCAACCTGCCCTATCCGCCCTATTCTCATTATTTTGAATTTTTAGAGACGCTTCGCCAAAACGGCTGGCAGGAGGTTCCCTTTCAGGAAGAGGATGCCCTTCGCCAGGCGGAAATTTATTATTCGGCTTCGGTGGCAGCGCCTGATGCCGGCGAGGACAAATTTAAGCGTTTTAAAATTCGGAAATTAATCATTATTCTGAATGAAAAATTGCGAAAATATCAAACCGCTCTGCAGCAACTCGACAAGCTGTATGATGAGACAGTACAGTTAAAACGGGTCGCACATGACCGACTGGAAAAAATCGAATGTGAGGAAGCAGACAACACCTTCGATCCGTTTCATCTAAAAAACATCGTCAAGCGTTCTCGGGAAATATTGACCCAATTAGACCCTATCCGAAAGCGGCTTCTGGAAGCAATTATGGAAAAAAACGAACGGACAGCCCGGACGCTGTACAATCACTACCCCGATGTATCACCGGAGGCGTTACAGCAAATTTTAGAGGATGCCGGGATTGATGAAAGCATCATTACCCGGTATGCCCGCCTGAGGAAACAGGAACAGCGCAAAGGGATTTTTCAGTTGTTTCGATTTTCTGGGAAGGATTACCGGAAAAACGCTGCCGCACAGCGCCGGGAATCCATGGAATGATGATCCGGTAATAGCCTCTGGTAGGAGTAAATGAATCCGAATTATCGCTGTCCGCCGATTTCCAGTTTGATTTCGAATGCCGAATGATCCCGTTTTCCGGCGATCTTGTTTTGATAAAAAACATAGCGAAACTGCGGTCGCACTGTAAAAAAGAAGTTCTCCCGGGTGGTCACATCCACTCCGAACCCCACCAGTAAATTGTAACTCAGTTCGTATTCATTATCCGGCTGTACAACTTTCTCGTCAACTAACAACTCCCGGGGAAAGTTCATCCCAAAGATAACCCCGGCTTGTGCCATGAGATGGGGACGAAAATTGTCCTCGATGTCATTGGCGAATAACCGTTTTTTTAATTCAATATTCAGGGGGATCTCGAAAAACCGATTCACATCGTTAATTTTAAACGCGTTGCCAAAGGCATCTATAAACTCGAATTCCTTGTCATCCCGCAGAATAAAAAATTCCAGGTCCATCCCGATATATAAAAAATTCGGAAGCGCAAAACGATAAAATCCTCCCACTCCCAGGCCGGAAGAGGCCAGCGAGAAACTCAATCCTCTCTCATTTTTATGAGTCGGCATGGATTCAAGCTCCTCAGATTGGGGAAACGCATAGAAGGGAACGATTACCAGCAGCAGAAAAATTCCCACCCAGGCTTGATTTTTCATTTGATTACCTCAGGTTTAATGTATCCATTGCAGCGTTTAAAAAACCGACCGGTTCATGAAAGCAACCCACTCTAAAATAAAGCGGCATTTTTTCATTACCGTTATCTACTTCACGAAGCGGGATAAATTTCTCCCTCGCCGGTACCGGGTATTCCGGGGATACATGGAAGACAAGCCATCAGCAAAGGGATGAAAAAAGCTCCCCTATGGCATCCGCAATAAGGAAGCTTTTTTTGAAATTGATGTCAACGTCAACAGTAATCCCTCTGGCGGTTCCGAACTAAAACGGAACATCATCTTTTTCCGGTTTGATATCTGCCGGCGGTTCCCCAAGGGTATCTTCGGGCATTGGCGGAGCTTCACCCTCAGTTTGCTGACGCTGCCCGCCGGATTCCAGCAATTGGATATCATTGGCAACGATTTCGGTAGTAAAGCGCCGTTGCCCATTTTGATCTTCCCATTCCCGGTACTGAATGCGACCTTCAATGTAGACCCGGTTTCCTTTTTTAACATGTTCTTTCACCAATTCAGCCTGCCGATTCCATACCACAATCCGGTGCCACATGGTTTCCGTCTGCCAGTTGCCGTCTTTGTCTTTCCAATTGCGATCGGTGGCAATCCGGAAATTGGCAACCGCTGCTCCGCTGGGTGTATAACGAACTTCCGGATCAGCCCCTAACCTTCCAACTAAAATTGCTTTGTTAATTGAACCACGAAACATGGTGTTTACCTCCCACAGGTTGATGTTTTAAACGGTGGATTTAAGGGTTAAAAGAATTTAATATCTTTTTTCAAAATTACCAATAGAAAGGTCAAAACAATTTCACCGGGAATTATAAGACCCTTTCCATCAAGTATGATAATATCCGGTCTTGAGAGATACGCTCCTGGGCCATGCTGTCTCGTTCCCGGACCGTAACACTGCCGTCCGCCAATGTCTGGGAATCCACCGTAAAACAGTAGGGCGTGCCAATTTCATCCTGCCGCCGGTAGCGCCGTCCGATGGCGCCCGATTCATCGTAGAACACCCGAAAGTACTTTCGCAGCCCGTTAACAATGTTCCGGGCAATTTCCGGCATCCCGTCTTTTTTCACCAGGGGAAAAACCGCTGCCTTCATCGGGGCAATTTGGGGATGAAACCGGAGCACCACCCGTTCTTCCTCCTCATCATAAGCATTTACCAAAGTGGTTAACAGCAGCCGATCCACCCCGGTTGATGTTTCAATCACATAGGGGATATAACGCTCTTTCGCCTCCTGATCAAAATAGAGCAAGTTCTTCTTGGAAAATTCCTGATGCCGCTTCAAGTCATAATCGGTGCGGTTGTGAATTCCTTCAATCTCATTCCAGCCAAAGGGAAATTCATACTGAATGTCGATGGCGGTTTTGGCATAGTGGGCTAACTCGTCTTTCCCGTGGGGGTGCAGTTCCAGCTTTTCCCGTTGAATCCCGAGCCGCTCATACCATTTCAGTCGTTCTTCTTTCCAATATTCGAACCACTCTTCGTCGCTGCCCGGTTTTACAAAATATTGCATTTCCATTTGTTCAAACTCCCGCATCCGGAAGATGAAATTCCCCGGCGTGATCTCGTTGCGAAACGCCTTTCCGATCTGGGCAATTCCGAACGGCACTTTTTGACGGGCGGCTTCCCGAACATTGTGGAAATTTACATAAATTCCCTGGGCGGTTTCGGGACGCAGGTACACAATGTTGGCATCATCCTCCACCGGACCCATAAAGGTTTTAAACATCAAATTGAACATCCGGGGTTCGGTCAATTCACCACCGCAATTGGGGCACCCTTTGCTGAGGTCTATCTGGTCTGCCCGAAAACGCATTTTACATTTTTTGCAATCCACCATCGGGTCGGTAAAGCCTTCCACATGACCGGATGCTTCCCACACCCTGGGGTGCATTAAAATACTGGCATCCAACCCCTCTATATCATCCCGCTCGTACACCATCGCCTTCCACCACTGGTGTTTAATATTCTTCTTCAACTCCACTCCCATTGGTCCGTAATCATAGCAACTGTTGATTCCCCCGTAAATTTCGCTGCTCTGGAAAATAAACCCGCGCCGTTTACACAAAGAGACCAATTTTTCCATGGTCGTTGTTAGTTGCTCTGCCAATTTTTCACCTCTTTCGTTTAACATACGTTGTGATTATCAAACCACTGTCCATAAATTATTAATTTAATGCATTTATTCCCGGATTACATATACCATTTCAAAGAATTTAACTCCAGAGGAATGTCGGTATGGTACATCAGGTGTTTGAGGAGGATGTCATTCAGATATTCGTAGAATTCCGTAAAATTCTTATCGACGATATGCTCAATGGTATCGGGAGGGGAATTGATGAATCGCCACAGCACTTTCCATTGCTCCTCCTCCAGGAGAATTGGGGAAGCGTTTGCAGCCGTTTGGCATGGAGGGCAAAAAATGCCGCCCTTTTGAGTATCCAGCGCCACCGGAAACCGGGCAGGGGGCTGGCGGCATCCCTGGCATTGAGCAAGATGCCAGCCAAATCCCAGGGTCTCGCTGAGACGAAACAGAAAATGCCACAAAAACGGTTCCGGGTTCGGCAGGCTGCTCTGATTTAAGGCACTCAATAACGAAATGAGATATTCAAAAAAATCTTTCACCGGCTCATGGACCGGGAATAATTTTTTCAACAATTCCAGGATAGAATATCCCACAGCGGTTTTTTTTAAATCCTCCCGAATATTCAAAAAAGCATTTAACAGGGTAGCGGAGGTCAGGATTTGCAGGCTCCGGGATTCCCGGTGAGAAATGATAACTTCGGCATGATTCATGGCTTCGAGCACCCCCCGGAAGGGGCTTTTGGGGCGTAAGGCGCCTTTCGCCAGCACTTTGATGTCACCCGCATCCCGGCTGAACAGATGGATAATTTTACTGGACTCATGCCATCGGGTGGTGGAGAGTACGATTGCCTCCGTTTTGATCAACTCGGACACCGTCGTTTAACCCCCTAAAATATATTTTAATGCCACGGTTAACAGGGAAAAATAAATTAACAACCCGATGACATCATTAAACGTGGCAACAAAAGGACCGGTGGCTAATGCCGGGTCCACATTCATTTTTTTAAAGGCAAAGGGAATAATTGCTCCGAAAAGAGAAGCGTTGAGAATGACCACCATCAGGGTGGTTGACAGCACGGCTCCAAATTTAAAATTATGCTGCCATACGGTCACCACGGTGAGGATTAGCAGGGCAATAACCAGCCCGGTGACCAGGGCAGTGCGGATTTCCCGGTAAAGGCGCTTTCGTAAATCTCGCGGGGAGATTTCCCCGGTCGCCAGTCCCCGAACCACGATAATGCTGGATTGTTGCCCGGTGCTGCCCCCCATTGCCATCACCACCGGGATAAAAAATGCCGAGACAATAACCTGCCCCAGGGTTGCCGAATACTGCTCCATGATAAACGCCGAGATGATTTCACCAAAAAAGGAGATCACCAGCCAGGGGAGCCTTGCCTGGGCAACCTTTAATACGCTGTCCTCCAGAATCTCCTCTTCGCCGATACCGGCAATCCGGGCAATGTCTTCATCCGTTTCCTCATTGATCACATCCACCACATCATCGATGGTAATTCTTCCGATAAGCTTATGACGGTGGTCCACCACCGGTGCTGAGATTAAATTGTATTTCTCAAAAATATGGGCAACTTCTTCCTGATCCATCTGACTGTCAATGGCGATGATATCTTCGTCCATGATCTCTTTAATCAAGGTTCCCGGTTCCGCCAGAATTAGCTCCTTCAGGGTAACCGCCCCAACCAGGGTGCCGAAATCATCCACCACATAGCACTGGTAAATTTCTTCCACTTCTTCCCGGCGCTTACGTAATTCTTCGATGGCTTCTTCCACGGTGCAGTTGGCATTGACGGCGACATATTCTTTTGCCATGATGCCGCCGGCAGTGTCTTCTTTATACCCTAACAGTTCCTGGATTTCCTCCGAACTCTCCTGCTCAACCTGCGCCAACACCTGGGTGGCTTTATCCGCCGAAAGCTCCGACACCACATCGGTGGCATCATCGGAATCCATCTCATTCACCAGCTCTACAATGCGCTTGGTATCCAGTTCTTCCAGAACATCTTCCTTGGGGGCATCTTCCAACTCCGTGAGCACTTCGCTGGCGGTTTCCGAATTCAGCAGGGAAAATATTTTTTTTCGATTTTCCGGATCCAGGCGTTCCACCAAATCGGCAATGTCGGCGACATGCAAATCCGCTAAAATATTGCGTACAAAATCGACTTCATTGTTTTCCAACAAATACTTCAAATTTTGAGAAATCTCCTGATGATCCAGGTCGATGGTCGGTGGTGTCATGTAGCAGTTCCCTTTACCAATTGTTGATGAATCATTTCGCTGAGTTTTTTCCAGTCTTCTATGGAAAGTTCTTCCGGGCGTTGTGTTAAATCGGCGCCTAATGTACGCACCAGTTCGGGTGAGAACAACATCGATAAGGATTTCCGCAACATTTTTCGACGATGGCGAAAGCAGTGCCGGGTGATCTGCCGGAACAATTCAAAATCCGAAAATTGTTGGGGCACGTTCCGCTTCAGTTTCATCCGCACCACTGCCGATTCCACCTTAGGCGGTGGATAAAAGAGATGCGCCGCCACCGTAAACAGGTATTTCACCTGGGAAAACAACTGGCTATTGATAGCTAACAAACCGTAATCTTTGCTGCCCGGCTGTGCCACCAGGCGCTGCGCCACTTCTTTTTGCATCATCAGAACCGCCTCATCTATCCGGTCGGCATTCTCAAACAGTTTGAACAAAATCGGGGAGGTGATATTATAGGGAATGTTACCGACTACCACGGTATGGAGCCCGGGAAAAGGTTTCACAAGTTTCGCCAGGTCGATCTCCAAAAAATCCGCTTCCATTATCCGCACGTTGGGCAGGGAGGCAAATCGTTCCCGCAATCTCCCGGCGAGCACGGGGTCAATTTCTACCCCAATATATTGGATTGCCTCCGGAATCAACAATTCCGTTAGCACCCCGGCACCAGGACCAATTTCCACAATCAGCCGCGGCGGCAGAACTTCCACTGCCGCGGCAACAATGTTGCGGGCGATGTTTTTATCCGTTAAAAAATGCTGACCCCAGCGCTTCTTTGGAAATGGCTCCATCATCCCCTTTCACCTTGATGACATCTCATATACATCTCTTTCATCCGCTAATTTAATACAGCGGCGGGTAAATGCTACTTTTTTCAAACCGGCAAACGTTTTACCGGACAGTGGAATAGTGTTGTCAACGATTTCGTTTTTTGACAATCAGGTGGAGGCTGGAAAGATAATCCAGAATGGAAGGATTCCGGAACAGGTGCACCCGATGGAAACCTCGGAAATATCCCCACAGTTTTCTTTTTTCTGTCGGGTGTATTTCGGACAGTTTTTTCTCCGCTACGCTGGCAATCTGGTGCAAAACCGATTCGGTCAGGTTTAAAAACGGTTTCAGTGTTCCGGTGGTCAGGGCTTTGGTACCGGAGATCTCGATCAGCGTGGTACCGGACTCATCCTCCGAAAGTGCACCATTTTCCATCAGCCGGGTCACTAATTGTTCCAATTGTTCGGCAATTTTTTCCTCTTTTGCCCGGCTTAGCAACCGCTTTTGGGAGGGACGGTTGTACTTCACAATAAAAACCACCTCCAGGGGATAAACCATTTGCTGCTCCTGGCGGCGGAAAGTAAAAAGATGATAGAGGTGAATCATCCATTCAAATGTCGCCGGTTGGTAAATACCGATGCCTTTCATGGTACCGTTTTCGCCGAAATGACAATTCAATGGAATTATTTTGGAATCCGTGGGGGGATACAAAAGGGAAAGTTCCTTCCAGGGGGGAGATGATCGGGAGTTTCTTGTGCCGAACGCCGGGTGAACCACCGGAGAGGAACCTCCATTCGAGGAATGGTAAGACACGGGTAACAGGGGATACACGCGGGGAATGAGCGCCCGCTGAATAGCTAACGCACGAACATGTTTTCGTAAGTGGTGTAAACGATTTTCTATCATCGGGTACCTCCCTGTAACCGTTACATCATCCTTGATGTGATTAACCGGGGGATTTTTCTCAATACATTGAGAAAAGATGATTTCCCCTTTCTCATAATCGCCTTAAATGAGAGAAAATTAAGTAAGGGCTGCGCATAAAACCGTTTCTTCCGGCGAATGCCTGCGGTAAATGGTTGCATGAAAATCCTTCAGATGATTGCAGAAAAAATTCTCAAAATGCTTGTTGATTTTTTCTATTTCCTTTTTTATACTTCCAATGAATTTTGAACGAAGGATAATTTAGATGAAACTCATCGTTGCTACATTTTCCGCTGTCTATTATTATTTTTATTTTTTCTTTGGTCCCGAACATAGGGGCTTTGGCGGGAGTGTCGCAACCTGACCATCGACTACAAACTTTTTACGACCCTTTAAAGCCCCGAACAACCGTTTCGGGGCTTTTTTTTTACCCGAGAGGAGATGATAGATGAACCACCCATTGACGGTAGCGATTCAGGGAGAACGGGCGTCATATCATGATATTGCCGCGCAAAAATATTTTCACCAAACCGTATCGGTGCTGGAATGTCGCACCTTTAAGCAGGTTTGCAGAGGAGTGCTGGAAAGACGGGCGGATGTGGCGGTGCTGGCGATTGAAAATACCCTGGCAGGGAGCATACTGCCCAATTACAGCCTCCTGGAATCTCATCCCCTGTTCATTGAGGGTGAAATTTATGTCGCTATCCATCAATGCCTGATGGCGCTGCCCGGGCAGACATTGGGCGACATTCGCATGGTGCGCTCCCATCCCATGGCATTGCATCAGTGCAGCGAGTTTTTGGAGGCGCATCCTGCGCTTCGGGCAATGGAAGCCTTTGACACCGCCGGCAGCGCCCGGGAGATTCAGAAACAGAAATTACCCGGTGTGGCGGCGATTGCCAGTGAAGAAGCGGCTCGTCGGTATGAACTGGCAATCCTTGCCCGGGAGATTGAAAACCAGCGGCAAAACTATACCCGCTTTTTGATTATCAGTCAACGACCACCGGAGTTGAGAGATTCCACCAACAAAGCATCCTTGAGTTTTCAAACCGCCCATCGACCCGGGGCGCTGGTGGAAGTACTGGATATTTTCCGCCAACATGGTATCAACCTCACGTTGATCCAGTCGGTTCCTATCCCCGGGCGTCCTACCGAATACGCCTTTCATGTAGATATTACCTGGCGGGAACCCCAAGCATTTCGGAAGGCGATTCAAGGGGTGCAGAAGTTAGCCGCCGGATTCAAATTGCTGGGCATTTACCAGGCTGGAGAATTACCGTATGATCATTCCTGAAGCGAAGCGATTGAATGGGATAGCGGAATACTACTTTTCCCGAAAACTACAGGAAATCCGGGAATTAAACAACCGGGGAGAGGATATCATCAATCTTGGGGTGGGCAGCCCGGATTTACCCCCGCCCGCAGAAGCCATCGACACGCTTCAATCTACTGCTGCCCTGCCGGAAAGCCATGGCTACCAACCTTACCGTGGGATTCCCCAACTCCGGCAGGCAATAGCGGACTGGTACCGGCAGAGGTATGGTGTTCAACTGAACCCTGCGCAGGAGATACTCCCCCTGATGGGTTCCAAGGAGGGAATAACGCATATCTCACTGGCATTTCTAAATTCGGGTGATCAGGTGCTGGTGCCGGACCCCGGTTACCCGGCGTATGCGTCGGCAGCGCGGCTGGCAGGTGCGGAAGCGCTTTTTTATAACCTGCGGGAAGCGAACCATTGGCTGCCGGATTGGCATGAACTGGAACAGTTGGACACAACCCGGGTGAGAGTGATGTGGGTGAACTATCCGCACATGCCTACCGGTGTCGTGGCAGGGAAATCGGCTTTTGCCCGGTTGATTGACTTTGCCCGGGAACGGCGTATCCTGCTCTGTCACGATAATCCCTACAGCCTGATTTTGAATCCCCAACCGCCACTCAGCATCCTTGCCCTGCCGGGCGCCCGGGAATGCTGCCTGGAGCTGAATTCCCTGAGCAAATCGTTTCACATGGCAGGCTGGCGCATGGGCATGGTGGCGGGTGCCGCCCCATACCTGGCGGCGATTATGAAAGTCAAAAGCCAGCAGGATTCCGGGATGTTTCTCCCGGTACAGCAGGCTGCCGTCCGGGTGCTGGGGATGTCACCCCAATGGCACGAGCAACAGAACGCCCGTTACCGGCAACGCAGGGAATTAATCCGACAGTTACTCACCCGCCTGGGTTGCACCTGGCAGTCGGATACCGCCGGGTTGTTTGTGTGGGGCAAGCTGCCGCAAGAGGCGGATGACGCAGAGACATTCGTTGATGAACTGCTGTATTCGGCAGGAATTTTTTTCACCCCGGGTTCGGTGTTCGGCAGCAACGGCAGCCGTTATATCCGAGCTTCGCTCTGTGCAGCGGAAGAACGAATCCAACAAGCAATTCAACGCATCCATCACATCAGAAGGAGAAAGGAATGAGTGGTAAACCGGTAGAATTGGAACTAACAACAGACTGGCTCCCACCGGCGGGTCAGCCATTGATCATTGCGGGACCATGCAGTGCCGAGACGGAGGAACAGGTGTTGCAGACTGCCCGGGCTATCAGCCGGATACCGGGTGTGACGGTGTTCCGGGCGGGTATCTGGAAGCCCCGCACCCGCCCCCATGATTTTGCCGGTGTGGGCATCCCCGGGCTCCACTGGCTGCGTCGGGTTAAAGAGGAAACCGGCTTAAAGGTGGCGATTGAGGTTGCCAATGCAAATCATGTGTATGAAGCCCTGAAATTCGGGGTGGACGTGCTCTGGGTCGGTGCCCGTACCACGGTTAATCCCTTCTCGGTGCAGGAGATTGCCAATGCCTTGCAGGGCGCGGATGCCACGGTGTTGGTCAAAAATCCCATGAACCCCGATCTGCAACTCTGGATTGGCGCCCTGGAACGGTTGAACAATGCCGGCATCACCCGGTTAGGGGCGATTCACCGCGGGTTTTCTACATACGAAAAAACGCCTTACCGCAACGCTCCCCGCTGGGAAATCCCCATCGAACTCAAACGCCAACTGCCCGATTTACCACTGCTATGCGATCCCAGTCATATCTCCGGCAGCCGCAAATACTTGCATGAGCTTTCCCAGACGGCTTACGATCTGGCAATGAACGGGCTGATGATCGAATCTCACATTCGTCCCGAGGCGGCTCTAAGTGATGCCGGTCAGCAATTACTGCCGGAGGAATTAGCCGATCTTTTGGACAGTTTGCAATTTCGCACCGGGGTTCCGGCGAACGGCGGGTCCGGGGTGTTATTAGAGGTCATGCGCCAGCAGATTGATTTCATCGATCACGAGCTTCTGGAAGTGATCTCTCGCCGGGCATCGTTGGTGGACCGCATCGGGCACTTTAAAAAAACCCACAACATGACCATCCTGCAGGTACGGCGTTGGGAACAACTGTTGGAAGACCGGTTGAAACGGGCAAAACTCATCGGGTTGGATGAACAGTTTGTGCGGGAATTCTATCAAATCATCCACCGACACTCCATCCGGATTCAATCGGCGATCATGAATACACCATTGGAGGAGAGCAAAGCGTCATGAAAGAGCCGGGAGAATTTGCGATAATTGGGGCGGGGCGATTTGGCTGTTTCTGGGGTGAGCATCTTAGCCGTCATTTCCCGGTTTGGGTGTATGACGTGGATATGGCTCGTCGGGAGGCGGCGGAAACGTTTGCTGCCTGGGCGCCCCTGTCAGAATGTTTGCGGAAAGATGTGGTGATTCTTACCATCCCCATCCGCTGTATCCCCGAATTTTTGAAACAACATGCCCGGCGCATTCCTCCCGGCACCATCGTGATGGATTGTGCCTCAGTGAAATCGGTGGTGCTGGAATGGTTCGAAGAACTCCTGCCGTCTGATGTATACTACCTTGCCACCCATCCCCTTTTCGGACCCGATTCCGCAGCCCGGGGGCTTGCCGGTCACTCCCTGGCGATGATGCCGGGGAGAATCCCCGACCACCTGATTGAATTTTTCACCCGGTTTTTCTCCCACACCCTGGAATTAAACTTATTCACTATCCCGGCGGAAGAACATGATCGCCTGATGGCGTATAATCTCAGCCTGATGCACCATCTGGGCAGGGCGCTCCATGAGATAGGCATCGAAGAATTGCCGTTGAAGATGGCAAGTATGGAGCATGCCCGGTTTATTACCCGGGTGGCGATGAATGATTCGCAGGAACTGTTTGAAGACTTCTGCCGGTTTAATCCCTATGCCGGGGAGGTGCAGGAGGCGTTTATGAGGGCGTTTGATAAGGTGTGGGAAGGAGTGGCGGGGCAGTGAGCAGTAGGTCAGTGATCAGTAGATCAGTGAACAGTAAGTCAGTATTCAGGAAGCAGTCGATTCATAAGCACGGGGGTGATGTGTGGGGACGGATGTTCACGATCGACAAATGAGACTGTATGCTCTGATATATCCCCATTTTCCACCTATCCACGAGTACCCTTTTCGCCGGGGTGTTGTCATGCATTTGCTGATAATTTTTCAAATCCCAGGCGGATAATCCGGGCAATTCGCTTGCGGCGTTCTTCCAAAAAATCAGCATAGTTCATCTCGTACCAGCGATCGGTGAGTGCATGCCAAAAATACATCTGGCGAAGATCCTCCGAAGAGAAGCGCGCTTCAAATTGGGGCACATATTCCACAGGAGATTGATCCGATATGGCAACATTATCACTCCACTCCACCAGCGCATAATTGGCTACCTGGTTGATATCCCGGGTCTCTTTGATTCCCATTTTGCGAAGATAATTACGCGGAAATAGATGATGTCGTTCCAGGGCGGATTTAGCGGCTTTAATACCAGGGTCAAGAAGCTCGTTTACTTTCATCTGAGAAAAGAGCACCCGAGCATCCAACAGACAGAGGGCAGCAAAGAAAGCAAACATCGCCGGGCTTCTGGCAGAAGCAGTAGCAAGTTCATTGGGCAGTGTGGTTTCCCAATAATCATTAGTCAGTACGGCTTGGATTTCCTGATTCAAAGCGTGTACAAACTCTGCACTATTGTACTTCCCGCGTAGGAGTGCTAGATCTTGTTCCATACGCGATTCCGGTGAATCCGTATAACGACCGGTGAGGGATGACATGTAGAACCACCGCGCCACCAATTCCCGCAGTTCGTGAGGAATGACTTCAAACTCCTTTTTACCAATCAAGTAAAATGCATAGGTGTAGAGTATGGTGTTCGCCGAAGAGAGTAAGGACTGGTTCCGATAACCGGCACGAATCAGTACTTTGAAGAATTCATGCCAGTTCTGTAAACCCAACGTGTAATTCTGGGCTTTCCGCAAAATTGCGAATTGTTTATCGCGTTGTTCAACTGAAAATTGTTTAGTCTCCAGGTCTTTTCCCCTTAGCAATGAATAGACATATTCCAGCCGTGCCCTTCGAAAACCCAGAGCCACCTCTACTCGTAACAGTTGATCTGGATTAGGACGCAGAAAATGGTTATACGGTGAAGGTTTTCCATCTTTTGGTGGTTCTTTGGAATGTAGACAGAAATCTTCCAATTCCCTTCTTCCTTCATCCCAGAAAACGGACATTAGGGTGAGGATAAAGTTAGCTTGATTCAGGGTGGTACCTTTACTATTGATACGAACAAATACTTCAGCGACCTCATCTTCTGGAACTGAGGCTGACAACTCCAGAGCACTAATCGGATAATCTGGTAATTTGAAAAGTTGTGCAATTGATGCCTTGATCTTTCTTTTCTGTTGATCAGAAATGTATTGTTTTGCAGTAAGCCGATGTAAGTAGTTTTCCACGAATTGAAAAATATCCTCGCTTCCATTTCCATTTTGCCAGAGTCGGCTAATATCAGTTATCCATTCTGGATTCACTTTAATGGCGGTATTGGAAACTTCAAAAGTCGCCGTTATGGGATTGAAGGCAATTCGTATATGTGCCTTGCTAAAATCTTTGCGAATGATTGGTCTCCCTTTAAAAACGGCATACAGCGAAGTCAGCCGTTGCTGCCCATCAACCACCAGCAAGTTTGGGGCTTTCTGTTTTTTTTCGGTTCCAATAACCCGATGCTCGCCAGGTAGACCGTTCTCCCAGAACAACAGGTAGCCGATGGGATAGCCACGATACATAGAGTCGAAAAGATCCCGAACTTTAGTGTTGGGCCAAACGAATGGTCTCTGGATATCTGGGAGTCCGATTTCTCCTACATCAATATCTTCAATAAGTTTTTTGATGGTGTAATCTACTTTTTTAAATAAAACATCAGCCATAGTGTTCTCCTGTGTTGTAAACCTCTTTCAAATCTCTGATTCAGAATTTCCTTAAAGGACAGTTACGATTTTTTCAAAGCCGATTCCAGTGTTAAAGGGGTTTTTTATAATCAAGTGCAATCCGACCAACTTCGGTAATTTCCCATATACCGCGGGGCGAATCCGATCTCAATAATCCTTCCTTTATCAGTGTCATGCGACACCATTGAGCTGTATTATTCCATCGAGAGCAGGTTGGGTTAGATGGAAGAGGTTGATAATCATACTCATTCAAGGTACTCCTCATCTTTTGTTCAACCAGCCTAAGAATTCTTTTAGTGGGACCACTCCCGCCAAGTTCCACTAATGTCTCCAAAATCGGTCGGCGATAAGCCTCTTCAGGGGTTTTTACCCCGTAACGAAGTCTCTTTGTCATTTTCCTCTTTCCACATTCGGGCTGTCTATGTGTATGCTTAGAGAAAAACATTGTCCATTCATTTTGTAGTTTTTGAACCTTGCTCCGAAAGTTTGTTAAGCGAACAGCTTCATCGGCAGCCTGACCTGCCTTATCATAATCGCCTTTTTGAAAAGCTCTCGCACCGATGTCACTCAAATCACTGATTAAGTATTCCAATTTATCCAAAAGAATTACAAAAGCATCCATAATACTGTTTTTTTTCATAGTCTTTCTCCACATTTTACATTTTATGCTCAATCCAAAATTGTCTATCCCAACCATCAAATCTTCAATTTCGTGGCGGCCGGCATACTTACTGAAGCTGTAAACATTTTTCCGCACGGTTTCCCAGAGGTAACATAACGATTTTTTTAAAGGCTTTTACTGGATTACCAATTGTCCTAAGTGTTTAATACATGCCGTCCAGCCTCGCTGATTTCCCAGATCCCATGAGGCGAATCAGACTTCATCAGACCCTCACGAACCAGAGTGTTGCGGCACCATTGGGCGGTGTTGCGCCATCGGACGGAGCGTGGATCCGATGGCAAGGGCTGATAGTCGTAATCGTTGAGTATACCGAGCATTTTCGGCTCAACTCGTGCCAGCACTTTACTCATCGGGGCAATACCTCCCAATTCCACCAGAGCTTCTAGAATGGGTTTTCGGAAGGCATCCTCTGTTGTACGAAGTCCCCGGGGGAGGCGTCCTTTCTTTTTGCGTCGTGTTGGCTTTCGGCTGGGGTGCCTGTGTCGGGCAAACAGTGCTGCCCATTCCTTCTGCAGGGATTGCACTTTTTCGCGGAATTCGGCCAACCGGGTGGCTTCTTCAATGGTCTGGCGAGCCTTTTCGTAATTGCCAGCCTGGAAAGCGGACGCACCATATTCGTTCAAGTCATTGACAACGGCCTCAATTTCTTCCAGCAGGATTTCAAAAGCTTCGTTGACTTCATTTTTCTCCATAAATCACCTCCGAAATCTGTAGATGGTTAGCCGAACTACAACTTCCACGGAAACGCTTTATCCAATATCGCCTGCTCCAGACCAACCTCAGCCCTTTCACCCTCTGCCTTGGCTTCCACCACTGCAATGGTAAAGGCTTCGCTGATGCGGAGCAAGTAATCCACCTTGCGGCTGGTTCCCCTGCGATGCCGATCTCCCACCAGGATGATCCGACCGGGTGCATATACTTTATCCCTTTGGTAAAAATGTTCCCGTTTAATTTGCGAATCATCCCAACCGGCTGCTTTCAATTTGGGATCAATCAGGGTAACACGGGTGTCGGCTTCGTTTCTTGCCATTTTAAAAAGCTTTTAGTTACATGTTTGCATTAAATATAATGTAGAGAGTGAAACGGAATAGATTCAACACACGAATTTTAAATTTAACTTAAAACCCAGAGAGCATTTTTGGGAACCCATTTCTGAGAATGACTCACAATATATAAAACAATCCCGGATTGTGAAAATTAAATGTTTAATAGATATTATTCATGGTTAAGTGGTTGTTTTTCAACCTCACCCAACCCCTCCCGCCCCAAAAAACGGGGCACCCTCCCCTTCCCTCTCCTAACAGGAGAGGGAAGGGGAGGGTTGGGGTGGGGATGGGTGAGGTTCGTTTAAGATTATTACGGCAATACTCTGAAAAATTAATGTTTACGAAATGAATTGTTTGTTTTCCCGAAGGTAGTGTTCCGGTCGGGAAAGGGCTGATCCCAAATACCTTCGGAAATTCCATTGCCCCGCTGTATTTATAATGAATTTTTACGATCATTCTATCCCTTTGATTATCCACTAATTAAGTGGGAATAAGGTCGAATCTTTCGCTCGAAAAATAACCAGAACAATTTTCCCCCCAAAATTTTCTGTTTTTGCAGACTTTTTCCTTGCAAAAATTCTGTTTTTTACGAATTTTTCCTTGCAAAAAGTAGCCCAATCCGATACTTTACCAAAGCATTGAATTTGTGAGGGTGTCATGCTGAGATTTTCTATGGAATCTCTGGTGCGGTGGAAAGATAAAACCGACCGGAAGCCCCTGATTTTGCGAGGCGCACGCCAGGTAGGTAAAACCTGGCTGTTGAAGGAGTTTGGTAAAAATCATTTCAAAGCATACCATCATTTCGATTTTGAACGGAATACACAACAGTTGTTTGCGGTTTTTCAGGGCGAGTTGAATCCCCGTACAATTATTCGCAACCTGGCGCTATTAGAAAACAAGCCAATCGACGTGGAACATGATTTGGTTATCTTTGACGAAATTCAAAACGTTCCCGAGGCGCTAACATCCCTGAAATATTTTAGCGAAGAAATGCCCCAACTGACTTTATGCACTGCCGGCTCATTGCTGGGCATGACGCTTTCGGATGTTTCTTTTCCGGTCGGGAAGGTGGAGTTTCTGAACCTTTATCCCATGAATTTTGAGGAATTTTTGTACAACTATGGCAATTCCCTGTTGTTTGAAGCTTACCATGAGGGCTATAAAAAGTTGCGGGTTCTTGATGTTGTCCATACCCGATTGTTGGAGGTACTGAAGGAGTATTACGTCATTGGCGGTATGCCCGAAATGGTGGACACTTACTTACGAGAAAAAGAAAGGAATCCGAATGCTTTTCAAACCGTGCGAAAAAAACAACAAGATTTGTTGAATACACTAAAAGCAGATTTTAGCAAACATTCCGGTAAGGTCAATGCTTTGCGCATTGCCTCTGTTTATGAAAATGTTCCTATGCAACTTGCGCAGTACACAGATACCTCGGTAAAACGTTTCCGTTTTCGGAACGTGGTGAAAGGAAAAAAAGGCTACAGCGAGCTATATGGTCCAATCGCATGGTTGGAAAATGCCCATTTAATTATTAAAGTATTTGTAGCTAACAGGGCAGAAATCCCATTATCCGCATTCTCGAAAGAGAATTTTTTTAAGCTATACTTGAATGATATAGGGTTACTGGGCGCCATCCTGGACATTCCTCCTTCGGCAATTATTTTGAGCAACTATGGCATGACCAAAGGTTATTTCATAGAAAATTATGCTGCTACCGAATTGCGCACTGCTTTGGAAGCTCCCCTTTTTAGTTGGACAGAAAGAAATTCCGAGATAGAATTTTTACTCGTCATCGAAGATCGCATTATTCCCGTGGAAGTCAAGTCAGGTACCCGAACCCGGGCAAAGAGTTTGCAACAGTATATTAAAAAATACCAGCCCCCGTGGGCATTTATTCTATCCGAAAAAAACTTTTTTGTGAAAGACAACAAATATTACATTCCCCTTTATTATACGGGTAAATTAAAGGAAATGGATTTGCACAAACGCGCAGTGAATAAGTAACTATCCTTCCCTTGTGAGTAAGCCGGTGTGATACCCAATTGAGAAGCGTTGTCATTGTTTTAAGGAAATCTCCAAAGAATTGCTCCAAAACAAAAACTGCAAGAAAAAAATTCCGTCACCTCAGAACCCATTCCCCCTCAGCCAATCCGAAATCTCCTCTGCCACCTCCTCCCAGCCCGGTTCGGCGAACGCCGGTGCGAGTGATTTTCAAATTCTGGTAACAAAATTTATATTGCATTGTATAGAGAGCGATTTTATATTTATATCGTATTATACAAAATATGATAAGGTTTGTTGTGGAAAAATTACGCTTTTATTTTCAATGGTGGCAGGAATACGTTTTGCCGGAGTTTATCGAAAGAAAAATTCCGGATAAAATTTATGACCTGAGATTGATTCCCGCGCTGGTGGGACCCCGGCGAAGCGGTAAAAGTACTCTCTTCTTTCAGATGATCAGTTATCTGAAAAGAGAAATTCCCGCCTATAACATCCTTTATGTGAATTTTGAAGATGACCGGTTGTTACCGCTAAGCGGCAGTGAATTTTCTCAGTTACTGGACATATACCGTCAATATTATCCGGTAGATGCAAACCATCCGATTTATCTTTTTCTGGATGAGATTCAGAATGTGCCCAACTGGGAAAAAACCTTACGAAGACTTTACGAAACCGAGTCCAACATCAAATTATTTATCACCGGCTCAAATTCTCAAATGCTGGGTGGGGATCTTGCTACAGCCCTGCGAGGTAGAACGATTTCTTTTAAAGTGCTTCCTCTGAATTTTCAGGAGTTCTTAGCATTTAAACAATACCAGATAAATGATGTGGGCAATTTGCAATATTCCTCCATGAAAAACGAACTACTCTTTTTGTTCGAAGAGTATTTAAATTTTGGCGGGTTTCCGGAAGTCGTGTTAAGCAAAAATGCTGAGGTTAAAGAACTTATTTTAAGAGAATATATTCATACCATTTTTTTCTCCGATATCGTTCAGCGGTATGGTATACGGCATGTGAAATTGCTGGATGCCTTTATTAAAATGTTGACCCGTCAAATGGCTTCTTTGTTTAGTTTGGGTAAAATGGTTTCGAGCCTGAACTCCATCGGGTTTAAGATTTCCAAAAATACACTCTCAGAATACCTGGGATATATCGAAAATGCCTTCCTGGGCAAAACGGTTTCGATTTTTTCCTATTCCATCAAAGATCAATTACAATATCCCCGAAAGTTTTACCTGCTGGATAATGGATTATTCCGGGCGACTTCTTTCCTGAAAAGCAAAGACCGGGGACGATTGCTGGAGAATCTGGTCTTTGTGCATTTATTCCAAAAATATGATAAACTCTTTTACTGGAAGAACAAATCCGGTTACGAAGTCGATTTTGTACTACCGTCGCTCTTTACCTCGGAAACCGCTTTTCCTTTAATTCAGGTTTGTTATAATTTTACAGATGAAAAGGTGAAAAAAAGAGAGGTTAGAGCCCTGGTTCATGCCAGCAAGGAATTCAAACAAACCCGCGCGTTAATTGTTACGCGAGAGGTGTGGGATACCATTATTGTGGATCATCTCACAATTCAGGTTCAGCCGTTTATGCAATGGGCAATAGAGAGCAAATTTTGAGGAGGAGGGGAGAAGTGATGATTGCTACAGGAAAGCTATTCCCATGATCGGAAAGAAATATTTCCAGCGCTTGCAGGCGTTGAAAGATACAGGAACACTTGATGAAATTTTCGAAGAACGCTAACGCACCAAAGAATCTGTCATATCAATTCAATTTATTCTCCGGAATTGACCTCTTTTATCAGCCACTCCGAAATCTCCTCTGCCACCTTCTCCCAGCTCGGTTCGGCAAGCAGCCAGTGGGCGTGATGTTCAAATTCTTTATACGTTGCCACATGGCGGTATTTCCAGGCAACTTTGCGCATCACCGCAGCCGAAGTGGCGCGGTCCTCTTTCGCACCCACCACCAGCATGGGGCAGGTAATTTTCGTTTCGTCCACCCGGCTGGCATGGCGAGGGTCGAATAGCCGGAAACCGATTTCCGCGGCTACCCGACCGGATTCATAAACAAACCGGTGGTAAATGTCTTTTTGCTGTGCTTTCGGTAGAAGGTGGAGCATTCCTTAAACCGCCAGCTCAAAGGATGAGCACTGGGGCTTTCTCCGGAATCCCGAGCGGGATATCCAGGATTTAATGCGGGGATAAATATCCCATTCAATTAACCTCATAATTTTTATCATACCCTATGACATTATGAGATTAGTTGAATACTCCTCTATTAAGATTCCAAGGTTAACCTCCCCAAAACACGAAATACCAGGAAGAATTGAGAGGAGAAGTTTTTTATCTCTTCTAACGGTTTCCGGATTTTGTGGATGAGTATTGTGGGTATTATAACATGTGAAAAACGTAAGAAGTTTTATGCACTTTGTCATCACGTTTCACTCTTCACGCTTCAGCATCACATCAAAATCAACTCTTCCTGCTCATCCCCGGCTACCACTACTTCGCCATCCAGGGTGATAAAGACGTTAATCTCCGAACGCACGGCCATTTCGCCTTCCAGGTAAATCCCCGGTTCCACGGAAAAGCAGATACCCGGCACCAACTGCCGTTCGTCTTTGGTCTCCAGGTTATCAATATTCACCCCGTTGCCATGCACATCTTCCCCGATGGAGTGCCCGGTGCGGTGCAGAAAATAGTCGCCGTAACCGGCATTCTTCACCACATTGCGGCAGACATCATCCACCTGCCAGCCGTAGCAGGGTTCCCCGGCAGCAAATTTATCCCGCACAAACGCCACGGCAGCGTTGCGGGCGTCCCGCACGGTATTAAAAATCTCCACATACTTTGCCGGGGGATTCTGCCCGGTGTAGCCGCACCAGGTAACATCATAATAAATGGCACCCGGTTTATCCTGCTTTGCCCACAGGTCGATCAACACGGTTTGCCCCTCGGCAAAGGAATAGCTGTTTTCCGGGGTGGGCTCAAAATGGGGGTTGGCAGGGTGGTCGTTTATCCCCACGATAGGACCGTGCCCCTCGCAGGTCAGCCCTTCTTCCGCAAAGCGATTCATGATGAATTGCTGAATCTCATACTCGGTCACCTTCTCCCCGCTGCGCACGGCATCAGCAATTCGTTGAAAAGCTTCATCCTTAATTTCCAGTACCTTCTCCCCGGCTTCCACATGGCTGCGATATCCCGCCTCATCAATGATGGCTTCAAATTGCTGGATCAAATTTGCCGCGCTCTGGATATCGTACCCCAGGCTTTTGATCAACTCGATGGTGCCGCCGTCAACTATGGAGGTGTAGGGAATATGATTCATGGGGGAATAATTCATGGCAATGCGTTTGCGGCTGCCCAGCATTGCCTTAATTTGGGCGTGCATTTCTTTCCAGGACAGGTAGGTCATTTTTTTACCGGGAAGAAAATCCAGCATGGTCTGTTCCACCTTGCTGACAAGTTTAATCGGCTCCCCTTCGGCGGGAATGAAATAATACCAGCGCCGGGAGGAAAATTTAGTGGGGTCCAATCCCAATATTTTAATCGCTAATGGATCCCGATTGTGAAAATCATACAATAACCATCCCTCAAAATTCTCATCACGAATCGCTTTCTGAATACGTGCCAAATCCATGTTCATCTCCTGTGTTATATTATCGCTTTTTGAGATTCACCACTCCCTGTCTGCATTTCGACGAGTCCAATATACATATTGGGAGAAGCATTTCCAAACCCACCTCAATACAACCCCATCCGGTTGGTTACTTTCTGCAAATAAATGCGAGTTTCGGTATGAGGGAGGTGAGATAGCAAATGTGTGTACACATTGGATGGCGGCATGCGATTGACCATTGCCACCGCAGCATTGACATCCTTGCGCTGCACAAACGCCCGGGCAACGTTAAACGGCCCGGTATTATACGCCGCAGTCATCATATATTGTTGGTTAAGAGCATGGGTAACTCCGGAGAAATAGAATCGTTTCAATTTGCTCAGGTAAGCCACCCCCAACTCAATGTTCTTCTCCGGATTTAATAATATTCCCGGCGAAGGGGTTCCCCGGCCTCCGATGATCTCCATCGCTTCCCTGCCGCCGCTTTCCGGCACCAATTGCATTAAGCCGTACGCATGCCCGTAGCCGCCGCCGGATCTGGCAAAAGTGGAAATTGCCCGGGGATTGAAAGAGGACTCGGTGTGAATAATCGCCATCACCAGTTTGGGATTAATGTTGTATTTCCGGCAATAGCGTTGCACCACCGGCGCTACCTGCTGCGCCCGGATGCGCAAATGATTTTGCCGAAAGGGAATATGAATAGTCAACCGTTGGAAGTTTTCTCCATCCGGTGCGGTATAGGAATGGGTTTCCACATATTTTGCCGGAAGCCGGTTGATGGTCGGGGTAATGGGCAATTGGTCTTGCAGAATCGGGTGCTCATCAGGCGCTGCCCGGGTGTTGAGTACCTGATGGAGGATCTCGATTGCCTGCTGTTGTAATTTTCCCCGGGAAGTGCTCGGGCTGCCCAGCACCTCAATGGTTAGCTTGCCGTTATCAAAATCCGCTTCAAAACGGCTGCTTTTATTGGGACCATATCCCACCCAATGCTTGACATCGGAAAAGCGGATGTCCTTCCAGAGCTTCCGAACCGCCGCCACATGCGCCTTCCACTCGGCAGACTCCCGATCGATCATATCCTGCCAGAGTTGTCGCTCCGCCGCATTCCGTTGCTGCCAGGCTTCCCATTCCCTGCGGTTCTGTTGCTCCCACTGCTCCCGCTCTTTCTTCCGTTGTTCTTCCCATTGCTGCTTCTCCTGTTGACCCCACAGGGAAATGACACTTAACATCAAAATCAAAAGAAAAGTTAACCGTTTCATCGCGCCTGCCTTCTTTTGGTGATTTAGTCAATGAGTGAATTGTAATGAATAACGAGTGACGAGTAGCGAATGAATTTCCCATCCCCCCCTTTTACCCACTTCTCTACTTATTCCATGCGTCGGGTAATCTCATAATGGTTAATCAACACATGGCTAATGTAGGTGGTTGCCTGCTCGATTGCCGGAATTTGCCCGTAGGGTTCATACGCCCCAAAATCTTTAGTGCTGGAGAGACCGGCGTTAAATCCAACCGAAGCTGCCAGAATGTTCCCCTTCCGGGAGCGCAATCCCCTGGCAATCATTTCCACCATCGCAAAAACGGGTTTTCTATATGTGAAACGCTCGTCAAAATTCAAAATAGCCTGCAAGTCCCGGTTGTTAAAGATATCCTTTCCCTGAATATTCGCCTGCAAATATTGGCGATATTGATCCCGCGCCCGGGTAACTTTTTTATCGTACTCCGCTATCTTTTTCCAATACGCCAGATGCGCCTGCGCGGTTTTCTGATAGCCGGTAGTTTTACCGGAAGCAATCAGTTGCACCGCTTTTTGTTGGGTTAGTTCCGGCGAAGGTTTTTTGGATTTGGCGTAACGCCGCCGCTCCCGCTTGAGTTGATAATATTCCCGCACTTTTTTTGCCAGGCGAGGATATTTATACGGCGATTTGCCGTGGGCGGCTCTATCTCCGGCGCAGAGGATACCGTGTGATTTCGCAGTCGGTTGAATAAACTGGCAGATGCCGATCGCCAGCGCGCTGGAAATCGCAAATTCGTAAAAATAGGATTCCTTCATAATCTGTGCTACAATCCATGCCGGATCCAGCGGGTAGATGTTCAGATGCGCTTTCACTGCCTTCATCACCCAGTACACAATATTGGTCACTCGCTTTTCCAGATCCACTGCACCAAACGGTTTTCCCCAGACCGGCAGGGAGCGCACCGAATATTCATCTTCCAGGTAAGATAACGATGCCCGAACCAGCTTGAACTGATAATTTCTGGTATCCCCGGCGATGGGCGGCTGGTAATCCCGGGGAACGATAATGTTAATCGGGGAAACCGGCCGAATCCCCCTAACAGATGCCCATGCTGCTCCGCCGGGGGAATTCAGAAAAGAGAGCGCCAGCCCGCTGCCAGCCACTGTTAAAAATTGTCGACGGGAAATAGCCATGATGACTCTGCTGTCTCGGGTTCCTGCACCTGCTTTGTTTGACATTGCTACAGGATTTTAATGCCATACTTTTTCCAAATGCAACTGGAATCTTTTTTCAACAGCTTGTTGCGCCAACAGCAAGGAAGGATGGGAGTGATTCGTGACTGATTACGCGGGGGTAGGTGACTACCGGAAGGGGGGAAATTGTAACATCCCTTCATCCCGCTCTTCGGATCCACCAAAGCCCAATATCCGGGACACCCTTCCGCGAACTAATTCGGAAGGGCTTCTTTAAGGAAATGACATCACACCCCGAAACTCAATCCGGCACTCATCCGGAAAAAGGAGGATTTTTTTTCGGATTCATTTACTCTAAATGTATTGCTAAAGTGATAGTGGTAATCAATATAAAAAGATAACCGGTCTTTAAAATAGTACTGATATTGCAAGCCAAGTTGAAAGCCGCTTGCCTGAAATTCATAATCAACCCGGGTGACAGCAGTGGAATCCTTTAAAACATCAATATCCGGCATAACTAAAGGGAGTTCCAGATTGCCTTTTATGGTATTGCTCTGGTATCCGCCGACAACAATGGAGAACGCCTGGTCCAACCTTCGGTATAAAACCAAATGTAAATTATAATTGGTCAGGAAGAGCGGTTTGTTTTCACTAACCCGGCGGGAATCGGTCTTTTGATAGAATAGCAAAGAGTCTTCCAATTGGGCTTCCGTCGTAGAGAACGGAAAAATCTGCGTGGTAACCGAAGCGGATAAAAATTTTATCAAATCAATTTTCCCGCCCAGGTTTATTGCGTAATTCGACAAATAATCCGAATTGGGATTAAACGTGACCTTCAGATTTGTATTCCAGCGGAGGGTATAATTCACTCCCGGTACCTGGAAAGTCTGCTTTAGAACGTCATCGGATGAGATTTGAAAATCGCTTTTCGCTACCGATGAGACCCCGGCAGAAATCTGAAAGAACGGTTGTTTCATATCTCTGCCTTCATACGCATACGTGCACGGATGGAACAACTTTTTGACGCGTTGATTCCATATTAAATTTTCACCGATTCCCAGCAGATTGATTGGCAGGGCATATTTCAACCCGCTGGACGAAACAAAACTGCCTCCTGTTGCAATTACCCCGGTGAACAGATTCATTCTCTTTAACCAGGTATAACTTACTCTTTCCTTACTGCTTAGATGTTTAAATTTAAATTTGACAAATTTAATTTTCCCCGGTTTTACTTCAATTCGTTTCTCAATAGGATGATAGCAGTTCGCAATTGCTTTAAACGTATGAACCCCCGGGGAGATTGGATACTTGGTTTTGGGGAGTAAATTAACCGGTTTACCGTCAAGGTAAAGGGTATCCGGATGATGGTTATAATAAATATGGAAAAAGGCGCCGGGGGATTGTTGGGAAAATATTGGCAATGAACAGAAAACAACCGACATGCATATCAAAAAAACTCGACAGGGAAATTTAGGGTTGAGATTCAGTTTCATAGCTCATCTCCTGAGTTAATATTACCCCTTTCGGCCAGAATAGAAGAAATTGTTTGGATGCCAGGAAATAAACAGAATTGCAACAAACATGCAATAAAAAAATTTTTGCATCAAAAAAGCCCGACAGAACCAACTGCCGGGCTTTAATCAATCGATTTTCATTCCAGTGGGGATTATCCCAGGAACGCCCGAAGTGCGCGGCTGCGCGAGGCATGGCGCAAACGGCGAATCGCTTTTTCCTTAATCTGTCGCACCCGTTCCCGGGTCAGGTTAAAGCGTTCCCCGATTTCTTCCAGCGTTAAGGGATGTTCCTGACCAAGACCGAAGTACAACCGAACCACTTCCGCTTCCCGCTTGGTTAACGTTGCCAGTGCGCGTTCAATTTCAATCTTCAGAGATTCACCAATCAAATCGGAATCAGGCGGTGGCTGATGATCGTTCTGAATCACATCCAGCAACCGATTGTCTTCGCTATTGCTGAACGGAGCATCCATGGAGAGATGCCGACCGGAAATTTTCAGGGTATCGGCAACTTCAAAATCGGTCATGTCTAATTGCTCGGCGATTTCACTGGCGCTGGGTTCCCGTTCAAATTCCTGTTCCAGAGCCGAATAGGCTTTCCCGATTTTGTTGAGTGCCCCCACCCGATTTAACGGTAACCGCACCACCCGGGATTGCTCTGCCAACGCCTGCAAAATAGACTGGCGAATCCACCACACGGCATACGAAATAAATTTAAATCCGCGAGTTTCGTCAAATCGTTTGGCAGCTTTAATAAGCCCTAAGTTCCCCTCGTTTATTAAATCCCCCAGTGAGAGTCCCTGGTTCTGATACTGCTTTGCCACACTCACCACAAAACGCAGGTTTGCCTTGGTCAACTTCTCCAGGGCTTCCTGGTCGTTCTGTTTGATCCGCTGCGCCAACTCAATCTCTTCTTCCGGGGTCAATAATGGAACTTCCCCGATTTCCTGGAGATACTTATCTAACGATTGACTTGCTCTGCTGACTGAACCTCTTGCCATAGATTTTATAACCCCCCTAAAGGTTTATGGTTGATGGGTTTACATTACAATGATTTCTTCATCACCCTCAAAAAACCGTCGCTACTGATACCAACAGAATCATGGTTGAGTTCCATTGTTAACTGTTTAAAATTCATCAAAAAAGCCTGCCTGGCTGCTCCCGTCAATGGGTTGGGTTGAAATTCAACTTCCTTATTATACACGCTTATCGGCAAAATTTGAAATTTCATTACCATTTTCCGGTTCCATTTCACCTTCAGAATCAGACTTTCGGTCGCTTTTTCACTGTAAGAACCGAAAATAAAATTCCCCAGGGAATACGCCACCAACTTCCCTTTGTAGAACTCGACTCCCTGAATCACATGAGGATGATGCCCCAATACCACATCGGCGCCTTTGTCAATTAACTGATGGGCAAAGAGAATTTGATACTCCTTGGGCGTTCGGCGAAGTTCCTGTCCCCAATGGCAGGAAACAATCACCAGGTCGCTTTTTTTCCGGAGTTCTGCAACATCCTTGAACACATAGTCCTCATAGGGAAAACAGGTGCCGGCAGTGCTGTCGGTTGCCCAGAATTCTTCCGGAAATGTGAGACTGTATGCTAAAAACCCTATCTTAACGCCATGCACTTCCAGAATCGCCGGCTGCCGGGCTTGCTGAACATTCATCCCTGCCCCGGCATAATGAATATGATACTCTTCCAGGGATGCGATTGTCTCCTGCAAACAACTTTGCCCGTAATCCATAACATGGTTGTTTGCCAGGCTGACCAGGTTAATTTTTCCGGCGTTTAATACTTTTACCAAATCCGGATTTACCCGGAAATTGAATTTTTTGGGAAACGGCTCTCCACCGGTTCCAAACGGCGCTTCTAAGTTGGTGAAAAAAACATCAGCATCGCCGAGAAATTTGCGAATGTGTCGGAAAGGATAGTCATAACCGCTATCGGCAATGACCTGTTCTACCCAGGAGCCCAACATCGTATCGCCGGTGGCAACGATAGTAATTTCATCATCCTGCGAAGATGGTGCTGCAAAAAGAACAACCGCAAACAACACGAAGACGATATAATATTTATTTCCAGAATGATTTTGAGTCAATATTGGCTTCCTGTTCTTGCCCGTTAATCTTTCCATCAGCGCTACGATTTGATGCCGGCAAATTCCAAGAGTTACCACTTTTTTCGAATAAATCAGGGATAAAGCCGGAAAGAATATGGAAATTCACTCGACACAGTTTATATGCCTTATCCCTGTACAGGCAAAGCTAACCAATATAATAAATTTTCTCCCAAAAATTCCACCCCAAAAAAAAGAATTGTGAGACTGTTCCGTGGTACTGCAATTTTAACTCAATGTCAGGGAAGAAAAGGGAGATGGAGCCGGTATTTTATAAATATTGGGTAAGAACCACCCGGGTACCTTTTTTAGAAGGAAAGATTTCCACTTTATCAATCAAGTTATAGACCAGGAAAATGCCCCGACCGTTTTGCTTCCACAAGTTCTGCGGATCGGTCGGGTTAGATAACGTGTTCGGATCAAATCCTTCCCCCTGGTCACTGACGGAAACGGTGAGATGATCG
>CAYYGL010000025.1:0-18033 GCA_964471235.1 uncultured Calditrichaceae bacterium
GCTTCTCTTAATTAATAAGCGCCCTACCCCAACATGCGGGTCGGGCGCTTTTTTTTTAATATGTCCTGTTTTTGTGGGAGCACTGTACCGCACGGTACGTTTTTTTCGTACCCTGTGGGGCAGAGCGTTGAAAATCACCAACTCTTAAACTGTGTTAACAGTGTAAAAACAATGAATTATGGAAAGCAACAAATGATTGGCACGTCAGTTGTAGAATACGAGGATGTGAAAAGAGGTGACGAATTATGAGAACAACTATCCGAAACATTCTTCTGATTATCCTCATCATTGCCGGAATCATTGGGAGTTTAAAAGCCCAGATTGATAATCCGCGCAGAGATTTGGAAGAACTAAGGTTTACCCTCAATCGTGTTGCCTCTTTCATTCGATTGCTGCCACGCTCGTTTGCCCCCGAATTGAAAATGACCCTGGAAAACAAATTACAGGAAGCGGATGTTAAGTTCCAGCAAGCTGTTCAATTAGCAAAAAATGGGCATATAAAAGAAGCCCGGGTTCTGGCGATGCAAGTTTATGGTCTTTTGCGTCAGATTGAAGCGCTTTTGCGACAGCATCCGCTCCTGAAAATTAAATTTCAGGATCAACTGGACCGGAAAATACAGGAAGCGGAGAAAATTGTGGGGAGTCAGGAGGATCCGGAATCGCTGTATATGCTGAATCGTGCCAAATTTTTCCGTCGAAAAGCATACCGGCTTTTTGAAGAAGGGCGAACCTTCCAGGCGATAGACTATTACAACCTGGCGATTCACTTTGTGAACCAGGTGATGAAGATAAGCGGTGGTCATTTCGACCGTTTTAGTGAGACGGAGTGGCGAAAAATGTTTATGGATACCCAGGTATTATTAGAACGAGCCCGTCATTTGCAGTCTTTTATTGATACGGACCGCCGCATGAGAAATTTATTAGAAAAAGCGGAAACGGAATTGAATGAAGTCAAACGGTTGTACGAACGGAAGAACTATACGGCTGCTCAACAAAAATTAATTACCGTAAATCGTGCCCTGTATCGGTTGCTGGATTTGATGGAATCGACTCCACAAAATGAGCAAGAGCGTTTACGGTTTGATGCCCAATCTTTATTTTATGCCTTACAGTCCATCCATGAACAACTGCAAGAGAAAAAATTCCCCGTTGCCGTACGGTTATATCAACGGGCAACTGCTTTAGCACGGCAGATTGAGCGCCACATACAAAATAATCAACCGGTACTGGCAAGACGTAAACTTCGCTTTGCCAATCAAATTGTGCTGAATTTGTACCGCATACTCGAAAATCGTCAGGTTGCTACTCCGGATGAACTCCGAAATCAACTGGATGCTGCGCGCCAAAATGTGCAGGACCTGGCAAATCAAAGTGTTGGGAATGAAGATGCTGCTTCCTTCCTGAAATTGATTCAGGATAATCTTGACCGGGCAGAAAAGGCATACCGGAACAAAAATTATCTGAGAAGCGGATTCCTTCTCAAAATTGTGAACCAAATGATTTTGAAGTATAATCATCTGCTCCTTCAGCAAACCCGGCAGGATGTCAAAAAAGGTTTAGTTGAAAGTGACTTATATCGCCTGGAGACCATGTTGAAACGCCTGGAGGTAAAAACGGATGATGCAGAATTGAAAATACGCTATCAAAATGCCCGGCGACTGTATCAATTAGCAAAAAAGGCTTATCGAAAAGACGAATTGACATTAGCGAAAGAATATATCACCATGGCTATCAATTTATTAACCCGATAGTAGTAAGTTTTTTCCCGGGGCCCCGGAAGAAACTACTTTTAACCTAACGAAAAAAATAACCAAGGAGGAACCAAACAATGAGACGCATCTTATCTCTAATCACGATTCTGTTAATGTTTGCATTTGTAATGACATCCTGTCAAAAAAATACCGAACCGTTAGCATCGGAACAAAGTGATGATGTGACTGTACAGGAATTAGCGATGTCCGATGAAGATGATTATCTTTTTGATATTGGCATTGATGACGGCAGCGAAGATGCTATCAAGAATGGTGAGTTCGGTGGCGGATTCGGTAAAATCAGTACCCCGATCGATAGTGTCTGGCGGTTTGGTCGTCACATTACCCGGCGCGGTCTGCGGAGACTGGAAATTGTGCGCACCGCTCCGGACACTTTCAAGGTAGCGATGGCACGAGAACTGGGCGGTCAGTTTGTAATTGTGGAAAAGTTCCCTGGTGACAGCCTGTCCGGCGATACCCTGGTGCTTTATCGCAAACCACTGCAGCATGTCATCCGTCGCAAGGCAATTTATGTAAAGCGACAGCCTACTGACCTTCCCGGTCGGCGTCGGGGATGGCAGCTCTATGCTGTCTCGATGGGACAGGGCAACAGCGTCCCCAATCACACCATCGATATCACGGAAATCATGGTGACCACATCCGGCGGTGATACCCTGGTGTTTACTGACCCCTTGAATACCCTGATGAACGTGGAAGATATCCCCCGCTTTGTGCAGGATGAAATCGTGACCGTTCGGGTGAAACTGAACAATCTGACCGGCAATCCGATTGATCCGGAAGGCAACGGTTCTACGGAAACGGTTCTGCTCCACTATGGAGTCAACCGACGGCATCATGTCCGGAAACCGTTTGACTTTGTCGGTATTGACCCGGTTACCGGTGAACATATCTATGAAGGCAGTTGGACAATTGGTCAGGAACCCTTCCATGTTTACCATGCTGTGGTGGATGTGATTGACAACGGAACCATTTATGACAGCGATAACGGAGTGTATCCTTACAATTCCACAACCTGGAGCACCCCCTATTTTGTGACAGAGACCGAATGAGTTGTTCCGGAGAGTAAATTTCAAAGCCACTGCGGAACTATCTGCAGTGGCTTTGTTCTATTGAAGGTTTTGAAGTACTTATGTTGCCGAGAGGGTAAGGGATGAGAAGAAAATGGTTTGGAAAACTGTAAAGGTAAACGCCGGGATGTCTAAATTTTTTCCTACAGTAATTTGGAGAAGTTTAAAACACTTGATCGGTATTCTGTTTGGGAATATCACCCGGTTAGGTTTGGTTCTATTGTTTTTGGGAGGAAATCTCTGGGTTTATACTGCTTCTGCTCAGTCATTTGTCGGAAATGATTCTTTACAAATGGAACAAACCCTTTATGAAAATGCCCTGTTACAAATAGAAATCTCATTGATGAAATCACAACAGCCCGATAGTTTGATTCACGATCTGTTGTCCGATGCCGCAGAATTTGCCCAAAAAGGGCAGTGGGGTGAAGGCATGCAACTCCTCTCCACAATTTTATCTCTTTTGCAGGAAAGCGATGAAGACCCGTCCACATCCTCGAAGGCGGAACAAGCATCGCCGAATTTCAAGACCCCTGACGAGTATTCTCCGGGGCTTCCTTCGTATTCCCAACAGCCTTATCTCCAGGTAGAGACCGGAGTGGATTATTCGTTACAGGAGTTTGAGATGAGTTTTCTGGAGTCGGACAGTGTGATAATCGATGAATTGCAGAACCCTTATTTCAGTATACTATTCACCCAGCCCTTTCGAGTGGGGCATCAAAAACTTATCTTAAATCATTCCCTGCGTTTCGATAATCAATTTTTAAACTACGGATTGTTTACCACCCTGGAAAATAACTCCCGCTCCTTTCTGAGCCGTCTGGAAGTTGATGCCAATTACTATCTGATTCAAACCGCAGATGGAACGAATTTTTTTGATAACAACCTGTCCTACCTATGGGGAAAACCGTATGCACTTTCCCATCGCTGGTATGTAAACGCCAACAGCCGCTTTAAATGGCATCCTTCCCCGGATTCCATCAGCACGGACATTCTTTCTGCCGATCTGAGTCTTTTTTACGAACATCTGTTCGGCTACGGGAACTCCATTTCTTTTAACATTACCCCATCGCTTTATCACGAGTCGCAGGCATCGCGCTATCAATATTTTCAAACCCGAGCGACCGGAGAGTATCAATACCGGCAGGGATATAATCGTTATCTGCAATTCAAGACGGATTATTTATACAATGATTTCAGTAATGTGGTTGGTGACAGCATTTATCAGAACCGATATCAGGATCTGGAGCCGTTTTTGAAAGCCGAGTGGGCATTTACCCGGCAATTCGGTCTTGCCGCTTCCTTGCAAATGGAAAAACGCATCTACCGGGTTGCAGATGCCATATCTCCCAATATTGATATGCTGGAAATTGAAGCCGTTCCCCGGGTATACTGGGGGGATTTAAACAGTGCCGGTGTGGGGTTCTTCTGGCAGAAACAGACCCACCGGGCAAAAACCTCTGGAGAAGATAACGAGTTTGTTCAACAGGCAAATTTTACTGCCCGTGGGCTCATTGTCTCCGCAGAATACATCCGGCTTGAAGGCGCACTGATTAATTTTGAATATCGAATGAGTTGGCGGGATTATCCCCATGCGCAGGATAATTTCTTAACAACCTTTTATTCGAACCGCTTTGTCCATTCTCTCTCCTTATTTGGCTGGATTCCGCTGTCGAAGCACTGGCAAATTCAATTGTTTGCCAATTACGACAACGATCAGGACCGGCAGCGGGAAAACAACGATAATCGCAACACCATTGTTAGCGGCGGTCTCATTTACAAATTTTGATCCCCACCGTTATTCTCCGATAGGGGGACCCTGGTGCTTTTGGGGCTCCTCCTACAAATTCCCCGCATATTTAATCCTCCTTGAATTTTTATCCTTGTGATTGTATTTTGGGGCTGTTTTTTTAAAGGGCTCTTTTAATTTCATAAAGGATTGGCATGAATTATTTTATCACGGGTGCGACCGGGTTCATTGGTAGTTGGGTAACCCAGTTTTTGACGGAACAGGGTAACCGGGTTACCTGTCTGGTTCGGAAAACCAGTAATCTTCGCTGGATAAAAGATTTGCCAATCGAAGTATTGGAAGGGTCGCTTTTTAACCCGGAATCTTTTAAAGAGGGATTGCAAACAGCCGATTATGTGCTTCATATTGCCGGAGTTACCAAAGCATTATCGATTCAAGATTACTATCGTGGGAATGTGGAAGCGACCCGAAATTTATTGGACACCATTAAAGTTGTAAATCCGGGCATCAAAAAGTTTGTCCATATCAGCAGCCAGGCGGCGGTGGGACCCTCACCGCATAACAGGGCTCTTACCGAGACTTCCCCCCCACATCCCATATCCGATTACGGAAGAAGCAAATTAGAGAGCGAAAGCCTTGTTTTTCAATATAAAGAAGTGTTTCCGGTTACCGTTTTACGGCCGCCCACGGTTTACGGACCCCGGGATACCGATGTTTTTGAGGTATTTAAACATATCAACCGCGGGATCAATCTGCAAATCGGGAAAACGGATCAGGTGGTCAGCATCATTCACGTGTTTGACCTGGCGCGTGGCATTATATTAGCGGCAGACCATCCTGATTCCGCCGGGAAAATTTACTTTATCTGCAATGATGAGCCCGTCGCCTGGTCGCAGGTAACCGCCCAAATCGCGGAGATAATGCAAAAGAAACCGATAACCATCCCCATTCCATATCCCATAGCTTATGGAGTCGGTGTATTGATGGAACTTCAGGCACGGATTCTGAAAAAAGCCACCATCTTAAATCGACAGAAAATAGAGGAAGTGGCAGCCGGCTTCTGGGTGATTTCCAATCAAAAAATTAAGTCCGAGATGAATTTTGAACCACAGGTATGCCTTTCAGAAGGGCTTAAAGAAACCTGGCAGTGGTACCGGAATGTCGGATGGCTCTCTTGAGACGGAACCATAGAACCATAAACGGAAATTGAGAGGAAAGATGTTATGCCCCTGACGCCAGAAGAAGAAAAGAGATTACGGGAAAAAATCCGCAAGGACTTGGAAGAGCGAGAGCGGCGGCTCCGGGAGAGCAAGCAGCGGGAAGAAGAAGCCCGCCAGATGCAGATTGAGGAGCGTATCCGGCAGAAAATAAAAGAGGAGGAAGAAGAACAATTTTTTAAGGAAAAAGGGTATGTGAAATATATAAACCACCGTGGTGAAGTGGAGTGGCTGACCCCCGAGGAAGCAAAGAAGCGTCAGGGGCGCCGCCGCACCAAAAAGACATCTTCCCGTCACCGAAGAAGGCAGAAGCGAAAAATTTTGCAGTGGGCGGTAAATATCGGGATGATCCTGCTGGCATTTTTTGTCTTCGCCCTGCTGTTAAAGTTTAACCCTATCAAACGCACCAAAGCCTATGGTTCCGTCTATATTAAAACGAATGTGCCGGGTGCAAGGGTGTTCTTAAATGGTGCTGAAAAACCGCTGTTTGCTCCGGACACCATCCCCCATCTGGCAGTGGGGAAAAACTATTTCATCTCGGTGTATAAAGATGGTTTTAGCTGTTGGCCGCCCATGCAGCGGATTACGGTCGCTAAAAATAAAGTGACAGTTGCCGCTTTCCAGCTAACCCATTCCGCAACATTTGCTCAAATTCGGCTGCTTAGCAATGTCCCCGATTTTCAGTTGTATGTGGATGGGGTTCCTTTCCCCCATACCGGAAACGTGGTGGAACTACCGACCGGTTATCATGTTATCACTGCTATTAAACCGGGCTACCTGGCTGACCCGAGTTATCACAGGATACTTGTCGAGGATAAAACCTCCCAGGAATTGGCGTTTCATTTTCAGAAGGTAAAAGAACTGGGCTATTTACGGATTACCAATAACCGATCGTCAAGTTTTGTGTTTTTGAACGATCGTCTCTCAGGAATTAAAGCCAATCATGGTTATTTTCCGGTGAAAGCCGGCGTTTATGAGGTACGGGTTCGGGAGAATGGTTTCCAGAGTGTGCCGGAAGTTGAAATGGTGAATATCGCCGCCGGGGAAAAGAAGACCATCACGTTTCACTCCGTTGCAGAGAGCAGAAGTGACACATTGCAAATTTATTCCCGCACGCCCGGAGCCGTGATTATGCTGGATGGTCAATGGCTGCCGTTTGTAACCCCGGCAACAGAGATACTGCTCACCCGGGGAGACCATTACCTCAATTTAATGCATGGGAACCGGGTTTATCGGGAGACTGATATGCTGGTGGATGCTCGTCATTTTGAAAAAAAGCGGCTGGATATTGATTTTTAACCAATGCCCTTTGGGGTGGATAAACCTTCGCGAAGAGGAGCACGGGCGGATGGGAGGGGAGTGCATGGGAAACCGGGTTGCCACCCCTTAAGACGTCGCCTCGCAGCAGTCTGACCGCCGATGCCGCCGCAAGGTATTCCCATTCCAGCAATGATGACGTTGTCATTGGGAGAGGTATCCTGCAGTAGCAGCACAGGTTCAAAGCCTGTCGAAACCTTCGAACCCTGCCCTCTCAAACTTCGGCATCTCCCTACCCCCGGAGAGATAACTAAGTAAGATGGGTTCATAGAACGAAAATACGAGGAATTCCATACCATGAACATATCACCGGTTAACTTAACCCGTAAACCCCCGCTATTTTATGACTACCTAAATCACTTCGAGAAAGTGGAATCATTTTATCGCTGGAATCCCCATAAAATGGATGCATTGCCCGCCGTTATCACAGAACGGGGGCGGCTTACATATCCCCGCCGACAGTTGGCGAAAATTCTCCTTCGGCAAAACCGCTTTTGGGGAGCGCCGCCAGAAAGCTTGCAGAATGTGGAGCAGTTGGCGGATGACCGCACTTTTTGCGTGGTCACCGGGCAGCAAGCCGGGGTGCTGGGAGGACCGCTCTATACGATTTACAAAATCATCACCGTGGTTAAGCTAACAACCACCCTGCAGGAAAAATATCCCGAATACAATTTTATCCCGCTGTTCTGGCTGGAGATAAATGATAATGATTTTAAAGAAATCAATCATATCCAATACATTACCCGGGAGAATCAAATCCGTCGGTTGGAGATAGCGGAGAATTCTGCCGATTCCCTGAAGCCGATTGCCTATCGAAAACCGGACCCCCAAATCCTGCAATGGCGGAAGACCATCGACGAAGATTTTTTCGATACCGAATTTAAAGAAGATGCCCTGCGCCTTTTTCTGGAACCTTATGAAAATTCAGCAACTTATGGGGACGCCTTTGCCCGGCTGATACTGACACTGTTGGGAAGACACGGCCTGGTCGTCATCAATCCGGTGGACAGGGATGTAGCCGCCCTGGTGCAGCCGATTTTTGATACGGCGCTAACATCTGCCCGGGAGATTTTGGAAGCATTTGAGGAACGAAATCATCAAATTAAGGGGGCAGGTTATCCCACCCAGATTCAGTTGCGGAACCATCAGACCCTGCTGTTTCATATCGATGAGCAGCAGCAGCGGGTACGGATTGATGCTGAACCGGGCGGAGGCTATCGGCTGGTTTATCCGGATGAAAAACGGGGAATTGGTTCCACGGAACTGCTGCACCTTTGTGAAACACATCCGGAACAGTTCTCTCCCAATGTAGCGCTTCGCCCAATTGTTCAGGATTCCCTGCTGCCCACCGTGGCTTATGTTGCCGGACCTTCGGAGACCGCCTATTTTGCCCAGTTGGAGACGCTCTACCGCTTTTTTGAGGTGCCCATGCCGCTCATCTATCCCCGTCATCGAATGACGATTGTCGAGAACAAAATCCGGCGATTATTGGAAAAGTTGCAGTTGGATTATGAGACCATCCTCAACAGCCGGGGCAATTTTGTTGAAACCTATCTTCGGCAACATGCCGGGCAGGAGTTGTACCGGATGTTGGAACAGGTAGACCAACAAATCGGGGAGGCATTGGAAAATCTGGAGCCTCTGCTTACCCGGTACGACCCCACTCTGGTGCAGAGTTTACATAAAACCCGTCTCAGTATCGAAGGCAGTTTTCGGAAGCTGAGCGGTAAGATCACCCGTTCCCTGGGGAACCGCAACGAAACCCTGGTGAATCAATTGGAACGGCTGATGCTTCTTCTGCTGCCCCAGCATACCTACCAGGAACGGATGCTCAACCTTATCTACTTCTGCATCAAGTATGGGTGCGGTTTCTTTGAGGAATTGCTGGCAAACCTGCCGGAAGATACCCGCCGACATTATGTGGTGGAATTGTAAGCAGTGCAAACGGTTTTAAGAACGTTTATTTATTTCCCTTGACACCGGGTATATAAAGGCGTATCTTAGGTCGCTTGTTATCGGAATTCCAGCCTGTTTTAATTCTTCTCAGTCTCGATTTCCCAAGCAAATTAACTAATTTTAAGTAATTTTATAGTAAGGAGTAGTAATGTCAGACCGTGTAACCGGAACCGTCAAATGGTTCAACGCCAGTAAAGGCTATGGTTTTATCTCAAACGATGAAGGCGAAGACCTTTTCGTGCATTTTAGCTCTATCCGTGATAACGGTGGTTATCGCACTTTAGAGGAAGGTCAGGAAGTTGAATTCACCATTGGAGAAGGCAAAAAAGGTCCTCAGGCACAAGATGTAGTTGCACTATAGTGTAAATCCTTGGTCAATTTCAAAAGAGCAGTGTACACACTATGGTATGCTGCTCTTTTTTATAACCGGCTGAAGGAGCCTGAAGAATTTAATGATGCGATTCATAACCTGGAATTTTAAAAGGCGACACTTGACGGTGCCGCCTTTTTTTGTAGAACTCAAAAATAATTTCTGTCAACGTCTGTTCTGCAAAGAATGGAGTCAGGACGGGAAATCGGAAACATGCCGAGTATAAAAGCAGAAAAACATACCGGCTCTACTTACAAGAGGAAAGGAGTGAACAATGAACATTTATGTCGGAAATTTATCTTATGAAGTAACGGATGAAGATTTACGGGCGGCATTCGAGGTTTACGGAGAAGTCGCCTCGGCAAAAGTGATTAAAGACAACTTTAGCGGTGCCTCAAGAGGGTTTGGCTTTGTAGAGATGCCCAGCAACTCCGAAGCAGATACCGCAATTAAAGCTTTGAACGGAACAGAGCTAAAAGGGAATATGATCAAAATCAGTGAAGCGCGTCCGAAATCCGCCAAACGGCGCGGGGGTCGACGGGGCGGCGGGCGAAATTGGTAGTCATCCCCATCGTTCACCAAGTTATTGAAATTTAGATGCTTAACGCCGGAATGCCGCTGATAGGCAGGGCAACCGGCTAATATGGAAATTTAGTGTGTGACTCAGGAGGAACATCAACCCCTATGGTTAGAGATTCCAGGAATCGGGCAAATCAATCTTTAGACAAGTATTTGCAGGAAATTGGGAAAATACCATTGTTAACGGCGGAGGAAGAGATTGAGCTAACCCGGCGAATACGTGAGGGAGACCAGCAGGCGTTAAAGAAATTAACCGAAGCAAACCTTCTTTTTGTCGTAAGTGTTGCCAAGGTGTATCAAAATCGGGGGCTTTCCCTGGGAGATTTGATTAACGAAGGCAACCTGGGATTAATTAAAGCGGCAAAGCGATTTGACGAAACCCGGGGGTTCAAGTTCATCTCTTATGCAGTCTGGTGGATTCGGCAGGGAATTTTGCAAGCGTTGGCGGAGCAATCGCGCACGGTGCGCCTTCCCCTGAACCGGGTCAGCACCCTGACCAAAATCGGGAAAGCCTATGCCAGGCTGGAACAGGAATTTGAACGGGAACCCAATGCCAGTGAGATTGCCAATCAACTGGATATGTCCGACCATGAAGTTTCCAACACCCTGAAAATCGCCGGTCGCCATATTTCGATGGATTCTCCCCTGCGCAACAATGAGAATAACAGCCTGCTGGATGTGTTACACAATGATCATCAACCGCCGCCGGATTCCGAGTTAATGGGGGAATCGTTGAAAGTCGAAATCAATCGCGCCCTGGCTTCTTTGCGAAAACGGGAAGCGGAAATTTTACGATTGTATTTCGGGTTGGGGCAGGAACATCCCTTAACACTGGAAGAAATTGGCGAACGGTTTAACCTGACCCGGGAACGAATTCGCCAGATAAAAGAAAAAGCGCTTCAGCGGCTTCGGCATATTTCCCGGAGTAAAACGCTGCGCACATTTTTAAGTTGAATAATTCTGTTGAATTTTTAATCTCAAGAAAGTAAGGATAATAATGAGAAAAGTTAGTTTTCCTGCCCGTGTAGGTTTTTATAAAACCTTAAAGCAACGGGTAGACGGATATTTTGAAGAAAAAGGCATTCCCAAAACCGGCAACTGGCGGATGTTTCTGAAAGCCGCCATTGTGTTGAGCTGGCTGGCGGTTTCATACCTGCTGCTGGTCTTTTTTTCCACCTCGCTGGTAATGGCAATCATTACCGCTTTTGCCGTTGCCCAGGGGTTTGTGCTGATAGGATTTAACGTAATGCACGACGGCAATCATAAAAGTTTTTCTAAAAATAAGCATATTAACCGGTTAATGGGATACACCATGGATTTAATCGGTGGCAGCAGCATGTTATGGCGGCAGAAGCACAATGTGCTCCATCATACCTATACCAATATTGATGAACTGGATGACGATATCCACAGCAACGGGCTGTTTCGTCTAAGTCCCCGTCAGGAATGGCGTCCTTTCCATCGCTTCCAGCATCTTTATGCCTTACCTTTTTATAGCCTGCTGACCCTTTCCTGGATAACCTTCGGCGATTTTAAGACGTTTTTCAGCCGACGTATCGGTGAACATCGGATACCCAAGCCTTCTGTTTCCGATGCTGCCCTTTTCTTTCTGACCAAGTTTTTTTATTTTGGATATATGCTGGTGCTACCCATGTTTTTTCATCCCCTGCTGCATGTCCTCCTTGCATTTATTGCCATACACCTGGTGCTGGGTGCCACACTATCCGTTGTATTTCAACTGGCGCATACAACCGAGGGGAATACGTTTCCAACCCCGGATGCAGAAAAAGGAACAATAGAAAACGAATGGGCTATCCACCAGGTGGAAACCACCGCTAATTTTGCCCCCCGCAATAAACTGGCTGCCTGGTACCTGGGCGGTTTAAATTTTCAGATTGAACATCACCTCTTTACCACCGTTTGCCATATTCATTATCCGCAACTCAGCAAGATTGTCGCTGAAGTATGCCGGGAGTTCCAGGTCTCTTACGTCAGTTACCCAACGGTGCGTTCGGCTATTGTCGGGCACTATCGCTTCTTAAAACAGTTGGGTAAAGGACCGGCAGTCTCTGTACCCTAAGACCGGTTTTCGCACCATACCATCAGGATACCGAAGTTTGTGCCAAATCACCAGACTTTTTAATCAAGTAGAGCATGCCCCCGTATCTCTATGTGCTCGGGTGGTATGCAGTCGTCACCGAATTGTGGCAACCCGAAGTTCAGATTCAGAAAAAGAGTGAACAATTCGGTTTTCCAATTACACATCAGGAGGCACCATGCGTAAACTACGTATCGGTATCATCGATTTGGTCACCAAAGCGCCCACCAAAACCTTGTATGCGCGAATCATGCATGCCAATCTTGCCAGCATTATGCCGCAAGTGGTTGCCACATGGTGCGAGCAGGAAGGGCATGAGGTGACCTTTGTTTGTTATACAGGTTTTGAAGACCTTTCCCGGGAAGTACCGGAGAATGTGGATATTATTTTTATTGGGGCATTTACCCAGGCGGCTCAGTTGGCGTATGCCCTGAGCAACAAATTTCGCTCAAGCGGGGCTGTGACGGTATTGGGGGGACCGCATGCTCGCTGTTATCCGGAAGATGCCCGGAAATATTTTGACTATGTGCTCGGTTTCACCGATCGTCAGATCATTCGGGATGTGCTGGCGGATTGTTCTCCCCATCGTCCGTTGGGGCAGCATCTGACAGCCAATCAACAGCCGCTCAGTCTCCCGGGGGTTAAGGAACGCTGGAAGTTCATCGAACAAACGTTAAAAAAGGCACCACTGCTGAAAATTGTTCCCATGATCGGCAGTATGGGGTGCCCGTACACATGCAGTTTTTGTATCGATTCCGTCGTGCCGTATCAACCCCTGGAGTTTACGATCATCAAGGAAGATTTGCAGTTTCTGTTAACGAAATTCAAACGCCCCCGGGTGGGATGGCATGATCCCAATTTCGGAATCCGCTTCGATGATTACCTAGGCACCATCGAGGAGGCGGTGCCAGCCGACAGCATTGATTTTATTGCCGAAAGCAGCCTTTCCTTGCTGTCGGAACCGCATTTGAAGCGGTTAAAGAAGAACGGGTTTAAAGCCATTTTGCCGGGAATCGAATCCTGGTACCAGATGGGCAACAAGTCCAAAACCGGCAGTCAGCAGGGGATGGATAAGCTGCACCAGGTTTCCGAACATATCAATATGGTGTTACGCCATTTGCCCTATGTTCAGGCAAATTTTGTATTGGGATTGGATTGCGATGAAGGGGGCACGCCGTTTGAATTAACCAAAAAATTTGTGGATATGAGTCCGGCAGCCTTCCCGGCGTATTCCCTGCTCTCGGCATTTGGCAGGGCGGCGCCGCTTAACCTGGAATACCAGGAGACAAACCGGGTACTGCCGTTTCCGTTTCATTTCCTCAATAACAACCATGCCATGAATGTGAAACCGAAACATTATTCCTGGACCGAGTTTTATGATCATGTGATCGATTTAACCGCCTATTCGTTTTCCTGGCGTTCCATTGCCAATCGCTTCCGGCATACCGATATGAACATCCCCCGTTGGATGAACCTGGTTCGGGCAATCTCTTCGGAAGGATTCGGGCGTTTAAAATACTACCGGGAAGTGCGCCGCCGGCTGGATGCCGATCTGGCATTCCGGGACTATTTCGAAGGAGAAACTACCGAACTGCCTTCCTTTTATCTGAATATTATGAAGAGAGATTTGGGACCGTTCTGGGATTGGCTGCCAAAGGGAGCGTTATATCATGATACCCATGCCTATTTGAAATCCGAGCAGCAAAAAGTGACCTCGCAGCCGGTGACAAATGGCAAGCCGGAACCCCTGGCAAAAGAGGGTGCGCGGACCAATTAGCGGTCTAACAGGGAGAATTTATTGCCGGGGGGCGGGTACCTCGTTTTCCGTTCGACCGTATATTTCGGTGAGTTCGGCTAATCTCCGGGCATGTTCCTGGGTAAGCTGCCCGGGGAGGAGCCGCCAGGTCCAGTTGCCATTGGGAACGCCGGGCAGGTTCATCCGCGCTTCGCTGCCCAGGGAGAGAACGTCCTGCACCGGAAAAATTGCCATCATTGCCGTGGAGGACATGCCCAGGCGGATTAATTGCCAGGCAATGTCTTCCCGCCGGCCTCCCAGGTATTGAATGCAGTACTCCCGTTCTTCCCCGGAAATTTTCGCAAACCAGCCCACCGTGGTATCGTTGTCATGGCTGCCGGTATATACCACACAGTGCCGATCAAAATTGTGGGGCAAAAACGGATTTTTTGCCCCGCTGTCAAAAGCAAATTGGAGAATTTTCATGCCGGGAAAATGAAAGCGATCCCGCAGCGCTTCCACTTCCGGTGTGATGAAGCCCAGGTCTTCCACGATAAACGGAAGTTCCCGGAAGTGATGTAACAGGGATTCGAAGAACGCCGCCCCGGGACCTTTCAGCCATTCGCCGTGAACCGCGGTTTCTTCCCCGAAGGGCACTGCCCAGTACGCTTCAAACCCCCGAAAATGATCGATACGGATAAGATCTACCATATCCAGCGTAATTCGTACCCGCTCTTTCCACCACCGGAAGTCGTCCGCCTGCATTTTCTGCCAGTCATAGATCGGGTTGCCCCATAACTGCCCGGTTTCGCTGAAATAATCCGGCGGCACCCCGGCAACCACCCTGGGCAGCCGGTCTTCATCCAGGCAAAATTGTTCCTGGTTCGCCCATACATCGGCGCTGTCATAGGTTACATAAATGGGAATATCGCCCAGGATGCGGATGCCCTTTTCATTGGCATAGGATTTCAATTTCTGCCATTGTTGAAAAAACAGGTACTGGAGAAATTTTTGTCCCTGTATCTCCTCCCTTAACCGTTGTGCCCATTGGGCTAATGCCACTGGTTCCCGATGTTTTAGCTCGTCTTTCCATTCATGCCAGGATATTCCGCCGAAGTGATTTTTCAGGGCAACAAACAAGCTGAAATCATTCAACCAGGCTTCATCATGGCGCGCACAAAATTCTTCAAATGCGACCTGGTCCTGGCGCTCCGGGTGTTCACTAAACCTCTGGTATACCTGCAAAAGAATCGGCATCTTCCAGTCGATGAGCGTATTAAAATCGACTTTACCGGGCGGAAACGACGGTATTTCCTGCAAACATTTATGGGGGATATACCCACGGTTGGCTAAATCAACGATATCCAGTAATAACGGATTACCGGCAAATACCGAGATGGTTTGATAGGGTGAGTTGCCGTAACCGGTAGGACCGAGGGGTAAAATCTGCCAGATTGATTGTCCGGCGTCCGCTAAAAAGTCGATCCATCGGTAGGCGGCTTCCCCCATTTCCCCGATACCGTAAGCCCCCGGTAAAGAGGTGGGATGTAATAATAACCCGGATGACCGTGTAAATTTCAACATGCCTTTTGTCTTCTTTTTGTGTATTTTGTTTATATCGATCATTTTCGGCATTAGAACCGTAAAATTATACTTCAATCGATGATTTTTCCAATGGAAAAGTTAATTCATCGATCATGACGGGAATAAATCCTTCACAAAGTAAATAAGGTGTTTTATTGAGATACAGCAAATATTGATTATACATTGCGGTCAACCCGAAAAAATCGGGATGGCAGTGTTTTTCAAAGTGTTTTCCCCGGTTTGAAATACCCATCTGAAATTGTATATTCATTGGGTTCCAGGTGCGACGAACATCCTGGTCCCGAAGCCATTCCCCCGGGGGGGGCTTGCTGACAAGTCCTAACCCCCCGTAATGGGGGTCACATCGAAAAAAATCTCCGTGATGAGATGCCGGGAATGCATGTCTGACGGCAGCACAAATCGTCATGACGGTATTGAACTCACAATTTTATCGAAAATTCAGCACGCAACCTTTATAGATGATTAACCACGGGGCGTAAAGATGATCCCGATTCGCTTAACCCTGAAGGGCTTGTATTCTTACCGGGAGGAGCAGGAAATTGATTTTACCCGGCTGATGGACGCCCAGTTGTTCGGTATTTTCGGAGTAGTGGGCAGCGGAAAGTCTTCCATCCTGGAAGCAATTTCTTATGCCCTTTATGATAATATTGAACGATTGGGCAAAAAGGACAATCGCAATTATAACATGATGAACCTGAAAAGCAACGAGTTGCTGATCCGGTTTCAATTTGCCGTCGGGGAGGACCCCCGGGAAGAATATATGGTGGAAGTTACCGGGAAGCGCAACCGGAAGCAATTTCGGAAAGTCAATCCCCCTACCCGCCGCACCTTTCGAAAGGTAAACGGCGAGTGGCATCCGGAAGATTGGCGGGCAGAGGAACTTTTACACCTCAGTTACGAAAATTTTCGCCGCACCATCATCATTCCCCAGGGCAAATTCCAGGAATTTTTGCAGCTTACCGGCGGTGATCGCACCAAAATGATGAAAGAACTCTTCCACCTGGAACGCTTTGATTTACAGGAAAAAACAAAGGTGTTGATCCATGCAAATCAACAGGAGATGGAGTCGTTAAAGGGGCAGTTGCTGGAAGTAGGGGAAGTCACCCGGGGAGTGATAAGGGAGAAAAAAAAGCAGTTGAGTGATTTGCAGGAAGCGGCAGAGGAGATGGAGAAGGCATTGCGCAATACAGAAGCCCGGGAAAAAGAGTGGCAGCAATTAAAGGAACTAACGGAGAAAGCGATTCGCCTGCGGAAGGCGTTGCAGGAACTTGAGTCGCAGGAAGCGCACTACCGGGACAAGCAGCAGCGGCTGGAAGAATACGAATATTGTGTGAAGCATTTCAAGAGTGCCATCGAGCAGCTTAATGAGGTGAACCGACGTGAACAGGCATCCGCCCATGAACTCCGGGCTCTGGAACAGCAAAAAAGCCAATGGGACCAACAATTTCGAGAGGAAGCCAACATGTTTCAGGAATTAAAGAAACAATATGAAAAACGGGAGGAATTGCTTTCTGAAGCCAGGGAATTTGACATCGTTCTCCAGCTTAAGCGGCTGGAGGAGCAGGTTGCGACCTACACGGAAACTGTAGAGGGGTGTCAGACGGAGCTGGCGGAAACGGAGGGCAAAATTTCCCGGGCGAAAACCGACAGCAGGGAAATCGCCGCGGAGATTAAGCAACTGCGAAAAACCCTGCCGGAACACGCACAATTGATGGCGCTTCAGCAGTGGCATCATACCGCGGAGGTGCTGAACGGGGAACTGGCAAAAACGGAAGAGGCGCTGGCGGAACAATCCGCTGCGATTGATAAATTGGCGATCCGGAAAAACCGGCTGCTGGATGAACCGGTGCTGGAAAACATTATTACCCCGCTGGAACGCCATCTGCCCATCCCGGATTTGCTCCAGCGATTGGATGAACTCCATCGGGAGTTGGAGGAGCGGCTGAAAGAAATTGATAGCGAGATAGCTCATTTGCGGTTTCAAGCCGGTCTGGAGGGCTATGCGGCAAAGCTTAAAAAAGGGGAGCCGTGTCCGTTGTGCGGTTCCACGGAACATCCCCGCAAATTAAAGCCGGGGAAAGTCCGTGCTCAATTGGAGAAGATGGAGGCAGATCAGAAGCTTTTAACTGACAAACTGACGGCAGTGAACACCATCCGGCGGGATCTGGGAGAAATTGCCGGGGAATGGAACACCCGGCAGAAGCAATTAAAAAATTTGCAGGAACAGCAGACGTTGTTAAAGGAGAAACGGGAGGCACACCAGAAGGCGTTTCGCTGGGAGGGGTTTTCCCCGGATGACCGGAACGCCGCGGATCGGGCTGTTCAGTCGGCGCGGGAAATTGAACAGAAGATAAGCGAGTTGGAGCAGCGGCAGGAGAAGTTGGCGGTAGAGATGGAATCATTTCAGAAGGACAAAGACCGCCTTCAGAAACAGCTCAGTGAGCAGCACCGGCGGCAGTCGGCTGCCCAATCTCAATTTGAAACATTAATGAAGCAGCTTCGCCGATTGAAATATCCAACATGGAAGAATATGTCGGAAGAGGAGTTGAAACGGGAAGCGGAGCAATTGC